>JBDHSX010000058.1:0-20890 GCA_039808365.1 Xanthobacteraceae bacterium | reverse complement strand
GAGGCGTTGCTGCGGGAGATGGCGTAGAGCGAAGCACGGACGCCGTTACTTCGTCATTGCGAGTGCGATGCCCTTCGCAATGACGGCTGATATGACAGTGTTCCCCTCACCGCACCCGGCGCACCGGGGCGGACAGGCGGTCGGTGCGGTCGCGCTCGGTGAGGTCGACCACGGTGGCCATCGGCGCGATCAGTTCGTAGACATAGCTGACGTCGGTGAAGTAGCGCTTGGCGACGCCGCCGAGCGCTTCCGGCGCGACGCGGTCGAGCAGGATCACGCCGAACTCGCTGTCGGCGCGGCGGGTGGCGGCGCTGGTGTTGAACTCCTCCCAGCGGAAATGAAAGATGGCGTCGCGCGGGTCGCCTTCCACCGTCCATTGCGCCACGACATGCGGGTGCTTGCCGACCAGCGACAGCCCCTCGTCGGTATGCGACGCCAGTTCGAAGAACAACAGCGACAGGCTTTGCGCGGCGCGGGCGCTGATCGAGATGTCCGGCCCGCTGACGGCGATCCGCTCGGCGTTGGGAATGGCGCGCGCCTCGAACAACCCCTTGAGCGGCACGCCCTGCCAGCGGCTTTCGCTGAGCAGCGACACCACGTTGGACATGGCGTGGATGCGCCCGATCAAGAGATCGCGCGCGACGTCGACGTCGGCGCCGTGTCGCATGGTGCGGGTGACGATCGACTGGATCACCGCCAGAATGTTCTTCACCCGGTGATTGAGTTCGTCGATCACCGCTGTCAGCCGGTGCTCGAAGCCGATCCGCATGCGGATTTCGCGGCTCATCCGCACGTTGTTGTAGGCGATATAGCCGAACAGCGCGCAAATGATCGCGGTGAGCGCGAAGCCGATCGCCGCCACCGCCAGCGCCAGTTCGAGCGCGCGCTGCTCGACGTTGGTCTTGGCGTAATAGGCCAGTTGCCAGTCGCGGCCGCCGAAGGTGACGGTGCGGATCACCGGCGCCGCCGCGCCGCCGCGCTCGGCCCCGCTTGCCAACGGGCGCGCGACGACGCGGTCATTGGCGTCGAGCACCAGTTCGCTGCCGTTGCTCGCCGAACTTCGCAGCGCGACGGAGAACAGCGACATCTCGTCATTGGTCAGCATCAACGGCGCGAGTTCATAGGAGAAGGTGACGAAGCCCACCGGCCGCTCGGAATGTTCCTGAAGCACCGGCGTCGCCAGCACCACGCCGACCGGACCGTCCGGCCGCAACAGCGGCAACGGTTCCGACGCCGCCGGCTGCCTGGTTTCCTGCGCCCGCCGCAACATCGCCTCCAGCACCGGCTGAGGCTCGATCGCGCGGCCGGGAAAGCCCTCGGTCTCGGCGTCGCGGGGCTCGACATCCATCAGCACGTCGAGCGGCTTGCTCCGCGCGGCGGGGTCCAGCGGCTGGTCCTTGAAATTGCGGATCTCCGGTTTCGGGAAGCCGGCGCTTTGCAGTTCGGCCTGGGCCTGCGCCAGTTCGTCCGGCTCCAGCCGCGCGATCCAGCCCGCCACGACGAAATCGGTCTTGAAGGCGTAGATCGAGGTGCGCAGCGGCTTGAGCATGTTGGCCTTGGTCACCGACGGCGACACGAACAGGCCGGAGGCGACCCGCGCCAGCAGTTCGCGCTCGGTCAGGCGGTCCTGGACCAGGCTGGCGCTGACATCGATGGCGCGCGACAGCGCGATGCGGTTGACCGTGAATTCCTGGTCATGGGCGCGATACGCGGCGAGGCCCGACAACAGCAGCCCGAGCAGCGCGATGAACCCGATGATGAACCCCAGCCTGACCACGCGCGCTCTCGAAAATCACTTCACCCGGCGACTTCGCCCGAAAATTTGCCCAAGCTGCATCGCCCTTCATCGATGCGCCTTCGCGGGTCGCCGGTCAGCGGACGACCCGCTCCGGACGGCAAGCCCGGTTGGTTAGAGTATGTCAACCATGTCCCGCTCGGTTTGTTCCGGCGGCCACGCCGGCGCGGGATCGACCTTCGGCGAAGGGTTAACGCGCGTCCACCTTGGCCGGCGTGATGATCTCGATCTTGGCCGGCGCGCTCAGGCACTTGGCGGCGATGCGCCCGAACGCCTTCATGTGCTCGGCCTTGCGATGCGGCTCCAGCGCCTCGGCGTTGTCCCATTGCTCGACGAACACCATCTTGGTCGGGTCGCTGACGCTCTCGTGCATGTCGTAGGCGATGTTGCCGGGCTCCTGGCGGGTGGCTTTGATGCAGGCCTTGGCGCCCTCGATCAGTTCGGCGCGCATTTCGGGCTTCACGGTCAGGGTGGCAACGATATAGATCACGGCAGTCTCCCAAGTGGTTGGTTCGCGGCAGGAACATTAGAGCATGTGCATGAGCGGTGGGAACGGTTTTCGGCGGCCGCGCGGCGCGGCGACGTCAGTTTGACCTTGAATCCGCCGCGATGCTGCGCCATATCAGCGGCACGATCCTGAGAATCGCTTGTGAAAGCCCTCAGGTCCCTGCGAGCCGCGTGTTCTGAGCCGGTCAAAAACGGCTTCTGGCTTGCCCCTTCATCCAACCGAAACCGACGCCCCAAACACGCGGGTGTCCCAAGCCTCTCCTGAGGCACCCGCCCCTGACGTTGAACGTCGGGCGCTCGTTTTTTAATGGAAAGACCTCTTTTGACCTCCTTTCAGGACTTCGGCCTCGCCGATCCCCTTACCCGCGCTCTGGTCGACGAAAATTACCAGACGCCGACGCCGATCCAGGCGCAAACCATTCCCCTCGCTTTGACCGGTCGCGACGTCGTCGGCATCGCCCAGACCGGCACCGGCAAGACCGCCGCCTTCGCGCTGCCGATCCTGCACCGGCTGCTGGAGAACCGCATCCGCCCGCAGCCGAAAACCTGCCGGGTGCTGGTGCTGAGCCCGACCCGCGAACTGTCCGGCCAGATCCTCGACAGCTTCAACGCCTATGGCCGCCACATCCGCCTGAGTTCGACGCTGGCGATCGGCGGCGTGCCGATGGGCCGCCAGGTCCGCGCCCTGATGGGCGGCGTCGAGGTGCTGGTCGCCACTCCCGGCCGGCTGCTCGATCTGGTGCAGGGCAACGCGCTCAAGCTCGGCCATGTCGAGTTCCTCGTCCTCGACGAGGCCGACCGCATGCTCGACATGGGCTTCATCAACGACATCCGCAAAATCGTCGCCAAGCTGCCGATCAAGCGGCAGACGCTGTTCTTCTCGGCCACCATGCCGAAGGACATCGCCGAACTCGCCGAGCAGATGCTGCGCGATCCGGCGCGGGTCGCGGTGACGCCGGTGGCCTCGACCGTCGAGCGCATCGCCCAGCGGGTGATCCAGCTCGACCATGCCGCCAAGCCGGCGGCGCTGGCCCAGATCCTCAAGGACGAGCCGGTCAACCGCGCGCTGGTGTTCACCCGCACCAAGCACGGCGCCGACAAGGTGGTGAAGGGCCTCGCCAAGGCCGGCATCAGCGCCGACGCCATTCACGGCAACAAGTCGCAGAACTACCGCGAGCGGGTGCTGGCGGCGTTCCGCACCGGCGACATCCGCACGTTGGTCGCCACCGACATCGCCGCCCGCGGCATCGACGTCGACGGCGTCAGCCATGTGGTCAATTTCGACCTGCCGAACATCCCGGAAACCTATGTCCACCGCATCGGCCGCACCGCGCGCGCCGGCGCCGACGGCGTCGCGATCTCGCTTTGCGCCGGCGAGGAAATGGCGTATCTCCGCGACATCGAAAAACTGATCCGTGTCGCCTTGCCCAGAGAAGACCGACGCACGCCCGGCCATCGCGATGCCGGCCCCTCCGCCTCTCAGCCACGCGCGGGCCGGCCGGGTCCGCACGCGGCCGCCCATCGCGGCGCCGCCGATGGCGCGCCGCCCGCCAAGCGCCCGCGCCGCCGCAGGCGGCCGGGGAACGGCCTGCCGCAGTCCGCCGCCGGCGGACGGCACGAGCCGGCCCGGGCGACTTCGGGCGGCAAGGTTGCCGGCGGCAACGCCGACGGCATTCAGGGCGTCGCGTTCCTGACCCGGAAACATCAACCCAAATCCCATCAACCCAAGCGCAACCAAGGCCCGCAGCGATAACAGCCTCTCGACCTGGAGAAACCCATGGCTAAAGAAGAGCTGATCCAGTTCGAAGGACTGGTGACCGAAATCCTCCCCGATGCCCGCTACCGCGTCCAGCTCGACGCGGGGCACGAGATCGTCGCCTATACCGCTGGCAAGATGAAGAAAAATCGCATCAAGACCCTGGCGGGCGACCGCGTGACCATCGAGATGTCGCCCTACGACCTCGAAAAGGGCCGCCTGATCTTCCGCCACAAGGACGAGCGCCCCGCCGGCGGCCCGCCGCGCGGCGCCCCGCCCCGCGGCCAGTTCCGCCGCCGCTGATTTTCGCGCGGAATCCGCCGGGCGCGCCGCCCGGCGACCGGCGTCGCGTCCGCTCCTCGAAGCGTGGGCGGACCGCGATCCGGCGTGCCCGCAAAAAACGTGCATGCCAGGATTGTCTTGGCTTCGCCTTTCGACTAAAATACCCTGATCGATTTTCGGCCGGACGACACTTGCTAACTACCGGTACAGCCGGTTTAGATGCTGACGACCCTTCCAAAAATTCGATGCCACCAGCCCATGCGAATGGGTTTCGACTATATTTTTTTGAGAAGGGACTATCCCATGAGCATGGGAACCGTGAAATGGTTTAACGCAACCAAGGGCTACGGCTTCATCCAGCCCGACGACGGCGGCAACGACGTGTTCGTGCACATCAGCGCCGTCGAGCGCGCCGGCCTCGGCACGCTGCGCGAAGGCCAGAAGATCAGCTACGAGATCGTCGCGGACCGCCGCTCCGGCAAATCCTCCGCCGACAATCTGCGCGCCGCCGGCTAAGGCGTCGCCGATCGCGAGCACCCGGATCAAACGTCCGGCGGCTCCGCGTCGCGTGATATTCCGGTTTACAAATGAGAGAAGGCCGCGCCCGGGCGCGGCCTTTTCGTTTGCGCATTCCGGCGTGAGGCCGTTCAGCTGGTCGGGCAGGTCGTGGCGCTGTTCAACTGCACGCAAGGCCAGACTGAAGTAATACGCGGTCGCGTATAGGTCGATTCCTTCAGCGACACGGCGGCGACGTCCGGCAGGATCGAGGGCGCGTAATTGTAGCTGACCTCGCTCAGGATGAAATACTGGTTGGGCAGCACCTTGCCGGTATTGGGATCCTTGCCGATCAGATCCGCGGGCATGGTCGAGACCACGTCGCCGATATTGCGCGCGCTGTCGCCCCTGCTCCATTGCACGCGCGCCGTGCCGTTGGTCGGATTGATGTAGACCTCGGTGATGGTCATTTTCAGCGGCCCGCCGCTGAACGGATTCAGCGTCGCCTTGTAAGGCGTCAATATCGCGCGGCCGATCGCAAAGAAGTTCGGAATGTCGGTGCTGTCGCTCACCGTCTGTCCCTGGGAGGTGAGATCCGACAGGGTACGCGCCACCAGCGTGATCTTGCGATTGATCGAGATCGCCGAGGACGCGCCGATGAGGCCGAACAGCGTCACCAGCATGAGCGGAAGGATCATGGCGAATTCGACCGCCGCCAGCCCCCGCGCGTCGGCGCCAAACGCCCCGAACCGAAATCCGAACTTGCCCGATATCGTGGTGAGATTGCTCATGGCCGTTCACAACGGTTCGACGCGGAACGCCGCCGCCGACGACAGCAGATATTTGCCGTTCGGCGTGTTGGCGTCGACGTTCGCCAGGTTATAACCCAGTTGCGTCACCACCAGCGGCCACAGGTAGAAGGCGCTGACCACCACCGTCTGCTTGGTGTTGGGGGCCGGCACTTGATAGGTGAAGTTGTCAACGAACGAGCCGTTTGACAGCGGACTGAGGATGGTGATCGGCTGGCCTTCGTCCGTGACGCTGACATTGACGCGCAGCTTGGCGCAGTCCAACAGCATCGACACGTGGTCGCACAGCTTCTGGACGAACTGATCCTTGGTCATGGGCACGTTCGTGTCCGTGGCCTTGTTGGTGTACATCAGTCGCGCGGTCCGTTGCAGGCCGTTTTCGAGCACCTGCCCGGCGTAGAATGTCAGGGCGACCTCGAGGATCGCGAACAGCAGGCCGAAGAAGATCGGCGCGACCAGCGCGAATTCGATTGCCGCTGAGCCGCGCTGGTCGCGCCGCCATGACGCGCGGCGCGGCTTTTCATACGACTTTTCGGATGACGGCATTGATGCGCCTCCTGACGAGCGGAATTCATCTGCCGTCAGGATCTACCGGAAACTCATTGTAGAAGTGTTTCGGCCGATGCGGACAAAGCGCGTCGCCGCGTTAACCCGTGGTTAACCATCGCAACGGCTGCGCCCGCGCGAAACGCCGCCGACCGACGCCGATCAATTGGCCTTGCCGACGGTGCCGGCTTCCTTGTTCAGCGTGCCGGCCTGATCCATGGCGGATTTGAAGAACTTCTCGCTGTCGCCCAGCGTCACGCGCCGCTCGCAATTCGGCGTGCAGCTATAGGATTCGCGATCGGCCCCGCGATAGATCGTGACCACCTTGTCGGTGGGGCCGCTGACCAGGATGGTGCGGTCGGTCAAAATCTCGCCGGCGCGATCCATGGCGATGACATTGGTGGCGCCATAGCCCTTGCCGGTCACCACGACCATGCCGCCGGATTGCAGGGTGACATCGGCGATCAGCGGATTGCCGACCACCAGCGTCGCCACCCGCGCCGGCAGCTTCACCAGCTTGGCCTGATCGATGCTGACCGCGATGGTGTCGTCGTTGGCCATGGCCCGCCCGAGGCCGAACAGCAACGTCAGCGCCGCGGCGACGCATGCGAACGTCGCCAGCCGCTTCTTGGAATTCCGAGATCGGACAATCATGCGCCCACTCCGATACAATCACGGGCCGCCCCCGCCTCCAGCGAGGTCCCGGCTCCGGATATGGCAAATATGCCGTTAATTGATGAATGAACTGCAAACGCCGGCGGCGGGGCGGACACCTTTCATATCGGCAGCGGGCAGCGGGCAGCGCGCATGAGGCCGGGCCGGCGATTTTCCGATCATCTTAAGTAACCGGCTCGAAATCGGCACGCCGGACAACACAACCTCGGCGTCGTCCCCGACGGCGGACCTGTTATCCCTGGCGTTGGCTATTATTGGACGGTTTTGCGCTGGTGGATTGAGCCGCGCCGCTGCGGCGTCCGGTTCCCCGCCGTCGCGGGGACGACGATTTCCGGGTTGCCAATCCGTGCGCAAGACGAAGTTCGAGCTAGGCTCCGACGCGCGGGCCGCCGGCCGCTCGCGCCCCGTCCCTGATACTCCTTAGACTCAGCCGCAGCGCGCGGCCGCAATAATTTCACCGCGCGGTTGTCGTTTGCGGCGTCCAAACCGGACCGGACCGATTTGCCGGATATTCCGCGACGTTTTTAAGTTGAAGTTTACCGTCCGCGAGAAAGCCCTGATACACGGGGGTTTCTGCGATCGAATTAACCGGCCCGAAATTTTCTCCGCATAGGGTTCCCTCATGGTCACGGTGCTGAGAACGCCGTTTCCACTAGACGTCGAGTTCAACAGCCACGTGCACACATGGAGTTTCCTATGAAGAATCTCGTCAAGCGTTTCGCCAAGGATGAATCGGGCGCCACCGCGATCGAATACGGTCTGATCGCCGCCGGCATCGCCGTCGCCATCATCACCATCGTTAACACCCTCGGCGGCTCGCTGCGCACCACCTTCACCACCGTGAACAGCAGCCTGAACACGCAGCAGTAATCCAACGGCGCCGGGCCGCGCTCCCCGGAGGGCGGCGGCATCGGGACCGGCGGCCAGCGCCGCCGCGCCGACTACGAAAAGGCCCCGGCATGCCGGGGCCTTTTCTGCCCCTGACGTCACCGCGCGCGTTGTTCGATTGTTCACAATTGGTCGGATAATCTTCCCCATCCGCGCGACACGGAAAACACCATGATCCTCGACCTGTTCCGCCTCATGCTGTTTCCCATGCTGATGGCCTTCGCCGCCTCCAGCGATCTCCTGACCATGACCATTTCCAACCGGGTCTCGCTGCTTCTGATCGGCGGGTTCTTCGTGCTGGCGGTGGCGTCCGGCATGGGCGCGAGCGAGATCGGCCTGCACGTCGCCGCCGGCGCCGCCGTGCTGGCGGTGTCCTTCACCTGCTTCGCCATGGGCTGGATCGGCGGCGGCGACGCCAAGGTGGCGGCGGCCACCGCGCTGTGGCTCGGCTTCGATCATCTGTTGACCTATCTCATCTACGCCTCGCTGTTCGGCGGCGCGCTGACGCTGGCGCTGCTGGAATTCCGGCGCTGGCCTATACCGCTGTTCCTCACCGGGCAGCCCTGGCTGCTGCGGCTGCATCATCATGAAACCGGCATCCCCTACGGCATCGCGCTGGCCGCGGGCGCGCTGATGGTCTATCCGGACACCCCCTGGATCAAGGCCGTCGATCTCGGCCGCTTCATCGCCGGGTGAATTTCAAGAAAAGATCTCGTTAAGGCTGTTCTGACACGGCTCATTAACCATGCCTTGACGAATAACTGCTCAAATCCCGCAACGGCGACCATGGCGTCGCACGTCTCTCGTTGGTGGGAAGTGAGTCATGAATACCGCGCGGATCGTCGTTCTGAGCATTGCCGTCGGCGCCGGCGGCCTCGCCGCCTGGCTCGCCAGCGGCTCCGACCACAGGGCGCCGCCCTCGCCGGTCGCCCAGATGGAAACCGTCGACGTCCTGGTCGCCAAGGATGACATTCCGCTCGGCAAGACGGTGACGGCAGCCGACCTGCAATGGCAGACCTGGCCGGCCTCCGCCGCCAGCGCCAACTTCGTGCGACGCGACAGCCGGCCCGACGCGCCGACCAAATTCACCGGCGCGATCGCGCGTTCGCCGTTCGTGTCCGGTGAGCCGATCCGCGACACCAAGCTGGTGGTGGCCGGCGGCTCCGGCTTCATGGCCGCGGTGCTGCCCGCCGGCATGCGGGCCATTTCGACGGAAATTTCGCCGGAAACCGGCGCCGGCGGCTTCATCCTGCCGAACGACCGCGTCGACGTCATCCTGTCGCGGCGCGAGAAAAACCCCGATCAGGGCTCTAGCGAGGCCGCGCTGTCGGAAACCATTCTGACCAACGTGCGCGTGCTGGCGATCGACCAGACGCCGCGCGAGAAGGAAGGCCAGAGCGCCGTCGTCGGCCGCACCGCGACGCTCGAACTCAAGCCCGAGCAGGCCGAGACGCTGGCGCGGGCACGGCAGAGCGGCGGCACCCTTACCCTCTCCCTGCGCAGCCTCGCCGACGCCAACGCGCCGGTCGCCAGCAATGACGAAACCGGCAAGCGCGAATCGATCAACGTGGTGCGCTACGGCGTTTCGACCAAGGCGACGGCCCGGCAGTAAATCGGAAGGATCAGCACATGACGTGTCGGGACACCCGCGAAACGCATATCACCGGACGACTGGGCGCGGCGATGCGGCAGGCATTGTGCTTCGCCGCCGCCGGCGCGCTGCTGCTTGAGCCGATATTGACGCCGGCGGCGCTGGCGGCGGACCGGGCGGTGCCCGCCTCCGCACGCCTCAGCGGCTCTTCCAACGCCCGCCAGCTGACGCTCGGCATCGGCAAGTCGGTGGTGATCGACCTGCCGCGCGACGTCAAGGACGTGCTGGTCGCCGACCCGAAGATCGCCAACGCGGTGGTGCGCTCGTCGCAGCGCGCCTACATCATCGGCTCCGCCGCCGGCCAGACCAACATCGTGTTTTTCGACGCCGACGGCCAGCAGATCGCCGCCTATGACATCGCCGTGACCCGCGATCTCAACGGCATTCGCGCCATGCTGAGGCAGGTGCTGCCCAACGCCGACATCCGCGTCGAGGGCATCGGCCCGGGCGTCGTGCTGTCCGGCACGGTCGACACCCAGGCGGAATCGCAGCAGGCCTTCGACATCGCCATCCGTCTCCTCGACTTCCAGTCGGCGAAGTCGGTGGCCGAGGGCAGCAAGGTGGTCAACGCCATCACCGTCCGCGGCCGCGACCAGGTGATGCTCAAGGTCGTGGTGGCCGAGGTTCAGCGCAACGTTCTCAAGCAACTCGGCGTCGATCTCAGCGCCTCGATGAGCTACGGCTCGACGGTGTTGAATTTCAACAACCAGAACCCGTTCTCCGTCAACGGCGGGGCGCTGGTGCCCGACAACAAGCTGACCGGCACCTTCGGCGGCACCGGCGCCAACGTGCAGGCGACGCTGCGGGCGATGGAGAGCGCGGGCGTGATGCGCACGCTGGCGGAGCCCAGCCTCACCGCGATCTCCGGCGAGAGCGCCAACTTCCTCGCCGGCGGCGAATTTCCGATATCGACGGGCGGCAGCATCTCCGGCGGCGTCTACACCCCGACCGTGACCTTCAAGAAATTCGGCATCTCGCTGAATTTCACGCCGGTGGTGCTCAGCGCGGGCCGTATCAGCCTGCACGTCCAGACCGAGGTTTCGGAGCTTTCGCAGGAAGGGGCGTTGACCACCAACACCGGCGCCGGGACGACGACCATTCCGGGCCTGAAAACCCGCCGCGCCGACACCACCCTGGAAATTCCCTCCGGCGGCTCGATGGCGATGGCCGGGCTGATCGAGCAGCAGACCAAGCAGGCGATCAACGGCATGCCGGGGCTGACCCGCCTGCCGGTGCTGGGCGCGCTGTTCCGCAGCCGCGACTTCGTCAACAACAACACCGAGCTGATGGTGCTGGTGACGCCGTACATCGTTCGCGCGGTGAAGCAAAAGGATCTGTCGCGGCCCGACGACGGCTTCGTCGCCTCGTCCGATCCGCAGGCCAACCTGCTCGGCAGCATCAACCGCATCTACGGCGTGCCCGGCCGCGATCCGGCGGACCGGAAATATCGCGGCGCCTACGGCTTCATCACCGACTAAGGACGGGACAAGGACAACCGCAATGACCAGGCAACGACCCGTCGCGACGCTCCACCGCCTTCGCGCCGCCGTGCTGCTCGCAGGCGCGGCGCTGGCGCTCGGCGCGTGCAACCATACCCGCCCGGCGGATATCACCGGCAGCATCCCCGACGACTACCGGCAGCGACACCCGATCGCCATTCAGGAAGCCGATCAGAGCATCGCGATCTTCGTCGGCAACGGCCGCGGCGGGTTGAACGCCTCGCAGCGCGCCGAGATCGTCGCGCTCGGCGGCACCTGGATGCGCGAGGGCACCGGGGCCATCGTCATCGACATGCCAGCCGGGACGCCGAACGCGCGCGCCGCCGGCGACGCGCTGCGCGAGATCAAGTCGCTGTTGTCGGCGAGCGGCATCCCCGCGCGCGGCATCGTGGTGCGCCATTATCAGCCGACGGATTCGCAGGTGTTCGCGGCGATCCGCGTCAGCTACCCGCGGATCGCCGCCTCCGCCGGCCCCTGCGGGCTGTGGCCGGAGGATCTCGGCCCGTCGGTGAAGGGTAAATCCTATCTCGAAAACACCAACTACTGGAATTTCGGCTGCGCCAACCAGCGCAATCTGGCGGCGATGGTCGACAATCCGTCCGATCTGGTGCAGCCGCGGCCGGAAGGCGCGGTCTACAACGCCAGGCGCACCACCGTTCTCGAAAAATACCGCGCGGGCGCGAGCCCGGCGACCACTTATCCCGATGCCGACAAGGGCAAAATCACCAGTGTGGGCCAATGATCAGCTACGAACGCCAGACAAAGGACGAGCCGCCGACGACGCCCGCGTCGTCTGACATGGACACCCACATCGCGCCGGCGCCCCGCGTCTCGGTGCAGGCCTTCTGCGAGACGGTGGAAACCGCCGCGGTGGTGCAATCGGCCGGCGAGGACCGCCGTCTCGACAAAGCCCATATCAAGATCCAGATGGGCGGCATCACGGCGGCGATCGAAGCCTATCGCACCGCGCCGACGCCGAACGTCATCGTGCTCGAAACCGAGGGGCGCAGCGATATCCTCACCGGTCTCGACCAGCTCGCCTCCGTGTGCGACGCCGGCACCCGCGTCATCGTCATCGGCCGGGTCAACGACGTCACGCTGTATCGCGAGCTGGTGCGCCGCGGCGTCAGCGACTACGTGATGGGGCCGATCGCGCCGATCGACATGGTGCGCGCGATCTGCAACCTGTTCTCCGCGCCGGAAGCCAAGGCGGTCGGCCGTGTCGTCGCCGTGGTCGGCGCCAAGGGCGGCGTCGGCGCTTCCACCATCGCCCACAACGTCGCCTGGGCGATTGCGCGCGATCTGGCGCTCGACACCGTGGTCGCCGACCTCGATCTCGCCTTCGGCACCGCCGGGCTCGACTACAATCAGGACCCCGCGCAAGGCATCGCCGAGGCGGTGTTCTCGCCGGATCGCGTCGATACCGCGTTCATCGACCGCCTGCTGTCGAAATGCACCGATCACCTCAGCCTGCTGGCGGCGCCGGCGACGCTGGAGCGGGTCTACGATTTCGGCGCGGAAGCCTTCGACGCCATCTTCGACACGCTGCGCACCACGATGCCGTGCATCGTGCTCGACGTGCCGCATCAATGGTCCGGCTGGGCGCGGCGCGCGCTGATCGGCGCCGACGACATCCTGATCGTGGCGGCGCCCGACCTCGCCAACCTGCGCAACACCAAGAACCTCTACGACCTGTTGAAGGCCGCGCGGCCGAACGATCGCGCGCCGATCTATTGCCTGAATCAGGTCGGCGTGCCGAAGCGGCCGGAAATCAACGCCGCCGAGTTCGCCAAGGCGATCGAAAGCCAGCCGGCGGCGATCATTCCGTTCGAGCCGCAACTGTTCGGGTCCGCCGCCAACAACGGCCAGATGATCGCGGAAATTTCGGCCAATCACCGCACCACCGAGATGTTCCTGCAAATCGCGCAGCGTCTGACCGGCCGCGGTGAAACCAAGAAGCCGCGCGGCTCGTTCCTGACGCCTTTCCTTGAGAAACTGCGGGCCAGATAGCGCCAACCGGGTGGAGTCAAACAGTGTTCGGCAAGCGTAGCGGATCGGATAACGACAACAGGACCGCAAGGGCCGCCGAGGTGGTGCGCGAGCCGGCGTCGGCCGCGCTGTCGCCGGGCGGCGCCGCGCCGGCGCAGGTCGCCTCGCCGCCGCTTTCGCCCGCGCGCGCCCCCACCCCCGCCGCGCCGCCGCCGGAGACGCGGCGCTCCGATAATTACTATCAGGTCAAGGCGACGATCTTCGGCGCGCTGATCGAGGCGATCGACCTGGCGCAGCTCGCCAAGCTCGACGGCGAATCGGCGCGCGAGGAAATCCGCGACATCGTCAACGAGATCATCGCGATCAAGAACATCGTGATGTCGATCGCCGAGCAGGAGGAACTGCTCGACGACATCTGCAACGACGTGCTCGGCTACGGCCCGCTGGAGCCCCTGTTGTCGCGCGACGACATCGCCGACATCATGGTCAACGGCGCCGGCACCGTGTTCATCGAAGTCGGCGGCAAGATCGAGAAGACCGGCATCCGCTTCCGCGACAACCAGCAGCTTCTCAACATCTGCCAGCGCATCGTCAGCCAGGTCGGCCGCCGCGTCGACGAATCGTCGCCGATCTGCGACGCCCGTCTCGCCGACGGCTCCCGCGTCAACGCCATCGTGCCGCCGCTGGCGATCGACGGCCCCGCCCTCACCATCCGCAAATTCCGCAAGGACAAGCTGACGCTCGACCAACTGGTCAAGTACGGCTCGATCACGCCGCAGGGCGCCGAGATCCTGCGGATCATCGGCCGCGTCCGCTGCAACGTGCTGATTTCCGGCGGCACCGGCTCCGGCAAGACCACGCTGCTCAATTGCCTGACGCAATACATCGATCACGACGAGCGCATCATCACCTGCGAGGACGCGGCCGAGTTGCAACTGCAACAGCCCCATGTCGTCCGGCTGGAAACCCGCCCGCCCAACATCGAGGGCGAGGGCCAGATCACCATGCGCGACCTGGTGAAAAACTGCCTGCGCATGCGGCCCGAGCGCATCATCGTCGGCGAAGTCCGCGGCCCCGAGGCGTTCGACCTGTTGCAGGCGATGAACACCGGCCACGACGGCTCGATGGGAACGCTGCACGCCAACAACCCGCGCGAGGCGCTGTCGCGCGCCGAATCCATGATCACCATGGGCGGCTATTCGCTGCCGTCGCGCACCATCCGCGAGATGATCTGCGGCTCGATCGACGTCATCGTCCAGGCGGCGCGCCTGCGCGACGGCTCGCGGCGGATCACCCACATCACCGAGGTGATCGGCATGGAGGGCGACACCATCATCACCCAGGACATCTTCATCTACGACATGCTCGGCGAGGACGCCAACGGCAAGATCATCGGCCGCCACCGCTCGACCGGCATCGGGCGACCCGCGTTCTGGGAGCGGGCGCGCTACTACAACGAGGAACAGCGGCTCGCGGCGGCGCTGGACGCTTCCGAGGCGGACATCAACGTCTGAGGTGATCCATGAAACTCGAAACCCTCGCCCTGGCGTTTCTCGCGGCGACCGCCATCGGCGGGGTCGCGTGGGTCTTCATCTATCCGCTGTTGTCCGGCGAGCGGCAGGCTGAAAAGCGCCGCGCCGCGCTGACGCGGCCCGAGCCCGTGCGCGCCGGCGCCGGCCTCGATCGCGCCCAGCGCTCGCGCCGCCAGCAGGTCGAAAGCTCGCTGAAGGAGCTTGAGGAGCGCAGCAAGAAGGAAAAGAAGGTCCCGCTCACCAATCGCATCTCGCAGGCCGGCCTGTCCTTGTCGAAGGAAAAATTCCTGGCGCTGTCGATCGCGTTCGGCCTGATCGTCTTCGCGCTCGCCTTCTTTTCCGGCGGCGGATTGATGGTGGCGGCCGGTCTCAGCTTCGCCGCCGGCTTCGGCGCGCCGCGCTGGCTGCTCAGCTTCCTGAAGAAGCGTCGCGAGAAGAAATTCCTCGCCGCCCTGCCCGACGCCGTCGACGTCATCGTGCGCGGCATCAAGGCGGGGCTGCCGCTGTTCGAATCCATCAAGGTGGTCGCCGCCGATGCGCCGCAGCCGCTGAAGGGCGAGTTTCTCGCCATCATCGAGACCCAGGCCATCGGCATGCCGCTCGGCGAAGCCTGCTCGCGGCTTTATGAGCGGATGCCGCTGCCGGAAGCCAATTTCTTCGGCATCGTCGTCGCGATCCAGCAGAAATCCGGCGGCAATCTGTCGGAAGCGCTCGGCAACCTCTCCAAGGTGCTGCGCGACCGCAAGAAGATGCGCGAGAAAATTCAGGCGATGTCGATGGAGGCCAAGGCTTCGGCCGCGATCATCGGCGCGCTGCCGCCGGCGGTGATGTTTCTGGTCTATATCACCACGCCGCAATACATCGCGCTGTTGTGGACCGAACCGGTCGGGCGGCTGATGCTGGTCGGCTGCGTGGTGTGGATGAGCATGGGCGTGATGGTGATGAAGAAGATGATCAATTTCGACTTCTAGTGGAATCGTCATTGCGGGCGAAGCAATCCAGTCTTTCTTCTTCCTAATTCTGGATTGCTTCGGAGCTCACGCTCCTCGCAATGACGCACAGAGCGAACGATCGAATTTGAATTCACCTCACTTTAGTTTGTCGGTCTCAAGCATTCTCGAAACGTTGCAGGCACGGTCATGATCGATTTCCTCATAACCAAGATGCATGACGCGAGCTTCATGGCCATGCTGCTCGCCGCCGTCGCCGCCAGCGCCACCGCCTACACGCTGATCATGCCGCTGTTCGCCGGGCAGAACCTGTCCAAGCGCATGAAAGCCGTCGCCAGCGAGCGCGAACGCATCCGCCAGCGCGAGCGCAGCCATCTCGCGCGCACCGAAAAGGTGTCGTTGCGCCAGACCCCCAAGCAGATGGTGTCCCGCGTCGTCGATCATTTCAATCTCAGCAAATGGCTGGCGCAGGAGGCCGCGCGCGAAAAGCTGGTGATGGCCGGTTATCGCGGCCAGGCGCCCTACATCACGTTCCTGTTCTTCCGCATGATGATTCCGATCGTGCTGGCGTCGGCGACGGCGATCTATATCTTCCTGATCCTGAAGACGCAGCATCCGCTGCCGATCAAGATCGGCATCTGTCTCGGCGCGGCCTATCTCGGCCTGCAAGCGCCGATGCTGTTTCTCAGGAACGCGATCGCCAAGCGGCAACTGTCGATCAAGCGCGCGTTTCCGGACGCGCTCGACCTGCTGTTGATCTGCGTCGAATCCGGCATGTCGATCGAGATGGCGTTCCGCAAGGTCTCGGTTGAGATCGGCTCGCAATCGATTCCGCTCGCCGAGGAGTTCACGCTGACCACGGCGGAACTGTCCTACCTGCCGGATCGCAAGGTCGCCTACGAGAATCTCGCCAAGCGCACCGGCCTCGAAGGCGTCAAGTCGGTCTGTCTGGCGCTGCAACAGTCCGAGCGCTACGGCACGCCGCTCGGTCAGGCGCTGCGGGTGATGGCGCAGGAAAACCGCGACATGCGGATGAGCGCCGCCGAGAAGAAGGCCGCCGCGCTGCCGCCGAAGCTGACGGTGCCGATGATCCTGTTCTTCCTGCCGTGCCTGTTCATCGTCATTCTCGGCCCGACCTACATCAAGCTGACGATGGTGCATTGAATGACGCGGCGCGGCGGGGGCGTCGCCGGCCCCGGCAACCGTCGTTGCAAGGCGCGCTAAGCCTGAACGTCATTGCGAGGCGCACGGCCCCTCAGCCGCCATTGCGAGCGTTGTCCCTCAGCCGCCGCTGCGAGGCGCACGGCCCCTCAGCCGTCATTGCGAGCGAAGCGAAGCAATCCAGCTTTTTTCAAAGAATACTGGATTGCTTCGTCGCTTCGCTCCTCGCAATGACGACCGTGAACCCGATCCAGTTCGATGGATGTCAAACGCTGTCGCGGCGCCTCACGACGGCCGCCGCGCGCCGCTCGCCGCCTCGCCGACGCGCGGCGGCTGGCCGCGGTTCAGCATCTCCTTGAGGTAGGCGACGTTGGCGGCGGCCTCGTCCGGCGGCAGGTCCGCCTTGACGATGCTCTCGGCCTCCGCGAAGCGGCCCTGCAGGCCGACCACCAGCGCCAGGTTCTGCCGCACCCGCGAGCCGGCGCCGGGCCGGGCATAGGCACGCCGCAGCACCTGCTCGGCCTGCGCCAGTTCCTTGGTGAGAACGTAGGACATGCCGAGATTGGACAGCACCGAGGGCTCCTCCGGCATGATCTTCAACGCGCTCGCGTAATATTGGCGCGCCTCGTCGTGGCGGCCGAGCTGATCCAGCGCGGTGCCCTGCACCGACAGGATGCGCCAGTCCGGATCGGCCGGGGTGTGGGCGCGGCCGAGGATGTCGAAGGCTTTCTGATATTCGCCGTTGTCCACCAGCGCCTTGCCGTAGAGCCCGAGCAGCTGGCGGTTGGCCGGGTGGATCAGCGTCGCCTGCTCCAGCACCGCCACCGCCTGGGCGCGCTGGCCGGTCTTGCGCAACGCCTGGCCGTAACGCATCGCGGCGTCGGCGTTCTTGGGATTGGCGCGATAGCGCTCGCCGGCGACGGCGGCGGCGCGGACCGGATCGGCGGCGGCCCGCGTCTCGGCGCCACCGCCGAGCGCGCCGGTGATATCGGAAAGACCCGCTGTCTGGCAGCCGGCGAGTGTGAGCGACAGCAAGGCCGCGGCCGTCACCGACCCCATCCAGCGGAACGTCGAAGGCTGTTGACGCATGGCCGATAAACCCGTCAATGCAGAGAAACCCCGGTTAATCTCCCTCAATAGACCGTTAACCCTAATGAGGGGTTAACCCGGCCAGCGAGACGCCCATGCACCCCGCCTTCGAACCAAATTCCGCCACGCCCGCGATTCCGATCCGTTTCGTCACCGCCGCGAGCTGCGAGGCCGTCGTCGCCGCGCTGCCCGAGCCGGCGCGCCGCTTCGCGCGGGCGCAAAACTTCACCGGCAAGGCTGGCCAGTGCCTGGCGCTGCCGGCGGCCGGCGGCGACATCGACGCCGTGCTGTTCGGCCTCGACGAGGCGACCGGCGCGAAACACGACCCGTTCCAGCCGGGGCTGCTGCCCGGCCTGTTGCCGCCCGGCGTCTACCGCTTCGCCGATGCGCCGCACGACGTCCGCCTCGCCACGCTGGCCTTCGCGCTCGGCCATTACCGTTTCGCGCGCTACCGCAACAACGACGCGCCGGACGTGCGGCTGGTGCCGCCGGACGGCGTCGACATCGACGACATCTCGCGCGTCGCGGACGCCGCGCGGCTGGCGCGCGACCTCATCAACACGCCGGCCAACGACATGGGCCCGGCGGAACTGGAAGCCGCCGCGCGCGATCTCGCCTCCGGCTACGACACCAGCTTCGATTGCGTCATCGGCGACGACCTGCTGCATAAAAATTTCCCGCTGATCCACGCCGTCGGCCGAGCCTCGCCGCGCGCGCCGCGGCTGATCGACTTTTCATGGGGCGATCCGGCGCATCCGAAGGTGACGCTGGTCGGCAAGGGCGTCTGCTTCGACACCGGCGGCGTCGACCTCAAGCCGGCCTCCGGCATGCTGCTGATGAAGAAGGACATGGGCGGCGCGGCCAACGTGCTGGCGCTGGCCGCGATGGTGATGGACGCCGGATTGAAAGTGCGGCTGCGGGTGCTGATTCCGGCGGTGGAGAATTCGGTCGCCGGCAACGCCTTCCGCCCGCTCGACGTCTTTCCCTCGCGCAAGGGTTTTAGCGTCGAGATCGGCAACACCGACGCCGAGGGCCGCCTGGTGCTGGCCGACGCGCTGGCGCTGGCCGACGAGGACAAGCCCGACCTCCTGATCGATCTCGGCACCCTCACCGGCGCGGCGCGGGTGGCGCTCGGCCCCGACCTGCCGCCGTTCTACACCGCCGACGAGGCGCTCGCCGCGGATCTGGTGCGCTGCGCCCGCGAGGAACGCGATCCGTTGTGGCGGATGCCGCTGTGGCCGGCCTATGACGCGTGGCTCGATTCGAAAGTCGCCGACCTCAACAACGCGCCGTCGAACGGTTTCGCCGGCTCGATCACCTGCGCGCTGTTCCTGCAACGCTTCGTCGAGGCCGCGCGAAGCTGGCTGCATGTCGATATCTACGGCTGGACGCCGACCGCCAGGCCGGCGCGCCCGGAAGGCGGCGAATGCCAGGCCGCCCGCGCCATCTTCCGCCTGCTGAGCCAGCGCTATGGATGACCCGCGCCTGACGCCAGCGCGGCCGGACCTCGCCGCGCGCTATCTCGAAGGCAAGGTGAAAGCCGCGCGCTTCGTCGACGGCGCGACGTTCGCGGTGATCGCCCCGCTCGCCCCCTTGCGCGACGCGCCGCGTGACAACGCCATGCTGCACACCGAGGCGCTGCACGGCGAGCGCGTCACCGTTTACGATCGATCCAGTGAAGGCTGGGCGTGGGGGCAGCTGGAGTCCGACGGCTATGTCGGCTGGCTGCCGGACGCGGCGCTCGCGCCCGTTGGCCCCGCGCCGACCCACAAGGTGACGGCGCTGCGCACTTTTGTATTTCCCGGCCCCTCGATCAAGCTGCCGCCACGCGCGGCGCTGACGCTGGGCAGTTTTGTCGCGGTCGCGTGTCTCGCGAACGACTTCGCCGTCACCCATGACGGCGGCCATCTGCCGGCGCGGCATCTCGCGCCGCTGGCTCAGGTCGAGCCGGATTTCGTCGCGGTCGCCGAGCGCTTTGTCGGCACGCCGTATCTGTGGGGCGGCAAGTCGAGCCTCGGCATCGACTGCTCCGGCCTGGTGCAGGTGTCGTTGACCGCGAGTGGCATCGGCGCGCCGCGCGACAGCGACATGCAGGAGGCTTCGCTCGGGGTCGACGTGCCGCTGGCGCAGATCGCGCAACTGAAACGCGGCGATCTGGTGTTCTGGAAAGGCCACGTCGCCATCGCCCGCGACGCTACCACGCTGGTCCACGCCAACGCCTTTCACATGGCCACCGCCGTCGAGCCCACCCACGCCGCCGTCGCCCGCATCGCGGCGGCGGGCAGCGCGGTGCGACGGATCAAGCGGCTCTAGCGTCATTGCGAGGGCGTCAGCGACGAAGCAATCCAGTCTTTGCTTCGTGGCCTTCTGGATTGCTTCGCTGCGCTCGCAATGACGGAATACGATAGTTTGCGACAGTGGACTTTGCGCCACGCCGCGCGCCCGAGCAAGACGGGCCATATCTATCCACGTCATTGCGAGGAGCGCAGCGACGAAGCAATCCAGTCCTTCCTTATGACCTCTGGATTGCTTCGCGGAGCCTGTGCTCGGACAGCGCGAAGCGCTGATCCGAATACTCGCAATGACGATCGAGGAGCCCGGCGTGACGATGGGGGCTCGGCATGACGATCCGAGGGCTCGCGATCACGGAACCGCCTCACCCCTGCGCCACCCCGCCCGCCTCGATCGCCGCCTCAAGCAGCGTCGGCAGCCGCGCGCGGTTGAGCGCCAGCCATTGCAGCGCGGAGACCGTGAGCGCGTTGAGGATGCGTCCGTCGCGCAACGCATCGAGCGCGGCGTCGATCGGCACCACCAGCGTCTCGATGTGCTCGGTCTCGGACGCGAGCCCGCCGTGGCGGACGGCGCGCGCGGAGTCCACGAAGCCGATGAAACTCGTCACCAGTTCATCGGTCAGCCCCGGCGTCGGCAACACGCTGTAGAGCCGCGCCATCGCGTCCGGCGCGACGCCGATCTCCTCGACGCATTCGCGCCGCGCGGCGTCAGCCTCGCTCTCGCCGGCATCGACGCGGCCGGCGACGATCTCGATCATGTCGCCGTTGCCGGTAGCGAGATGCGCGGTCAGGCGAAACTGGCGCAGCAGCACGACACGCTCGCGCGCCAGATCGACCGGCAAGACGCCGGCGACGCGGCCGCCGCGAAGGATGTCGCGGCGCTGCGTCAGCGTCCCGCCGTCGGGCAGCGGCAATCGCAGCGTATAGCGCTCATAGGGCCGGAAACCGTCGTCGCACAGCGAACGCGGCGGCGAG
>JBDHSX010000057.1:0-21230 GCA_039808365.1 Xanthobacteraceae bacterium | reverse complement strand
TCGCCGACGATCTGCTCGCCAAGGGCATCCAGGACGTCCGCGCCAAGCTGAACTGATATCCGGAAGATCTTCAATCAAGCAAAACGGCCGGTGCGATCGCTCGCGCCGGCCGTTTTGTTTGAGAGAAATTCGTTTTATGCGTCATTGCGAGCGCAATGACGCGCATCCTGTTTCCTATCGCCGCCGCTGGTTGCGGCCGCGCGGCTCGGGCCGCAGCGCCTGCGGATCGAAGCCGATGTAGAAGATGTAGGAATCGCCGGCGGCCGCGGTCGGGGCAGGATAAACCACGTCCTCCGCGACCAGGCTGAACGGCACCGTGCTGTCGCCCTGCATCGTCACCGTGGTCCGGTAAGCGCGTGTGAAAATGGTCTTTTCGCTGACGCCGCCCTGCACCACCGCGATCCGCATCGGAATTTCGACGGTCGCCGGCGCGCCGGCCGGGCCGACGATGACGCGCCCCTGAATGCCGATCCGCGCCGTCACCTGTCCGTCATTCAGCGTGCAATCGCGCGCGGTGCGCACGATGGTCGCCTGATAACGCAGATCGGTGCCGGTGGCTTCCCGGCCGGGCACGCCGACCGCGAAGGTCGAGGCGCCGGGACGGATGGCCACCGCCGGGCACACCGGCAGGCTGGCGTCCGCGGCCGGCGACGGCGCCGCGACGGTGGTGGTCGCCGGCTGCGAATTGGAGCCGAACAGTTGATAGAAGCGGTCAGTGAGCGAAGGATTGTCGCCGCTCGACTGCGCGCCACCGAGCGAGCCGCCGCCGCAGCCGGCCAATGTCAGCGCGGCTACCGCCAGCGCCGCGAACCGCGATGACGGCCGAACCGCCCGCGCCACAACGCGATGCTTCGAACGCAAATCCAACATGATGCAGATGTCCCCCGACGAACCGGCCTTGCGACGCCACCTCGCGGGTAACCCCCGGTTCCCGCGCCGGCCGGCCCTTTTATAGCAGGGCAATGGCGGCAAACCCAAGGCGCATCGACGGCCGCCGTCTCACCTTGCGCATGGGTGTCGCGTCAGCGCCGAAAATCCTCGTGCAACATGCCGAACAGCAGATGATCCTGCCACACGCCGTTGATACAGAGATAGCGCCGCGCCAGCCCCTCGCGGACGAAACCGCATTTCTCCAGCACCCGCACCGAGGCGGCGTTGCCCGGAATGCAGGCGGCCTCGACGCGATGCAGGTTGAGTTCGCCGAACAAGGTCGGCAGCAACAGCCGCAGCGCCGCCGTCATGTAGCCGCGACCGGCGAACGGCTCGCCGATCCAGTAGCCGACGGTTCCGGCCTGCACGATGCCGCGACGGACATTGGCCAGGGTGATGCCGCCGACCAGGGCGCCATCCTGGTCCCGGAAGATCAGAAACGGATAGGCCCGATCGGCCAGCATATCCTCGGCATAGCGCCGCAGCCTTCGACGGAACCCGGCGCGGGTCAGATCGTCGGACGGCCAGATCGGTTCCCATGGCGTGAGGTAAGCGCGGCTGCGCTCGCGAAGCTGCGCCCAGGGCAGGAAATCACCCGACTGCGGCGCGCGCAGCAGCAACCCGTCGCCGCGCGGCTCAAGCGCCGCCGGCGCGCTCGATGGCAGACGAAACAAGGCCATGGTGTTCCTCGCCGGCACGCGATCCGCGGTTATTCTAGCGCGTTTTCGCCCGAATGGGATACCCGCCCGCATCGGACAACGCCTCCACGGAAAACGCAGGACGTCGCGGTTGAACCGTCATTGCGGGGAACTCGGATCAACGCTCACGATCCAAAAGTCCGACCGGCAGTTCTTTGACAAGCGAATTTTCAATACCGGAAACGTCGTGCTCCGCGAAAGCGGACGATGACGCCTCAATCCGATGAGGTTCTAGTGATAGCTCGCCCGCGGCCGGCCCAGGCTTTCGGCGTGGGCGACGGCGGCCTCCAGGCCGCGTCCACTGCCGAGCGCCACCACCGCCGGCCGGCCGCGCCCCAGCAGCACGCGCGCAGCGTCGCGGGTCGAGTCCGGCGTCACCGCCTCGATGCGGGCGACCAGCTCATCGACGCCAAGCGGCCGGCCATAGGCGAGCATATGCCGCGCCAACTGCTCGGCGCGCGAGCTACAGCTCTCCAGCGCCATCAACAGGCCGGCCTTCATCTGCGCCTTGGCGCGGGCGACCTCGGCCTCGGTCAGGGTTTCGACCGCGTCGTTGATGACATCGACGATCACCTCCATCATTTCCGGCGCGTCGGCCGGATCGGTGCCGGTGTAGAGCCCGAAGAACCCGGTATCGGCGTGCGGCGCATGGAAGGTGTAGATCGAGTAACACAGCCCGCGCTGCTCGCGCACTTCCTGGAACAGCCGCGACGACATCCCGCCGCCGAGGATGTTGGTGAACACCTGAAGGCTGAACAGCGCCGGGTCCGCCCGCGACAGACCTTCGAGCGCCATGGTCAGGTGCGCCTGCTCCAGGTCGCGATGGACCACGCGCGCGCCGCCCTCGCCAAAGATCGCCGGCGGAGGCTGCGGCGCGGGCTGCGCGTCGAAGCCAGCGAAACGCGACGCCGCCTCCTCCACCACGCGGGCGTGATCGACCGCGCCCGCCGCCGCCACCACCATGTTCGGTCCGCGATAATGGGTCGCCAGATAGTTGCGCAGCGAATCGCGGTTGAAAGTCTTCAGCGTCGCCGTGGTGCCGAGCAGCGAGCGCCCGATCGGCTGGTCCGGATAGCAAAGCTCGCTGAGATATTCGAACACCACATCGTCCGGCGTATCCTGCGCCGCGCCGATTTCCTGTTCGATCACACTCTTTTCGCGCTCCAGCTCCTCGGTCACGAAGGTCGGATGCGAGACGATGTCCGACAGGACGTCGAGCGCCAGCGGGACGTCGGCCTTCATCACGCGGGCATAATAGGCCGTGGTCTCGGTGCTGGTGGCGGCGTTGAGATCGCCGCCGACCGCCTCGATCTCCTCGACGATCTCGCGCGCGGAGCGGCGCTCGGTGCCCTTGAACGCCATGTGTTCGAGCAGATGCGAGATGCCGTGCTCGTCCGGCTTCTCGTCGCGGCCGCCGACGCCGGCCCACACGCCGAGCGCAGCGGTTTCCAGATGCGGCATGGTGTCGGTGATGACCGTGAGGCCGGACGGCAGCTTGCTGACCTCGACGCTCATCCGGCCCCTCCCGCTTGGGCGGCGCGGCTGACCGACAGCACGAACCGCTCGACTTCGCCTTGATCGTTGTTCATCGTCCGCATCCGCTCGGGGCGGCTCATCAAGCCGTCGAGCCACGGCGGCAGCGCCGGGCGCATGCCGCACGCCGCCTCCACCGCGTCGGGGAATTTCGCCGGATGCGCGGTGGACAGCACGATGTTGGGCACGCGCGCATCGGTCGCGTCGCGATCGGCCACCGCCAGCGCCACGGCGGTATGCGGATCGATCAGGTCGCCGGCCTCGCGCCAGGCGGCGCGGATCGCCGCTTCCGTCTCGGACTCGTCGGCGCGGCCGGCGTCGAACTCGTCGCGGATCGCGGCCAGCATCGCGTCGGGCAGCACGAAGCGCCGCGATTGCTCCAGCGAGGCCATCAGGCCGCGCACCACGGCACCATCGCGGCCGGCGGCCTCGAACAACAGCCGCTCGAAATTCGACGACACCTGAATGTCCATCGACGGCGACGTGGTGCCATGGACGCCGCGCACCTCGTAGATGCCGGTCTTCAGCGTGCGCGCCAGAATGTCGTTAGAGTTGGTGGCGATGCGCAGCCGCCGGATCGGCACGCCCATGCGCTTGGCGACATAGCCCGCGAAAATATCGCCGAAATTGCCGGTCGGCACGGTGAAATCGACCTGGCGCGCCGGCGCGCCGAGCGCCACCGCCGAGGTGACGTAGTACACCACCTGCGCCACGATCCGCGCCCAGTTGATCGAATTGACGCCGGACAGCGCCACCTTGTCGCGGAAGGCGTGATGATTGAAGCAGCCCTTCACGATCGCCTGGCAATCGTCGAAGGTGCCGTCGATCGCCAGCGCGTGGACGTTGGCGGCCCCCGTGGTCGTCATCATCCGGCGCTGCACGTCGGAAATGCGCCCCTGCGGAAACAGCACGACGAGATCGACATTGTCGCGGTTGGCGAAGGCGTCGACCGCAGCCCCGCCGGTATCGCCCGAGGTCGCCACCACGATGGTGGTGCGCTGGCCGCGCTGCGCCAGCACGTGATCCATCAGCCGCGCGAGCCACTGCATGGCGACGTCCTTGAACGCCAAGGTCGGGCCATGAAACAGTTCCAGCACGAACTGGCTGGTCCCGCTCTGGTCGAGCGGCACCACCGCCGGATGCCGGAACGTGGCATAGGCCTCATGCGCCATGCGGCCGAGATCGGCGTCGGAGATTTCCCCGCCGACGAACGGGCGGATCACCTCGACCGCGACCTCCCAGTAGGGCCGGCCGGACAATCCGGCGATGGCCTCCGGCGTCAGGCGCGGCCAGACCTCCGGCACGTAGAGACCGCCGTCGCGGGCGAGGCCGGTCAGCATCACGTCGCAGAAGCCGAGCGCCGGCGCTTCGCCGCGGGTCGATATGTATCGCGTCAAGATGTCCTCCAAAGGCGGGACCGTTATAGCGGTTTCAGGCGCGCGGGAAACCACCGCCGCCGGACGGCGGCGTTCGCGCCTCGGCGAGCGCGCGGGCGAGCCACACCGCAAAAGCGATCCCGACCGCCGCCGCCAGCCCGAACCAGGTGATGGCATATTGCATGTGGTCGTCCTTCAGATGCACTTCGAGCGGCCCCGGTTTCGGCACGCCACCCGTGGGCGCGGGGGTCTCAAGGTCGATATAGAACGGCGCGACCCCGCCCCAGTCCAGCGCCTGCGCCATCGCCTGCGGATCGCGCAGGAACCACAGCCGCTTGGCGCGATCCGCCTGCGGCGTCCACAGCCTCGGCGTTTCCGGGAAGCGCAGATAGCCGGTCAGGACGACCTCACCGGACGGCGGCGGCGCGATGCGCTCGAACTGCCCCTCCGGCGCGAAGCCGCGATTGACCACGACGATGCCCGAGCCCTGCACCCGCGCCGGCGCGAACACCCAGACGCCGGGGCTGGTGATGTCGGCGCGAACGCCGGAGCCGGAGGAGAAGACATGCGCCTCGGGCCGCGCCGCGAAGGCGGCCGAAAACCTCACGCGGCGGAATTCGTCGCGGGCCGGCGTCAGGTTCGGCCAGTCGGCGAGCGCGGGCAGCGGCACGGGCGCGGCGGCGAGGCGCTGATCGAGCATCGCGATCAGGGCGTGCTTCTCGACCCGCCGCTGCAATTGCCAGATGCCGAGCCCGATCAGCACCGCGACCATCGCGGCGGAGAAGACGCTCAGTCCGGCGATGCGCCGCAGCCGCCCCGACGCGGCGGTCATGTCGGGTCCCGCCACGTCAGCCGGCCTTCTTCGGCCTTGTGATGGAATTGCAGCGAAATCAGCAGCGACTTCATGGCGCGCAACGGCAACAGCGTGGTGATCGCCACCAGCGGAATCCACAGCGCGGCATGGACCCAGAACGGCGGCTGATACTTGACCTCGACGATCAGGGCGCAGGCCACGACGATGAAGCCGGCGATCAGGATGATGAAGACCGACGGCCCGTCGCCGGAGTCGGTGAAGGCGTAGTCGAGCCCGCAGCGGTCGCATTTCGGCCGCAGCCGGATGTAGCCCGCGAACAGCTTGCCCTCGCCGCAACGCGGGCAGCGGCATAACAGGCCGCGGGTGATGCTCTGCGACAGCGTCGTCGAATAATCGTCCGGCATCGGCATGGGTCCCAGTCTGCCGCGTTGATCGGCGGAATGAAAAAGGGCGGCCTCGCGGCCGCCCCGTTTTAGCACAACCGCCCGGCTCTAGTGCGCGGCGGCGTGGGCGATCTCGGCGGCGCCGCGGCCCCACACATAGATGCACACGAACAGGAACAGCCAGACCACGTCGACGAAATGCCAGTACCAGGCGGCGAATTCGAAGCCGAGGTGATGGGTCGGCGTGAAGTGTCCGGCATAGGCGCGGAACAGGCAGACCAGCAGGAAGATGGTGCCGATCAGCACATGGAAACCGTGGAAGCCGGTCGCCATGAAGAAGATGCCGCCATAGACGTTGCCGGCGAAGCTGAACGCCGCGTGATGATATTCGTAGGCCTGCACGAAGGTGAAGGTGGCGCCGAGCAGGACGGTGAGGATCAACCCCCACTTCAGGCCCTTGCGATCGCCCTCCAGCAGCGCGTGATGCGCCCAGGTGACCGTGGTGCCCGAGGTCAGCAGGATCAGGGTGTTGAGCAGCGGCAGATGCCAGGGATCGAAGGTCTGGATCCCCTTCGGCGGCCAGACGCCGCCGAACAGCGCGTCGCGGGCGTAGTGAACCGGGTCCGCCGGGAACAGCGCCGAGTTGAAGTAGGCCCAGAACCAGGCGACGAAGAACATCACCTCGGAGGCGATGAACAGGATCATGCCGTAGCGGTGGCTGATCTGCACCACGCGGGTGTGATCGCCCTTGTGCTCGGCCTCACGGATGACGTCGCCCCACCACGCCGCCATGGTGTAGAGCACGCCGATGACGCCGATGCCGAACACGATCGGGGCGGCCGAAAAAAGGTGGTGCATCCACGAAATCGCGCCCACCGCCATGATGAAGGCCGAGAGCGAGCCGACAAAAGGCCATGGGCTCGGATCAACGAGGTGATAGTCGTGGTGCTTAGCGTGCGCCGTAGCCATTGCAGTCTCTCCGTAGGGCGTGCCGCACTAGTCGGCACATATTCGTTCAAAAATCAATCGCGCGCATCCCGTGGGCGGGAGTTGCCGTTACAAATGTCCCGTCACAGGCTCCCCTTGCGCCGATCCGGCTCGCCCGCCGCCACCGGCTTGGGCGCGACCTCGCGGACCGGATAGAAGGTATAGGACAGGGTGATGGTATCGACATCGGCGTTGTCGCTATCCTTGGTGATCGCCGGATCGACGTAGAACACCACCGCCATCTCGCGCTTCTCGCCTGGGCCGAGGGTCTGCTCGGTGAAGCAGAAGCAGTTGATCTTCTGGAAATACGATCCCACCGTGAGCGGCGCGACGTTGTAGGCGGCCTGCCCCGTCGTGGTCCGCGCCGCGGTATTGGTCACCGTGTAATACGCCGTCACCACCTCGCCGATGCGGACATCGATCTCGGTTTTTTCCGGCTCGAACTTCCACGGCAAGCCGCCGCTGACATTGGAATCGAAGCGCACCGCGATCCGGCGGCCGAGCGGCGCGACCGACGGCGGCGCGGTCGCGACCTGGGTGGTGCCGTTGAAGCCGGTGGCGCGGCAGAACCAGTTGTAGAACGGCACGGCCGCGTAGGCGGCGCCGACCATGCTGGCGACGAACAGGCCGCAAGCCGCCGCGACATAGACGTCGCGGCGCAATCCGCGCGCGCGGCGCGGCGCGGCGCTTCCATTCTCCGGGTGACCGTCGTTCACCGGTCCGGGCGTCGTCATGTCGACCTGCCTTCCGATTTGCCCCACGCCCTCGTCACGCCCCGCTCCAACCCGACCCTCTGGCCGGGGTCTCCCGGCCTCACAGCGGCCGGTTCAACACCGCCGGCCCCTTGACCAGGGTGACGGCGAAAAACAACACCACCAGAACCCCCAACGCCAGCGCGATCGCGATCGACCGCTCCCGGCGCTTCTTCTTTTGCGCCTCGGTCAGGACGATCCCCGGTGGTTGCTCCTTGTCATCCATGGACCGAACGCATCCCTCAGGCGAACTGCGCCAGCACCGCCGCGACCACGACCTCAAGCAGCAGAATGGCGAACAGCGCGAACAGATAAAGCAGCGAGAAACCGAACAGCCGGCGCGCGGCGCGCACCGCCGCCTTGCCCTCGCGGCGGCGGTAGACATCAATCGCCAGCCACAGCATCCAGCCGCCCAGCAGCAACGACGACACGCCGTAAATCGCGTCGAAATAGCCCAGCGCCCACGGCGCGGCGGCGACCGCCACCAGCACCACGGTGTAAAGCAGGATCTGCAAGCGCGTCGCGTCGGGGCCGGCGACCACCGGCAGCATCGGCACGCCGGCGCGGGCGTAGTCGTCGCTGCGGAACAGCGCCAGGGCCCAGAAATGCGGCGGCGTCCAGAAGAAAATGATCAGGAACAGGAAGATCGGTTCCGCCGACAGCGACCCGGTGGCCGCGGCCCAGGCCACCACCGGCGGCAGCGCGCCGGCGGCCCCGCCGATCACGATGTTCTGCGCGGTCCAGCGCTTCAGCCACATCGTATAGATCACGGCGTAGAAGAAGATCGTGAACGCCAGCAAGCCGCCGGCCACCCAGTTGACCAGCGTGCCCAGCGTCGTCACCGAGAAGAACGACAGGATCAGGCCGAACGCCAGCGCCTCCTGCGGCGTCACCCGGCCGGTCGGCACCGGCCGCTTGGCGGTGCGCGACATCAGCGCGTCGATATCGGCGTCGTACCACATGTTGAGCGCGCCGGAGGCGCCCGCGCCCACCGCGATGCACAAGATCGAGGTGATCGCCAGAACCGGATGGACATGGCCCGGCGCGATCAGGAGCCCGACCAGCGCCGTGAACACCACCAGCGACATCACGCGCGGCTTGAGCAGCGCGATATAATCGCCGACGCCCGCCTCGGAGATGCGGGGCGGCAGCGTCAGCGGGTGATTCTCGACGATCGACAAGGCTACACTCACTTCTGTGCCGGCTTCCGCTGGGGCGTTTCGGCCCGTGGCGGAAGCCCTGACGACGGCGCGGCGCGTCGCAACGCGCCGCGATGACGATTACTGCACGCGCGGCAGCGTCTCGAACTGGTGGAACGGCGGCGGCGACGGCAGCGTCCATTCCAGCGTGGTCGCGCCCGCGCCCCACGGATTGTCCGCCGCCTTCTCCTTGCGGATCAGCGCCAGCACCATGCCGTAGAGGAAGATCACGATGCCGAAGAACGAGATGTAGGCGCCGATCGACGACACCAGGTTCCAGCCGGCGAACGCATCCGGATAGTCGATGTAGCGGCGCGGCATACCCGACAGGCCGAGGAAGTGCTGCGGGAAGAACAGGATGTTGACGCCGATGAACATCACCCAGAATTGCGCCTTGGCGATGCCTTCCGAATACATGTAGCCGGTGATCTTCGGGAACCAGTAGTACCAGCCGGCGAAGATCGCGAACACCGCGGCGACGCCCATCACGTAGTGGAAGTGCGCGATGACGTAATAGGTTTCCTGCAACACGCGGTCGATGCCGGCGTTGGCCAGCACGACGCCGGTGACGCCGCCGACGGTGAACAGGAAGATGAAGCCGAGCGCGAACAACATCGGCGCCTTGAACTCGATCGAGCCGCCCCACATGGTGGCGATCCACGAGAAGATCTTCACGCCGGTCGGTACCGCGATCACCATCGTCGCCGCGACGAAGTAAGCCTGCGTCGCGCCCGACATGCCCACCGTGTACATGTGATGCGCCCACACCACGAAGCCGATGAAGCCGATCGCGACCATGGCGTAGGCCATGCCGAGATAACCGAACACCGGCTTGCGCGAGAAGGTCGAAACGATCTGGCTGATCATGCCGAAGCCCGGCAGAATCAGGATGTACACCTCGGGGTGACCGAAGAACCAGAACAGATGCTGGAACAGCACCGGATCGCCGCCGCCGTCGGGGGCGAAGAACGAGGTGCCGAAGTTGCGGTCGGTGAGCAGCATGGTGATGGCGCCCGCCAGAACCGGCAGCGACAGCAGCAGCAGGAACACCGTCACCAGGATCGACCACACGAACAGCGGCATCTTGTGCAAGGTCATGCCCGGCGCGCGCATGTTGAAGATGGTGGTGATGAAGTTGATGGCGCCGAGGATCGACGAGGCGCCGGCCAGATGCATCGACAGAATGACGAAGTCGACCGCCGGCCCCGGATGGCCCGAGGTCGAGAGCGGCGCGTACATCGTCCAGCCCGTGCCGGCGCCGCTGCTGCCCGGCTCGCCCTCCACGAAGGTCGAGATCAGGAGCAGCGCGAAGGCCGCCGGCAGCAGCCAGAACGAGATGTTGTTCATGCGCGGGAACGCCATGTCCGGCGCGCCGATCATCAGCGGCACCATCCAGTTGCCGAAGCCGCCGATCATCGCCGGCATCACCATGAAGAAGATCATGATGAGGCCGTGCGAGGTCACGAAGACGTTGTATTCGTGAGCCTGATGGAAGAACTGCACGCCCGGATACATCAGTTCGAGGCGGATCGCGACCGACATCGCGCCGCCGATCAAGCCGGCGATCAGCGCGAAGATCAGGTACATCGTGCCGATGTCCTTGTGATTGGTCGAGTAGACGTAGCGCCGCCAACCGGTCGGATGACCATGGGCGTGATCGTCGTGACCCTGATGCGAATGAGCTGCTGCCGTGCTTGCCATTTTCGAAATCCTGTCCTGCCGTCTTTCGGATCTTGCGATCCTGTCGCCCGCCTCGGCCGACGCGGGCGAAATTCCGTCCTGCCTTACCGCTGTTCCGCCTGCGCCACGGCGTAGCTGTCGGTGCTGTTCGAGGCGAACTTCTTCTTCGCCTCCTCGATCCAGCTCGCGAATTCCTGATCACTGACGACGCGGACCGCGATCGGCATGAAGGCGTGATCCTTGCCGCACAATTCCGAGCACTGACCATAGAACATGCCGGTCTTGGTGGCCTTGAACCAGGTCTCGTTCAGACGCCCCGGAATGGCGTCGATCTTGATGCCGAAGGCCGGCACGGTGAAGGCGTGGATGACGTCGGCGCCGGTAGTCTGCACCCGGATGATCTTATTGACCGGAACCACCATCTCGTTGTCGACGGCGAGCAGGCGCGGCTGCTTGTCCGCCGCCATCAGCGAATCGAATTCGATCTTGCCGTTGTCGGGATAGGTATAGGTCCAGTACCACTGCTTGCCGGTGGCCTTGATGGTGACATCGGCCTTCGGAATGGTGGTCTGCTCGAACAAGAGCCGGAACGACGGGATCGCGATGCCCACCAGGATCATCACCGGAACGATGGTCCAGATCACCTCGATCAGGGTGTTGTGCGTGGTCCGCGACGGCACCGGGTTGGATTTGGAATTGTATTTCACCATCACCCAGATCAGCAGCACCGTCACCAGCAGGGTGATCGGCACGATGATCCAGAGCAGGAAGGTGTGAAACCACTCGATATTGTCCATCACCGGGGAGGCGGAGCCCTGAAGCGTCATTTCCCACGGCCTGGGCTGACCGACATCCGCGAACGCGACACCGCCCGCCGCCAGCGCGATACCAATAGCCGCCAACCCCAACACCTGCCGGCCGATCTTGCCCATCGACATAGTCATGCCGCTCGCGCTCCTTATCAAAAACCCCGAAAGCACGCGCCGCCCACGGCGCCCGTGCCGAACGACGCTCCCTGACGATAAAGACTGCTGGTCAGATCGTTAGAACACGTCGAAATCTAGCCTCTCAAACCATAATTCGCCGGTTCTCGCAATGCAGTCGTAGGGGTGACGGGGTGCATTTGAAGGGATTGTCGGTTGACGGCCCAAATAGCCGCAAAACCGGATGATTTTACCGGGGTCGCCGCGACGGCGCTTGACAGGCGGATTGGCGGATGTACCCCAAGCGGACGGTCGCGCCCCAACCCGATTCGCCGGCGCGGCGGAGACATTTTCGGTGCGGCCTGCCTTCAAGGCGCCGTCATTACCGTATCAGTCCGGATCGGCATTCCGGACAGACATTGAAGGGATCAACCCCGATGGGGCCTTCGAACCAGCAAATCGGCCACCCATCCCGCAACCGCCCGGCGTCCCGGCGGGCTTTCGGATGGATCGGCGGCGCGGCGATGGCCGCGCTTTTCGCGGCCGGCGCGGCGGTTCCCGCCCACGCCCAGGGAGCGGTGCGCTCGGTCCATGGCGACTGGCAAATCCGCTGCGACACCCCGCCCGGCGCCAAATCCGAGCAATGCGCCCTGATTCAGAGCGTGGTGGCGGAGGACCGCTCCAATGCCGGCCTCACCGTGATCGTGCTCAAGACCGCCGACCAGAAAAGCAAGCTGATGCGGGTGGTCGCGCCGCTGGGGGTGCTGCTGCCGTCTGGCCTCGGGCTCAAGCTCGACAATGCCGATGTCGGCCGCGCCGGCTTCGTGCGCTGCCTTCCCAATGGCTGCGTCGCCGAAGTGGTGCTGGACGACAAGCTGCTCGCCCAGATCCGTGCCGCCAAGACCGCCACCTTCATCATCTTCGAGACCCCGGAAGAAGGCATCGGCTTCCCGCTCAGCCTGAACGGGCTGTCGGAAGGCTACGACAAGCTGCCGTAGCGGCGCGGTCCTTCAATTCCGCGAGGCCGCCTGCGTGGAGGCCCTCCCCATCGGCGGCATCCATGCCTATGTTCGGGATCGTGCATCCCGCCCGCCGCTTCGGAGCCCGCCATGACCGACCCCGCCGCCACCTCCCTGCTCGACCGCGCCAACCTCGATCGCGACCGGGTGCGCCATGAGATCGCGCGGGGCCTCAGCGGCGCCGACGACGGCGAATTGTTCCTCGAATACAGCCAGACCGAGGCGCTGGCCTTCGACAACGGCCGGCTCAAGCAGGCCACCTACGACACCGCGCAAGGGTTTGGCCTGCGCGCGGTCAAGGACGACGCGGTCGGCTACGCCCATTCGTCCGACGTGTCGCTGGCAGCGCTGATTCGCGCCGCCGACGCCGTCGCGGCGGTGCGCGGCGGCTATCAGGGTTCCTTCGCGGCGGCCCCGCAACATACCAATGTCCGGCTCTATGGCGACGACAACCCGCTCGACGCGCCCGGCTTCGAGGCCAAGGTCAGGCTGCTTTCGGAGATCGACGCCTATGTCCGCGACAAGGATCCGCGGGTGCGGCAGGTCTCGGTCAGCCTCGGGGCGACCTGGCAAGTCATCGAAATCCTGCGCCCGGACGGCGAAAGCTACCGCGATATCCGCCCGCTGGTGCGGGTCAACATCTCGGTCGTGGCGGGTCAGGGCGACCGCCAGGAAAGCGGCAGCAAGGGCTATGGCGGCCGCGAGGGCTATGCCCGCTTCATTGAAACCAAGGCTTGGCGCGACGCCGCCGACGGCGCGCTGCGCGAAGCCATCGTCAACCTCGATTCGGTTCCCGCCCCGGCCGGCGAGATGGACGTGGTGCTCGGCCCCGGCTGGCCCGGCGTGATGCTGCACGAAGCCGTCGGGCACGGGCTGGAGGGCGATTTCAACCGCAAGCAGACCTCCGCTTTCGCCGGCCTGATGGGCCAGCAGGTGGCCGCCAAGGGCGTCACCGTGGTCGACGACGGCACCATTTCGGCGCGACGCGGTTCGCTGTCGATCGACGACGAGGGCACGCCGACCAATCGCACGGTTTTGATCGAGGACGGCATCCTGGTGGGCTACATGCAGGACCGCCAGAACGCGCGGCTGATGAACATGAAGCCGACCGGCAACGGCCGCCGCCAGAGCTACGCCCACGTGCCGATGCCGCGCATGACCAACACCTATATGCTGGCCGGCGGCCGCGATCCGGCGGAAATCCTCGCCTCGGTCAAAAACGGCATCTACGCCGCCAATTTCGGCGGCGGTCAGGTCGACATCACCTCCGGCAAATACGTGTTCCAGTGCACCGAGGCCTATAAAATCGAGAACGGCCGGCTCGGCGCGCCGCTCAAGGGCGCGATGCTGATCGGCAATGGTCCCACCGACCTGCACCGGATCTCGATGATCGGCAACGATCTGGCGCTCGACGACGGCATCGGCACCTGCGGCAAGCAGGGCCAGGGCGTGCCGGTCGGCGTCGGCCAGCCGACGCTGCGGATGGAGCGCATCACGGTCGGAGGCACCGGCGGATGAGCACCGACACCACCACCCCCGCCGCCAAACCGCGGCAACACTGGTTGTCGTCGTTCGGCCAGATCGCGGCCATCGTGCTGGCGGTGTTCGTCGCCAAGGGCGCGCTGGCGGAGCCGTTCTACGTGCCATCGGCGTCGATGGAGCCGACGCTTTTGATCGGCGACGCGCTGCTCGCCTCGAAATTCCCCTATGGCTACAGCGCCGCCTCGCTGCCGATCCACGTCACCGCGCCGGACACCGGCCGTGTCCTCGGACAGTTGCCGAAGCGCGGCGACGTTGTCGTGTTCCGCTGGCCCGGCGACACCTCGCAGGTCTGGGTCAAGCGCGTGGTCGGCCTGCCCGGCGACCATGTGCAGATGCGCGGCGGCCGGCTCTGGCTCAACGGCCAACCCGTGCCGCTGAAGGCCGACGGGCTCGGCCAAGCCGAACGCGACAACGGCACCAGCGAGACCGCGCATCGCTACATCGAGACGCTGCCGGGCGGCGTCGCGCATCCGATCTTCAAATTGCGCATGAACGACCCGCTCGACAACACCGTGGAGGTGACGGTGCCGCCCGACCGGCTGTTCGTGATGGGCGACAACCGCGACAATTCCTCCGACAGCCGCGTGCCGGTGGCCGAGGGCGGCGTCGGGCTGCTGCCGGTCACCGATCTGGTCGGCCGGGTCGACGCCATCGTCGGCTCGTGGGACCTCGGCATCCGCGATCGGCCGGTCTGGACCTGGCTGTCGGGCTTTCGCCCGGAGCGCTTCTTCTCATCGGTGCATTAAATGATCGGACAGGGCGAAAAGTCGGCGCCATGACCTTCGACGACGTCCGCAAGATCGCGCTGGCATGGCCGGAAGTCGCCGACGGCACATCCTACGGCACGCCGGCCTTGAAAGTCCGCAAGAAGCTGCTGGCGCGCCTCAAGGAGGACGGCGACAGTCTGGTCATGCCCGGCGTTCCGCCCGACGAGCGCGACATGCTGATGGAGCGGCAGCCGAAAGTGTTCTATTTCACCGACCACTACCGCGCCTACCCGATCGTCCTGATCCGCCTGTCGCAGGCCAAACGGCCCGACATCGAACCGCTTCTGAAACGGCAGTGGCGCGCACTGGCCTCGACGGCCGCGCAAAAGGCGCTCGATCTCTGAGCCCGCAACACGGGAAACGTCGTTCTCTGTGAAAGCGGACGATGACGCCTCATTTCCGGTCAAGCCCGGAGAATCATCCGCCAGGTCCATTCATCTGACCACGCCGGAAATGTATCCCGGCTTGCGGCGCGGCGGCTTGATCTCTTTCTTCAGAAAGCAGCGCGCCTCGCGTCCGGCATAGCCCGGCCGCGCATAGGTCCAGGCCCGGCACTTGTTCTCGGCGGTGCACGCGGCCTTGCATTGCTCCTCGCCCGCCTTGCCCTTGACCTCGAAGCTGCGATAGTCGCCACCGCTGCGGTCGGTGGAGGTTTCGAGGCCCCTGACATGCGGTTCGAGCACGCCGGCGCCGCGCACGCCTGAAATGCAGCAATCGCTGCGGATGCGTTGCGGCACGCTGCTCTTGAGCCAGCAGAACGCCCCGTCCGCGTGGGTGGGATAGCTGAAGGTCCAGGCCCGGCAACGCCTGTCGCGCTCGCAGATCATCGCGCATTCGGCCGGATCGCCGGACGGCACCGGCGAGCGCAGGTAGTCGCCGCCGATCCAATCGAAATTCGCCTGCGCGCGCGCGCTCGACAGCGACGCCGGAGACAACAGGCCAAGCAGCAGCAGCACGGAGGCGAAAACGATCCTGACATGCGATGCGCCGGTCATTCCGAATTCCTTATCCCTCACCATGCGGATGATGTTGCCGGGACCTCGCCGATGCCGCGACATATGTGAAGCCGCGGCCGGCTTGCGCGGGCGACGCGGCGAAATTCATCTAATCGCCATATTCCTGTACGGCGGATGAACGGCGGGCGCAGTTCACGAGTTGATGAGGAGCAAGGCCGCCCAGCCGCGATCACATTCGCGCGGCCCCATCAAACAGTCTCCGCGGCTTTCTCGCGCAGACCGAATTTCCGGCCGGACTCCAGGACCCCGCCCGATCTCAGAAGGCGTATTCGTCGTAAACCGGCTCCACCGAGCCGTTCCAGGCGCCGTGATATTTTTCGAGCATTTCCTCTGCCGGCGACCGGCCGGACTCGACGATCTCATTCAACGCGATCAGGTGGCGCGTCTCGTCGCGGCCGAGATGGTCGACATGGCCGCGCCGGCGCAGTCCGGCATGGGCCAGCGCCAGACATTCCTTGGCGATCTCGAACAGATAGCGGTCGCGGATGCGCGCCTTGAAGCCGAAGCGCGGCACGTCATCGCGCAGCGCCTGCCGCTCGTGGGCGTTCCAGTGCCGGGCGATATCCCAGGCCGCGTCGAGGCTGACATCGTCGTAAAGCAGCCCGACCCAGAACGCCGGCAACGCCGGCAGGCGGCCCCACGGCACGCCGTCGGCGCCGCGCATTTCGAGATAGCGCTTCAGCCGCACCTCGGGGAAAATGGTCGAGAGATGGTTGGCCCAGTCCGACAAAGTGGGAAACTCACCGGGAAGCCGGGGATTCTTGCCCTCGAAGAAATCCCGGAACGAGGTTCCCGAGACGTCGATATAGGTATCGCCGCGCTTGACGAAATACATCGGCACGTCGAGCGCGTAGTCCACCCAGCGCTCAAAACCCATGCCGTCCTCGAACGCCCAGGGCAACATGCCGGCCCGCGCATTGTCGGTATCGCGCCAGATTTCGGAGCGGAACGAGAGATAGCCGTTCGGCTTGCCTTCCGTGAACGGCGAATTGGCGAACAGCGCCGTCGCCACCGGTTGCAGCGCCAGCGACACGCGCAGCTTCTTCACCATGTCGGCTTCGGACGAGAAATCGAGATTGGTCTGCACGGTGCAGGTCCGGTACATCATGTCGAGACCGTAGCGGCCGACCTTGGGCATGTAGCCGGTCATGATCTTGTAACGCCCCTTCGGCATCGAGGGGATTTGCGCCCGCGACCATGACGGCGTCATGCCGAGGCCGAGAAAGCGGATGCCGAGCGGCTCCGCGATCTCGCGGACCTGCGCCAGATGCGCCATCAGCTCGGACTGGGTCTGATGCACGGTTTCCACCGGCGCGCCGGACAGTTCGAACTGCCCGCCGGGCTCCAGCGAAATCGCGCCGCCGCCGGTGACGTCGTGCAATCCGATGATGTTGCCGCGCTCCATGATCGGCTCCCAGCCGAGCAGAAGCCGCATTCCCTCCAGCAACGCGCCGATGCCGCGCGGCCCTTCATACGGCACCGGATGGTGTCCGTTGACGGTGAAGGGCGTCTTCTCGTGCTCGGTCCCGATTCGAAACTCGGACTTCGGCTTGCTGCCCGCCTCGAACCACGCCACCAACTCGTCGCGCGATCGCAGCGGCGTCGCATCGGTCTGATCACGCGCCATGAAAAATCCGGGGAAGAACCGCGACACCTGTGTCCGCGCGGTAGGAGACAAGGTCGCGTCCGAACGGCGCGCGACCGGGTGATGCGGTCAAGTTCATCGTGGCGCCGCCGCGCCGGGTGGCACCGGCGTCGCCTCAACGCAGGAACAGCCGAGCCGGTCCAGCAGGGAGCACAATTTCGCGGCGTCGGCATCCGACAGTTTCGAGCCGACGTGCCGCTCGATCGCCGCCGAATAGGCGCTCCACATCCGCTTTTGCAAGTCGCGGCCGGCCTCGGTGATCTCGACGAACAGGCCGCGCTTGTCCATCTTGCATTCGCGCCGCGCGGCGAGACCTTCCTCGACCAGCCGGTCGATCAGGCGCGACGTCGAGTATTGCGGGATCAGCATCTGCTTTTCGAGCTCGACCGGGCGCAACTCGCCGCCAGGCGCGCGCGACAATTCCAGCAGCGCGTCATACCAGGCGAGCGGCGGGAATCCCGCCTTCTTCAAGTCCTGCTCGACCGCGCCCAGCACCCGGCTCTGGATGCGCATCAACCGGATCCACGCCGCGGTCGCCTCCGTCGATGGTCTGCGTTTCATCCCCTGGTCCATCATGTGCCGGTCGAAGGTGATGCCGGTCATGCCCCCATATATGCACGTGCATCATTCTTGACTATTCCATGCAGGCGCATTTAATCAAGTCATCTCACATACCGACAATCCTCAGGAAGGACAATTCCGATGAAATTGTATTATTCGCCGGGCGCCTGCTCGCTGTCGCCGCATATCGCGCTGCTGGAAGCGGGCGTTCCCCACGAGGTCATCAAGGTCGACCTCAAGGCCAAGAAGCTGGCGGACGGCGGCGACTTCCTCAAGGTCAACCCCAAGGGGCAGGTGCCGACGCTGCAACTCGACGACGGTGAAATCCTTACCGAGGGGCCGGTGATCGTGCAATTGATCGCCGACAAGGCCGCCGGCAAGAATCTCGCGCCCGCCTGCGGCACCATCGAGCGCTATCGCTTGCAGGAATGGCTGAACTTCCTCACCAGCGAGTTGCACAAGAATTTCAGCCCGCTGTTCGCGCCGGCCCTCGGCGACGACACCAAGCAGTTCTTCCGCGACCGCCTGATGGGCAAGCTCAAGCACATCGACGAGAAGCTCGCCGGCCGCGACTATCTGATGGGCAACCAGTTCACCGTCGCCGACGGCTATCTCTACACCATGCTGCGCTGGGCCGACGCCATGAAGTTCGACCTCTCCGCGCTGACCAACCTGACGGCCTACAAGGCCCGCGTCGCCGCGCGCCCGCAGGTGCAGGCCGCGCTCAAGAGCGAGGGGCTGGCGTAAGACGTTCGCGAGATCGCACGCCGATATCAAAAAGGGCCGGATCGTCGATCCGGCCCTTTTATTTTATTCTGATGCCGATTGTTCTTCCCTCTCCCCTTGTGGGAGAGGGTGCCCGAGTAAAACGAGGGCGGGTGAGGGGTGACTTCGCCAAGCCATGACCCCTCACCCGGTTTCTCACTGCGTTCGAAACCACCCGCTCCCACAAGGGGAGAGGGTTACGAAATCACGCCGCCGCCTTCTTCGGCGGGAAGCGGCCGTAGAAGGTCTCGCCCTTGGCGGCCATGTCCTCCAGAAGCTTCGGGGGCGTGAAGCGCGAGCCGTATTTCGCCTCAAGCTTGTGACACAGCGCGACGAAGTTCTTCGTCCCCATGAAGTCGATATAGGACAGCGTGCCGCCGGTGAACGGCGCGAAGCCGAAGCCGAGGATCGAGCCGACATCGGCCTCGCGCGGATCGACGATGACGTGATCCTCCACCGTGCGCGCGGCTTCCACGGCCTGCGCCACCAGGAAACGCTGCTTCAGTTCCTCGACATCCAGCGTGTCGGGATCGAGGTGCTTCGGCTGCAACGCGGCGATGCCCGACCACAGCGACTTCTGCCCCTTGCCCTTCTCCGGATAGTCGTAAAAGCCCTTGCCGTTCTTGCGGCCGAAGCGGCCTTCCTTCTCGACCATGGCGACCATCAGCTTCTTCTGTTGCTGGTCGACGGCGTTGGGGCCGAGATCGGCCTCGGTCGCCTTCATGATCTTGAGCACCAGATCGAGCGCGACCTCATCGGACAGCGACAACGGCCCGACCGGCATGCCGGCCATCCGCGCGGTGTTCTCGATCATCGCCGGCGGCACGCCCTCCATCAGCATCTCCAGCCCTTCGGCGGTGAAGCGCAGCACGCAGCGGTTGGCGAAGAAGCCGCGCGAGTCGTTCACCACGATCGGCGTCTTGCCGATCTGGCGCACATAGTCGAGCGCGGTGGCGAGCGCCACGTCGCCGGTGTTGTTGCCGAGGATCACCTCCACCAGCAGCATCTTCTCGACCGGCGAGAAGAAGTGAATGCCGATGAAGCGCGATTGATCGGGCCATTCCTCGGCCAGCGAATTGATCGGCAGGGTCGAGGTGTTGGAGGCGAAGATCGCGTCCTTGCGCAGATATTGCTGCGCCTTGGCGAAGGTTTCCGACTTCACCTTGCGATCCTCGAACACCGCCTCGATGACAAGATCGCAATCGGAGATCGCGGCATAGTCGGCGGTGGCGGTGATGCGGCTCATGAGCGCGTCGCGCTCCGCCTCCTTGGCGCGGCCCTTGGCGATCAGGCCGTCGATCACCGACTTGGCGTGGGCCTTGCCGCGGTCGGCGCTGTCCTGATCGCGGTCGATCAGCACCACCTCGATGCCGGCCTTGGCCGAGACATAGCCGATGCTCGCGCCCATGAAGCCGGCGCCGATCACCGCGAGTTTCTTCACCCGGGTCGGCGGCACGTCCGCCGGGCGGCGGGCGCCCTTGTTCAGCTCCTGCATCGACAGGAACAGGCTGCGGATCATCGCCGCCGCCTCCTTGCTGCGCAGGATTTTCGCGAAGTACCGCGACTCGATGCGCAGGCCGTTGTCGATGTTGACCAGCAGCCCCTCATAGACGCAGCTCATGATGGCGCGCGCGGCGGGATAGTTGTCGTAGGTCTGGCTGCGATAGAGCGCGTTGGCCGGCGGGAACACGTTCATGCCGGCGGCGGAATAGACCGCGCCGCCCGGCAGCTTGAAGCCCTTGACGTCCCACGGCTGCACCGGCTTGCCGCCGGCCTTGATCCAGTCCTTGGCGGTCTTGATGAGATCGGCGGCCGGCACGATGGCGCCGACGATGTTGGCGGCCTTCGCTTTCGCCAGCGTCATCGGGTCGCCCTTGAGCAGCAGTTGCAGGGCGTCCGCCGCCGGCATCATGCGCGGCAGCCGTTGCGTGCCGCCGCCGCCGGGGAACAGGCCGACCTTGACTTCCGGCAGACCCAGCCGGGTCTTGGGATTGTCGGCCGCGACGCGATAATGGCACGCCAGCGTCAGTTCGAACGCGCCGCCGAGCGCGAGCCCGTTGATCGCCGCGACCCACGGCTTGCCGCAAGTCTCGATCACGCGCAGCGTCTGCGACAGCTTGCGGCTCTCGTCGAACAGCATCTGGTTGGCGGCTTCCTCGCCCTTCTCCTTGAGCATCGCCGCATAGGTGCGGTTCATGCCTTCCAGCATCGAGAGATCGGCGCCGGCCGAAAACGCTTCCTTGCCGGAGGTGATGACGACGCCCTTCACCGCCGCGTCACCCGTGGTCTGCGCGACGATCTTGCCGAGCTCCTCGATGGTGGCGGTGTCCAGCACGTTCATCGATTTGCCGGGGATGTCCCAGGTCACCAGTGCGATGCCGTCGGCGTCGGTTTCGATTTTGAAATTCTGATAAGTCATTGGAAGGCTCCAATTGAAATCTTCGACAATCGCTATCCGCCGTCATTGCGAGGGGCGTGAGCTCCGACGCAATCCAGCTCTTGCTTGTAGCCTCTGGACTGCATCGTTTCGCTCGCAATGACGCGGCGCGGCCTGCGCTTGTTTACACCCGCTCGATGATGGTCGCGGTGCCCATGCCGCCGCCGATGCACAGCGTCACCAGCGCGGTGTTGAGGTCGCGG
>JBDHSX010000056.1:0-21508 GCA_039808365.1 Xanthobacteraceae bacterium | reverse complement strand
TTGCCATGGGCGCCGGTCGCGTTCGGCAGCGGCATTGCGCTGTATTTCGCCGCCGATCGCGAACCGCTCGCCTGGCTCGCGGCGATAGTCGCCCTGGCGGCGCTCGGGGTGGCCTTTCTGCTGCGTCATCGCAAGGCGTTCGCCGCGACGCTGATGCTGGCGGCGATGGTCGCGGGTTTCGCGCTGGCCGCCGTGCGAACGGCGTGGCTGGCGCATCCGGTGCTGGCGCATCCGATCTATTCGGCCGCGCTGCAAGGCTTTGTCGAGGCGCGCGAAGAACGCGAGCGCACCGACCGTTTCGTGCTGCGCGTCACCGAACTCACCGCCGCGCGGGGTGCGGTGGCGCTCAAGCGGGTGCGCCTTGCGGTGCGCAAGGGGACCGCGCCGCCGGTCGGCAGTTTTGTCGCGTTGAAGGCGCGGCTGTTGCCGCCGCTGTCGCCGCTGCGGCCGGGCAGCTACGACTTCGGCCGCGATCTGTATTTCCAGGGCATCGGCGCGTCCGGTTTCGTCATGGGCGCGATCCGCACGCTCGATCCGCCGGCGGACGGCGGCTGGAAGCTGCGCTATGCCGCGCTGATGCAGGGCATGCGCGACGCCATCGACGCGCGCATCCGCACCGCGCTCGACGGCGACAACCGCGCCATCGCCACCGCATTGCTGACCGGACGGCGCGACGCGATCACGCCGCCGGTCAATGACGCGATGTTCGTGTCCGGCCTCGGCCACGTGCTGTCGATTTCCGGCTACCACATGGCGGTGGTCGCCGGCGTGGTGTTCTTCGCGGTGCGCGCGCTGCTGGCGCTGATTCCCGGCCTGACGGTGACGTTTCCGATCAAGAAGTGGTCGGCGGCCGCGGCGTTCGCGGCCGCGACGTTCTACCTGCTGCTGTCGGGCGCCGAGGTCGCGACCCGGCGCTCCTACTTCATGACCGCCGTGGTGCTGATCGCGGTGATGGTCGATCGCCGCGCGGTGACCTTCCGCACCCTGGCGATCGCGGCGATGATCGTGCTGATCGCCGCGCCGGAATCGCTGGTGCATCCGAGTTTCCAGATGTCGTTCGCGGCGACCCTGGGGCTGGTGGCGCTGGTGCAGATCGGTATGCCGCGGTTATTCGCGACGCCGGACAATTCGGCGGCGGCGCGGGCGGCATTGTGGGGTGGCCGCGAGATCGTGACGCTGGCGCTGGCCTCACTGGTCGCGGGGCTCGCCACCACGCCCTATGCCGCCTTTCACTTCCACCGTGTCACGCCCTACGGCGTGCTCGCCAACCTCGCCGCGATGCCGGTGGTGTCGGGCGTGGTGATGCCGGCGGGGCTGATCGGCCTGATCGCCGCGCCGTTCGGGCTCGATCGCGTGTTCTGGGAGATCATGGGCCTCGGCATCGACTGGATGATCGTGGTCGCGGTCTGGGTCGCGGCGCTGCCCGGCGCGATCGGCCGCATGGCGGCGTTCGGCAGCGGACCGCTGCTGCTGGCGAGTCTCGGAATCGTGCTGCTCGGCCTGTTGCGCACGCCGCTGCGCTTCAGCGGCGCGGCTGTGCTGCTGACGGCGACGGTATGGGCGCTGGCGTCGCCGCAGCCCGACGTGCTGGTCGCCGGCGACGGCCATAGCGTCGCGGTGCGCGCAAGCGACGGCCGCTTGCGAATGATGCGGACGGCCAAGGATACGTTCCTCGCGCGCGAATGGCTGGCGGCGGATGCTGACCCGCGCGGCGCTGCGGATGCGGCGCTGGCCAGCGGCGTATCCTGCGATCCGGACGGCTGCGTCGCGCCGCTCAGTGACGGCCGGCTGGTGGCGCTGGCCTTGCGGCCGGAGGCGTTCGACGACGACTGCGCGCGCGCCGCGATCATCGTCACGCGGCATGACGCGCCGCCGGATTGCGCCGCCCTGGTGATCGATCAGACCAGGTTGCGAAGCCACGGCGCGCTGGCCCTGCGCAAGGCGGGCGACGGCTTCGCCGTCACCGCGATCCGGCCCGACGGCACGGACCGGCCATGGTCGCCCGCGCCATCAGCGGAGACGACCACGACAGCGCGTCCGCGCATCGCGCCGCCCATTGATGCGACGCCGCCGGAAACCGACGGACAGTCCGACGACTGAATGCGAACCATGATTGAGCATGATCGGCCCGGAAGGACACGTCGGATCAAATTTCCCCCGAACGCCCGGGGACTACTGGATCGTCCGCTTTCGCGGACGATGACGCCGGATTTCCAGATTATGGTCGAGCGTTTCAGTCTCGGAAAATCAGACTCTAATAACGCCGGTACAGCCCGATCAGCTTGCCCTGAATCCGCACCCGGTTGGGCGGCAGGATGCGCACCTCGTAGGCGGCGTTGGCCGGCTCCAGCGCGATCGAGGCGCCGCGCCGGCGGAAGCGCTTCAGCGTGGCTTCCTCCTCGTCGATCAGCGCGACGACGATGTCGCCGGTGTCGGCGCTGTCGTTGCGCTGGATCAGCGCCATGTCGCCGTCGAGGATGCCGGCCTCGACCATCGAATCGCCGCGCACTTCCAGCGCGTAATGCTCGCCGGCGCCGAGCATGTCGGGCGGCACGCTGATGGTGTGGCTGCGGGTCTGCAACGCCTCGATCGGCGTGCCGGCGGCGATGCGGCCCATCACCGGCACCGCGACCGGATGATCGGCGTCGCCGTCCGCGTGGCTGGCGGCGGGACGGACCTTGCCGAGATTGCCTTCGATGACGCTGGGGGTGAAGCCGCGCCGGGTGCTGGCGCCGCTCGACGCCTCCGGCAGCTTGATGACCTCGATGGCGCGGGCGCGGTTGGGCAGGCGGCGGATGAAGCCGCGTTCTTCCAGCGCGGTGATGAGGCGATGGATCCCGGACTTGGAGCGCAGATCGAGCGCGTCCTTCATCTCGTCGAAGGACGGCGGGACGCCGCTTTCGCTCAACCGTTCGTTGATGAACCGCAGAAGCTCGTATTGTTTGCGTGTCAGCATGTCGGTCTCATCCCCAGGCACCAAACAGCTATTGAAAGGCCGTTGTCTTGCGCCGGTCATCCACCGGCCGATACACACACCGAACGAGGTGATCGTTCGAAACAAATCATGAACGAACACTATATGTTCGATATGTGTTCCGCAACCTCTTAATTTTCGATGAACCCGGAACCAATGCGGAAGGTCACGCCGGCAGGCGGATCACTTCGCAGGGGTCGCCGCGCCGGGCGGCGGGGGCGAACGGCGATCGCAGCACCAGCGCGTCGGCGGCGGCGAGATTGGCCAGAAGCGAGCTGTCCTGCTGGCTGACGGTGGTGGCGACGGCCGCGCCGTCGGCGCGGCGGGTGAGGCGGGCGCGCATGTAATCCTGCCGCTGGTCGTTGGCGGGCAGGTCGCAGCCGAGCACGGCGGGCTCAACCGCGTGATGGATGTCGGTCCGGCCGGACAAAGCGCGCAGCAGCGGCGCCATGAACAGGAAGGCGCAGACATAGGACGACACCGGGTTGCCGGGCAGCCCGATCACCCGCATGTCGCCGAGGCGGCCGTGCATCATCGGCTTGCCGGGGCGCAGCGCGATTTTCCAGAACGCGAGGGCGACGCCCTCAGCCTGCAACGCGACGTGCATCAGATCGTGGTCGCCGACCGAGGCGCCGCCGGTGGTGACGAGGACGTCGGCGCCAGCGTCACGCGCCCGGCGGATCGCCGCCGTGGTCGACTCCATGGTGTCGGCCGCGATGCCGAGGTCGATGGTGTCGGCGCCCTCCCGCCGCGCCAGGGCGTGCAGCGCGAAGCCGTTGGACAAGACGATCTGCCCCGGCTTCGGATCGGCGCCGGGTAGTACCAGCTCGTCGCCGGTCGCCAGCACCGCGACGCGCGGGCGCCGATGCACCGGCAGGCACGGATGGTTCATGCCGGCGGCGAGCGCGAGATCGCGGTCGGTCAGGCGGCGGCCGGCGCGCAGCAGCAGGTCGCCTTCGCGGAAATCGATGCCGGCGCGGCGGATGTTGCGCCCAACGGCGATCGGTTCGTTGACGATGACGGTATCGCCGTCCCGCGCGGTGTTCTCCTGGATCACCACCGCGTCGGTGTCGGCCGGCATCACGCCGCCGGTGAAGATGCGGACCGCTTGTCCCGGCGCGACCGGCGTCTCGAACGGGCTGCCGGCGGCGGCCTCGCCGATCACCGTCAGCCGCGCGGGGACGGTCGCCACGTCGGACGCGCGCACCGCGTAGCCGTCCATCGCCGACATGTCGGCGGGCGGCTGGGTGCGCAGCGCGGCGATGTCGCCGGCGAGAACGCGGCGATGGGCATCGAGCAGCGGCGCCATCTCGACCGGCAGCGCGGCCGCGCCGTCGAGCACGGCGTTGAGCGCGTCGGCGACCGGCATCAGCGCCATGACGATCTCCATCCTTGCAGCCGCGCGATGGTCATGGCGACGCCTCGCGTCGCGGCGCGCGGTAATGGCCGGACTTGCCGCCGCGCTTTTCGACGAGGCGAATGCCCTCGATGCGCGCGCCGCGCTCCACCGCCTTGATCATGTCGTAGATCGTCAGCGCCGCGACCGACACCGCGGTGAGCGCCTCCATCTCGACGCCCGTGGGGCCGGTGACTTTCGCGGTGGCCTGGATCCGGCAGCCCGGCAGCGCGGCGTCGGGCGCGATGTCGAGCGTCACCTTGGACAACGCCAGCGGATGGCACAGCGGGATCAGGTCGGCGGTCCGCTTCGCCGCCATGATGCCGGCGATGCGCGCGGTCGCCAGCACGTCGCCCTTGGCGGCGTCGCCCTTGACGATGAGGTCAAGCGTCGCGCGGCTCATGATGACCCAGCCCTCGGCCACGGCGATCCGTTCGGTCGCGGGCTTGGCCGAGACGTCGACCATGCGGGCTTCACCCTTGCCGTCGATATGGGTGAGGGCGGGCTTGCGGGCCATGATCTCAACGGGCTCCGGGGCGCGCCAGCAGCGCCCGCGTCGCCGCCGCGACGTCGTCCTGCCGCATCAGGCTTTCGCCGACCAGGAAGGTCGAGATGCCGGCGCGGGCGAGCCGCGCCAGATCGTCCGGCGTGAAGATGCCGCTTTCGCCGACGATCAGGCGGTCGGGCGGAATGTGCGGGGCGAGGTCCTCGCTGGTCTTGAGCGTGGTCTCGAAGGTGCGCAGGTTGCGGTTGTTGATGCCGATCATCGGCGAGCGCAGTTTGAGCGCGCGGTCGAGCTCAGGGCGGTCGTGGATTTCCACCAGCACGTCCATGCCATGGATGCGCGCGGTGTCCTCGATCTCGCGCGCCGCGCCGTCGTCGAGCGCGGCCATGATGATCAGGATGCAGTCGGCGCCGTGGGCGCGGGCCTCGACCACCTGATAGGGATCGAACATGAAGTCCTTGCGCAGCACCGGCAGCGACACCGCCGCGCGCGCCGCCACCATGAAATCGAGGTGGCCCTGAAACGAGGGCGTATCGGTCAGGACTGAAAGACAGGCCGCGCCGCCCGCCTCGTAGGCGCGCGCGAGCCGCGGCGGATCGAAATCGGCCCGGATCAGGCCCTTCGAGGGCGACGCCTTCTTGATCTCGGCGATCAGCGCGTAGTCGCCTTGCGAAAGCTTGCGGCGCAGCGCCGCGATGAAGCCGCGCGGCGCGGTGGCGGCGCGCGCCAGATGCTCCAGGTCGGCGAGCGAGCGCACGCGCCGCGCGGCGGCGATCTCCTCGCGCTTGTAGGCCTCGATCTTTCTCAGGATATCGGACATCGCCGCCTCCTGCGCATCAACGGTTGGAGACGGCGATAAGTTGCTTCAGCCGCTCGGCCGCCGCACCGGAGTCGAGCGCCTTGGCGCCGATGGCGACGCCTTCCTTGAGATCGCGGGCTTGGCCGGCGACGATCAGCGCGGCCGCCGCGTTCAGCAAGGCGACGTCGCGATAGGGGCCGGGCTTGCCGTCGAGCACGCCCTTGAGCGCCACGGCGTTGGCGCTCGCGTCGCCGCCCTTCAGCGCCTCGGCGCCGGCGCGCGGCAGGCCGGCGTCGTCCGGCGAAATCTCGAACGTGCGGATGGCGCCGCCTTCCAGCGCGGCGACGAAGGTCGGGCCGGTCAGGGTGATCTCGTCGAGACCGTCGGATCCATGCACCACCCAGACCGCTTCCGCGCCGAGGTTCTTCAACACCTGCGCCAGCGGCTGCACCCATTGCCGCGAGAACACGCCGACCATCTGCCGCGTCACCGACGCCGGGTTCGACAGCGGTCCGAGCAGGTTGAAGATGGTCCGCGTCGCCAGTTCGACGCGGGTCGGGCCGACATTCTTCATCGCCGGATGATGCGCCGGCGCGAACATGAAGCCGATGCCGGTCTCCGCGATGCAGCGCGTCACCTGATCCGGCGTCAGATCGATTTTGACGCCGAGCGCTGCCAGCACGTCGGCCGCGCCCGACTTCGACGACAGCGCGCGGTTGCCGTGCTTGGCGACCGGCACCCCCGCGCCCGCCACGATGAAGGAGGCGCAGGTCGAGACGTTGACCGAACCGGAGCCGTCGCCGCCGGTGCCGACGATATCGACGGCGCCGGGCGGGGCGCTGACGCGCAGCATCTTGGCGCGCATCGCCGACACCGCGCCGGTGATCTCGTCAACCGTCTCGCCGCGCACCCGCAGGCCCATCAGCATCGCGCCCATCTGCGAGGGTGTGGCCTCGCCGGACATCATGCGGTCGAAGGCTTGCGCGGCCTCGTCGCGGGTCAGGCTCGCGCCGGTGGCGACCTTGGCGATAATCGTTTTGAGATCGTCCATCGAAATCCGTGCCTTCGAGTCGTTATTTCGATTTTACCGTCATTGCGAGCGAAGCGAAGCAATCCAGAGACGACAAGCAAGGATTGGATTGCTTCGTCGCTACGCTCCTCGCAATGACGGGCAAATGAGTCATCCGCGTCGTCATCAGTTGTTGGCGCCGGTGATCTGCGCCACCGCCGGCTGGTTGATCGTCACGCCGATCTCGTTCTCCATCCTGACCACGTATTGCCCGAGCAATTCGTCGGCGAGCGCGCGCTCGACCGACGTCTTGAGATTCTTGGCCTCCTCGGAGGCCGGGTCGAGCGCCGGCTCGATGATGTCGGTGACGCGGAACACCACCCGTTCGGTGGCGCTGGCGCCCTCGCTTTCGCCGGCCGAGCCCTTGGCGGTGCGGAAGGCGCTCGCCACCGCGCCGGCCGGCAAATTGGCGAGGGTGGCGTCGCGCTTGAATTTCTCGGCGGTCTCGACCTTGAGGCCGATGGTCGCCGCTTCGTCGGCGAGCTTGCCGCCCGCGTTGAGACGCCCGACCATTTCGGTGGCCTTGGCGCGCAGCCGGTCGGCGATCTGTTCGGCGCGCCAGCGCGCCTCGACCTGATCCTTGACCTCGTCGAGGGTCCGCTCGCGCGACGGTGTGATCCCGACCACGTCGAACGACACGTAGCCGCCCCGGTAGGAGATCGTCTCGTTGTCGACGCCGACGTCGCTGGCGAAAGCCTGCGACACCAGATCGAGGCCGGGCGGGATGGTGGCGACCGGCTTGCCGTCCGGCGCGCGGCCGGAACGATCGACCGCCTCGATGACGGTGAGCGGCAGCTTCAGCTTCTCGGCGGCCTCGGTGACGCTGGCGCCACCGGCGCGCTCGTCCTCCAGCTTGTCGTGCAGCTCCTTCACCGACTTCTGCGCGCGCTCCTGTGCGATTTCCCTTTTCAGGGTCGCGGCGACACTCTCGAAACTGGCCTGGCTGCCCGGCTCGATCTTGCCGACCTTGACCAGCACCGTGCCGAACGTGCCCTGAACCGGTTCGCTGATCTCGCCGGCCTTCAGCGCGAAGGCGGCGTCGGCCACTTTCGAATCGATGATCGCCGATTTGGCGACCAGCCCGAGATCGACATCGGACGGCTTCAGACCGCGCTCCTTGGCGAGGTCGTCGAAGGACAGGCCGCCAACGAGACGCGCCCGCGCGCTCGCGGCGTCCTCGGCGTTGCGGAACACCATCTGCCAGACTTCGCGCTTTTCCGGGGTCGCGAAGGTGTCCTTGCGTTCCTCGTAGACCTTTCTGGCGTCGTCGTCGGAAATCGTCATCCACTTCGCCAGTTCGTCGGGGGTGATCGCGACGAAGGCGATCTTGCGATATTCGGGAGCGCGGAACTGGACCTTGTGGGCGTCGAAGAAGCTCGCCAGCGCCTCGGGCGTCGGCGCGTCGATGGTCCCGGCCTGCGCCGCCTCCAGCCGGACGAACTCGACCGAGCGCAACTCGTTCTGGAACTGGTTGAGGACGGCGATGGCGGTCTGGCTCGGCTCCAGCTCTCCGGACAACGAGCCGGCGAGCTGACGGCGCAGGGCGGTCTGCCGTTGCTCGGCGACGTAGCGCTGCTCGGTGTAGTTGAACTGCCGGATAAGCTGGGCGAAGCGCACCGGATCGAACGCGCCGCCCGGGCCCTTGAAGTTCGGATCGTTGGTGATCGACTTCATGATCTGCTCGTTTGACTGCTGCAAGCCAAGCTTGCGGGCCGCTTCGTCCAGCGTCGTTTCGGCGATCACCTGCTGCAACACCTGGCGGTCAAGGCCGAAGGCGCGCGCCTGGTCCGGGGTGAGCGGGCGTCCGATCTGGCGGCTGATCTGCTGGAGCCGGTCGGTATAGATCTGGCGGAACTGCTCGATGGAAATCTCGGTCTTGCCGACCTTGGCCAGCGTCGACTGGCCGAATCCCCGGAAGATGTCGCCGATGCCCCAGATGCCGAAGCTGATGATCAGGACGCCCATCACGATGGACATGACGGCCTTGCCGAACCAGGTGGATGTGGCGTTACGAATTCCGCGGAGCATGGGCCTGTTCTTAAAGTTTGCCGGAGAGCGGACCGCCTCCCGGATCGGCTCGACGTCATGGTCGCGGTGATGCGCCAAGCGGCTCCGCTGGCGCGGAATCCGGGTTGATCCTGGCGCGAACCGGCGTTCCACGTCGCCGGAAGGCGTCCGAAGGGCGGCACGAACTGATCCGGCTATCATAAAGAGCCGGCCGCGCCGTCGCAACCGTGGCGCATTCGCGGTCGGATGCCCCCCGAATCCATCGCTGGGGCGTTGTCAGGTCCGGCGGCTGCGGCTATTGGCTCTGGCCATCCCGATCGCGCGACGGCATCCCGCCGTCGTCGCGACAACCCGTCCGAGCGCGAGAGTTCGACCCATGACCAAGCCGATCCGCCCGCTGATCGCGGGCAACTGGAAGATGAATGGCCTCAAGGCATCGCTGGCCGAAATCACGGCGATCGCGCAGGGCGCGGGCGACCTCTGGCGCAAGGTCGATCTGCTGATCTGCCCGCCGGCGACCTTGCTGTTCGCGTCGGCGGCGTCGGTGATCGGCTCAAGGCTGGCGATCGGCGCTCAGGATTGCCATTTCGCCGCGTCGGGCGCCCATACCGGCGACATTTCGGCGCAGATGCTGGCGGACGCCGGCGCTTCCGCCGTCATCGTCGGCCATTCCGAGCGTCGCGCCGATCATGGCGAAACCGACGCGCTGGTGCAGAAGAAGGCCGAGGCGGCGTGGCATGAGGGCCTGACGGCGATCATCTGCGTCGGCGAGACACAAAACGAGCGCGACGCCGGCCAGGCGCTCGACGTGGTCGGCCGACAGCTGGCCGGCTCGGTGCCGGACGGCGCGACCGCGGCCAACACCGTGGTCGCCTACGAGCCCGTCTGGGCGATCGGCACCGGGCGCACGCCCACCGTCGCGGATGTCGCCGAAGTGCATGATTTCATGCGCAAAACCCTCGTTGCCCGATTTGGTGGCGAGGCCGCCGCGATCCGGCTGCTCTATGGCGGCTCGGTCAAGCCGTCCAATGCCGCCGAACTGCTGGCGGCGTCGAACGTCAACGGCGCGCTGGTCGGCGGCGCGAGCCTCAAGGCGACCGATTTCCTTGCGATCGCGGGGGCTTGCGCCTAAGTAAGCGCGGGCTGCGTCGCGCCGGGCGCCATGCGTCCAGTGTCCGGCGGGCAGGGATGGCCAGGGGTGGCAATGGCCCTTCGGGTCGTGTAGACAGCGCGGCAAATTCAATCTCGCGTGGGCCTGTGCCCGGATCCGGTCCGGGCGTCGCGCCGCGATGGAAGGTATCGATGGAAACCGTCATTATCGTCATTCACCTGATGCTCGTCGTGGTGCTGATCGCGGTGGTGCTGGTGCAGAAGTCCGAAGGCGGGGGTCTCGGAATCGGCGGCGGCGGTGGTGGCGGCTTCATGTCGAGCCGCGGCACCGCCAACCTGTTGACGCGGACCACGGCGATCGTGGCCGGGCTGTTCTTCGTCACCAGCCTGTTGTTGTCGTGGCTGGCCAATTACAACCGCGCGCCGACCTCGATCATCAACAACACCTCCGCGCCGCTGTCGCAGCCCGGAACGCCGGTCGCGCCGTCAGGCGGCGGCGTGCTCGACACGCTCAAGCAGCAGGAGCGGCAGACGCCGAGCGTCCCGCAGCCGCCGCGATCGCAATGAAGCCCTGCATTTCCGCCGGTCGGTTTAACGTAGTTTCTTGAGAATCGTCCTCAAGATACCGTTTTTGCTATGAATTTCGATTAACCCACAGCATGGCCCGCGACCGGGCCATGGTTTCGATTCGTTTTGGCGAATCGGCAAGGTCAGCGTAGAGGTTGAGACCCATGGCGCGGTACATTTTCATCACCGGCGGCGTGGTCTCCTCGCTCGGCAAGGGTTTGGCATCGGCGGCGCTCGGCGCGTTGCTGCAAGCGCGAGGCTACAAGGTCCGGCTTCGCAAGCTCGACCCCTATCTCAACCTCGACCCCGGCACGATGTCGCCCTATCAGCACGGCGAGGTGTTCGTCACCGACGACGGCGCCGAAACCGACCTCGACCTCGGGCATTACGAGCGCTTCACCGGTCGGCCGGCGACCCGACAGGACAACATCACCACCGGCCGCATCTATCAGGACATCCTGACCCGTGAGCGGCGCGGCGACTATCTCGGCGCCACCATCCAGGTCATTCCGCACGTCACCAACGCCATCAAGGATTTCGTCCTCTCAGGCAATGACGGCTACGACTTCGTTCTGGTCGAGATCGGCGGCACTGTCGGCGACATCGAGGGCCTGCCATTCTTCGAGGCGATCCGCCAGATCAGGAACGACCTGCCGCGCGGACAGGTGATCTATATCCATCTGACGCTGTTGCCGTACATTCCGAGCGCCGGCGAACTCAAGACCAAGCCGACCCAGCATTCGGTCAAGGAGCTGCGCTCGATCGGCATCCAGCCGGACATCCTGTTGTGCCGCACCGATCGCGGAATTCCGAAGGAGGAACGGCGCAAGCTCGGGCTGTTCTGCAACGTCCGCGAGAGCGCGGTGATCGAGGCGCGCGATGTCGACAACATCTATGCCGTGCCCGAGGCCTATCACGCCGCCGGGCTCGACGACGAGGTGCTGGCCGCGTTCGGCATCGAACCGAAGGCGCCGCCGGCGCTGGAGCGCTGGCACCTCATCAACGAGCGGGTGCGCAACCCGGAAAGCGCGGTGACCATCGCCATCGTCGGCAAGTACACCGGCATGAAGGACGCCTACAAGTCGTTGATCGAGGCGCTCTCCCACGGCGGCATCGCCAACAACGTCAAGGTCAACCTCGACTGGATCGAGAGCGAGGTGTTCGAGAAGGACGATCCGGCGCCGATGCTGGAGCATGTCGACGGCATCCTGGTGCCGGGCGGGTTCGGCCAGCGCGGGGCGGAGGGCAAGATCAGGGCGGCGCGCTTCGCCCGCGAGCGGCGGGTGCCGTATTTCGGCATCTGTTTTGGGATGCAGATGGCGGTGATCGAGGCGGCGCGCAATCTCGCCGGCATCGCCAACGCCAACTCCACCGAGTTCGGCCCGACCGAGGAGCCCGTCGTCGGCCTGATGACCGAGTGGCTGCGCGGCAACGAACTGGAACGGCGCACGCAGGCCGGCGATCTCGGCGGCACCATGCGGCTCGGGGCCTATCCGGCGCTGCTGACCAAGGGCAGCCGGGTGTCGCGGATCTACGGCGACGCCACCGAGATTTCAGAGCGCCACCGCCACCGCTACGAGGTCAACACCGCCTACAAGGACCGGCTCGAACAGCATGGCCTGCGCTTCTCCGGCCTGTCGCCGGACGGCGTGCTGCCGGAGATCGTCGAATACCAGGACCATCCTTGGTTCATCGGCGTGCAATATCACCCCGAGCTGAAATCGCGGCCGTTCGAGCCGCACCCGCTGTTTGCCTCGTTCATCCAGGCGGCGGTGGTGCAGAGCCGGCTGGTGTAACGGAGAGGAAGCGCCATGATCTACGAAATGCGTGTCTATCGCTGCGTCCCTGGCCGGTTGCCGGCGCTGCTCAAGCGCTTCGAAACCATCACGCTGAAGCTGTGGGACAAGCACGGCATCCGGCAGGCCGGGTTTTTCACCACGCTGGTCGGCGCGTCCAATCAGGAACTGACCTACTTCCTGGCGTGGGAATCGATGGCCGAACGGGAAACCAAATGGACAGCGTTCGCGACCGACCCCGCCTGGCTCAGCGCCCGCGCCGAGACCGAGAAGGACGGCCAGATCGTCGACAACATCGTCAATCAGTTCCTGCAACCGACGGCGTTTTCGTCGGTCAGGTAACAGGCGGCGCGAATCCGCGTCGCGAGCGCGCGGCATCCCATGGCGCAACCCTCGTATCCGCCATCCGCCGCTTGTGACGGCCGGAACCATCCGGCATGGTCGGCGCGAAAGGATTTTTGCGTGAACCCGGTTACGCCCTCCGCGCCGTCGCCTGTCGTCACTTTCGGCACGGTGAGATTCGGCAATGCCCTGCCGCTCGCCGTGATCGCCGGGCCGTGCCAGCTCGAAAGCCGGGCGCACGCGCTGGAGACGGCGTCGGCGCTGAAGGAGATCGCGGGCCGGCTCGGCATCGGCCTCGTCTACAAGACCTCGTTCGACAAGGCCAACCGCACCAGCGCCACGGCGGCGCGCGGCGTCGGCCTGATGCAGGCGCTGCCGATCTTTTCCGAAATCCGTTCGTCGCTGGGCCTGCCGGTTCTGACCGACGTGCACGAGCCGAGCCAGTGCGCGGAAGTCGCGCAGGCGGTGGACGTGCTGCAGATCCCGGCGTTCCTGTGCCGGCAGACCGACCTGTTGCTGGCGGCGGCGGCGACCGGCCGCGCGGTCAACGTCAAGAAGGGCCAGTTTCTCGCGCCCTGGGACATGACCAACGTGGTGGCGAAGATCGTCGGCGGCGGCAATCCCAACGTGCTGGTGACCGAGCGCGGCGTTTCGTTCGGCTATAACACGCTGGTGTCGGACATGCGCGCCTTGCCGATCCTCGCCCGCGCCACCGGCGCGCCGGTGATCTTCGACGCCACCCATTCGGTGCAGCAGCCGGGCGGCAAGGGGACGTCCTCGGGCGGCGAGCGCGAATTCGTTCCGGTGCTGGCGCGCGCGGCGGTCGCGGTCGGCGTCGCCGGCGTGTTCATCGAAACCCATCCCGACCCGGACCACGCGCCGTCGGACGGCCCCAATATGGTGCCGCTCGCCGAGTTCGAGGGGCTGGTGCGACGCCTCATGGCCTTCGACCGTCTCGCCAAGACCGGAACCGGCTGATGCGCGCCATGGCGTTTTCAGAGGAGGCGGATCGCGGCTGGCGTCGGGACCGCGCGGCAGATCATTTCGAGTCCGAGGGGTGGCGTTCGTCCTGATGCCGTCCGTGCTTTACCTGATCGCAATGGCCTCATTCGCGGCGAACCTGTCGGTGCGCGCGATCGACCCGGTGATCCCCCACATCGCCGACGACCTCGGCGTCTCGATCGCGCAGGCCGCCGGCCTGTCGGCGGCGCTGGCCTTCACCTTCGCCATCGTGCAGCCGATCATCGGCGCCATCGCCGATCTGGTCGGCAAGGCCCGCGTGATGGTGACCTGCCTGGGCTTGCTCGGCGTCGGCAGCATCCTCGGCGCCTTCGCCGACACCTATCCGCTGCTGCTGGCGACGCGTATCATCTGCGGCGTCGGCGCCGGCGGGGTGTTTCCGGTGACGCTGAGCCTGACCAGCGATCTGGTCGCGGTGTCGGGGCGGCAGGTGGCGATCAGCCGGGTGCTGGCGGGCGCGATGATCGGCAACATTCTCGGCTCGACGCTCGGCGGCGTGGTCGGCGATCTGTTCGGCTGGCGCGGCGTGTTGGGATTTCTCGGCGTGACCACGGTGATCGCGTCGGTGGCCGTCGGTGTCGGCCTGAGCCGGAGCTTGACAGCCATCGCCTCCGGCGGGACCAGCCTCGCGACGTTGTGGCACGGCTATCAGGTGCTGTTCCGCAACCCGCGAACGCGGGTCTGCTACAGCGTGGTGTTCGTCGAGGGCTGCTGCGTCCTCGGGGTGTTTCCGTTCGTCGCGGCGTTCCTGTTCGAACTCGGCGAGACGCGGCTGTCGATCGCCGGCGTGGTGATCGCCGGCTTCGCGCTCGGCGGGCTGGTCTATACCGCGAGCGTGACCGGCATGTTGCGGTGGATGGGCGTTCGCGGCCTGATGATCGGCGGCGGCGCGCTGATGGCGCTGCAATTGGTGGTGCTCGGCCTCGGCCTGCCGTGGCAGGCGCAGATGGCGAGTTTCGTCGTGATGGGACTCGGCTTCTACATGCTGCACGGCTGCATGCAGGTGTTCGCCAGCGAGTTGGCGGTCGAAGCGCGGGCGACCTCGATGTCGCTGCATTCGTGTTTCTTTTTCCTCGGCCAGACCGCGGGGCCGATCGTCTACGGCTTCGGCATCGCCCATGCCGGCAAGATGCCGACGCTGATCGTCTGCGCCGTCATTATGACGCTGGTCGGGATCATCGCCGCGAAGCTGCTGGTGACCGCGCCGCCCGAGGCGCGCGCGGCGGCGTAGACGCGCTCAACCGCGACCGCGATAGGACGGAACGCCTTGCTCCGGCAGCCAGACGTCCTTCGGCGGCCGGCCTGCCTGCCAGAACACGTCGATGGGAATGCCGCCGCGCGGATACCAGTAGCCGCCGATCCGCAGGTAACGCGGCTTGATCTCGGCGACGAGACGCCGGCCGATTCCGACCGTGCAATCCTCGTGGAACGCGCCGTGATTGCGGAAACTCGCGAGGTACAGTTTGAGCGATTTCGATTCCACCAGCCACGCGCCGGGGACGTAATCGATCATCAGATGGGCGAAGTCCGGCTGACCGGTGATCGGGCACAGCGAGGTGAATTCGGGCGCGGTGAAGCGCACCAGGTAATTGGTGCCTTTCTGCGGGTTCGGCACGCGGTCGAGCTGTGCCGCCTCCGGGGAGGCCGGCCATGCGACGGCGCGGCCGAGTTGCAGGGCAGGGGTTTTCGAAGCGGTGCGGGGCTTTTTCGACATGGCTGACTGCGTAACGCCTGCGCGGCTGTCCCGCAAGGCGCGGCTCGCCGGCCTTTCCCCGCCGGATGCCTTGCTGTAGAAGCACGACCAAAGTTCCCCGTGACAGACAAGAGGTTTCCATGACCGCCATCGTCGACATCATCGGCCGCGAAATTCTGGACAGCCGCGGCAATCCGACCATCGAGGTCGACGTGGTGCTTGAGGACGGCTCGCAGGGGCGCGCGGCGGTGCCGTCCGGCGCCTCGACCGGGGCGCATGAGGCGGTTGAACTGCGCGACGGCGACAAGGCGCGCTATGCCGGCAAGGGCGTGCGCAAGGCGGTGGAAGCCGTCAACGGCGAAATCTTCGACGCCATCGGCGGCATGGACGCCGAGGAGCAGGTGCAGATCGACGAGGCCATGATCGCGCTCGACGGCACCCCCAACAAGAGCCGGCTCGGCGCCAACGCCATTCTCGGCGTGTCGCTGGCGGTGGCGAAGGCGGCGGCCGATTCCTTCGACATGCCGCTGTACCGCTATGTCGGCGGCACCTCGGCGCGCCTGCTGCCGGTGCCGATGATGAACATCATCAACGGCGGCGTCCACGCCGACAACCCGATCGACTTTCAGGAGTTCATGATCCTGCCGGTCGGCGCGTCGTCGTTCGCCGAGGCGCTGCGCTGCGGCGCGGAAGTTTTCCATACCCTGAAGGCCGGCCTGAAGAAGGCCGGGCACAACACCAATGTCGGCGACGAGGGCGGCTTCGCGCCGAACCTGCCGTCGGCGGACGCGGCGCTCGACTTCGTCATGAACGCCATCGCGCAGGCCGGCTACAAGCCCGGCGAGGATGTCATGCTCGGCCTCGACTGCGCCGCCACCGAGTTCTTCAAGGACGGACAATACGTCTATGGCGGCGAGAACAAGACCCGTTCGCGCTCCGAGCAGGCGAAATATCTCGCGGATCTGGCGTCGCGCTATCCGATCGTCACCATCGAGGACGGCATGAGCGAGGACGATATGGAAGGCTGGAAGGAACTGACCGACCTCATCGGCAGTAAGTGTCAGCTCGTCGGCGACGACCTGTTCGTCACCAATGTCGCGCGTCTCGAAGACGGCATCAAAAACGGCCGCGCCAATTCGATCCTGGTCAAGGTCAACCAGATCGGCTCGCTGACCGAAACGCTGGCCGCCGTCGAGATGGCGTTCAAGGCCGGCTACACCGCGGTGATGTCGCATCGCTCCGGCGAGACCGAGGACGCCACCATCGCCGACCTCGCCGTCGCCACCAATTGCGGGCAGATCAAGACCGGCTCGCTGGCGCGCGCCGACCGCACCGCCAAATACAACCAGTTGCTGCGGATCGAGCAGGAACTGGGGACGCAGGCGAAATATGCCGGCCGGGCGGCGCTGAAGGCGCTGGCCTGACGCAACAAACCACCAACCTCGGGAGGAACGCATGAGCGACGATCACACCAGTGGACTTGAACTCCGTTCCCTCATCACGTCCAGCGGTACGCTGGAAGTGTCGCTGGCGCGGGTCGACGTTCCGGAGCCCGCCGCCGACGAGGTGGTGGTGCGGGTCGAGGCGGCGCCGATCAATCCGTCCGATCTCGGATTGCTGTTCGGCGCGGCCGATATGTCGACGGCGACAGTGTCCGGCACCGCGCAACAGCCGGTGCTGACGGCCTCGGTGCCCGCGGGCGCGATGCGGGCGATGGCCGGGCGGCTCGATCAATCGATGCCGGTCGGCAACGAGGGCGCCGGCGTGGTCGTCAAGGCCGGTTCGTCCGACGCCGCCAAGGCGCTGCTCGGCAAGACGGTGGCGATGATCGGCGGCGCGATGTACGCACAGTACCGCACCATCAAGGCGCGCGACTGCATGGCGTTGCCGGCGGGCGCGACGGCCGCCGACGGCGCATCATGCTTCGTCAATCCGCTGACGTCGCTGGGCATGGTCGAGACGATGCGGCGCGAGGGCCACAAGGCGTTGGTTCATACCGCCGCCGCCTCCAATCTCGGACAGATGCTGAATAAAATCTGCATCAAGGACGGCATCGCCTTGGTCAACATCGTGCGCAGCGCCGAGCAGGCCGCGCTGCTGCGCGGCATCGGCGCGAAATATGTCTGCGACTCCACGTCGCCGGCATTCATGGACGACCTGACGCAGGCGCTGATCGAAACCGGGGCGACGATCGCCTTCGACGCCATCGGCGGCGGCAAGCTCGCGGGACAAATCCTGACCGGCATGGAGGTCGCGGCCAACAGGAGCGCGAAGGTCTATAGCCGCTACGGCTCGGATGTGCACAAGCAGGTCTATATCTATGGCGGGCTCGATACCGGGCCGACGATCATCAATCGCACGTTCGGGATGGCCTGGGGCGTCGGCGGCTGGCTGCTGTTTCCGTTTCTGCAAAAAATCGGCCCGGCGGACGGCGCGCGGTTGCGCCAGCGGGTGCTGGACGAACTCAAGACCACCTTTGCCAGCCACTACACGCGCGTTGTCTCGCTGCAGGAGGCGCTGCAACTGGCCAACGTCGCGATCTACAACAAGCGTGCGACCGGCGAGAAATTCCTGATCGATCCGAGCAAGCAGCCGTAAAGCGATTGTGATCGGCCGCCACCGGCATTTTGCGCGCCGGGGCGGCTTTGCAAGTTTCATGCACTTGCATCTTCTTTGCGGGGCGGGTAGGTGAAGGAACCTGACCCTGATCAAACGAGGACCATCTCATGACCGCCTCCACCGTCGCCGTCATCGTCGGCAGCCTCCGCAAGGAGGCCTTTTCGCTGCGCATCGCCAACGCGCTGGCCAAGATGGCCCCGCCATCGCTGAAGCTCGACATCGTCACGCTGCACGGCCTGTCGTTCTTCAATCAGGACCTGGAAGCCAATCCGCCGGCCGACTGGGTGGCGTTCCGTGACAAGATCAGGCCCGTCGACGCGGTGTTGTTCGTCACCCCGGAATACAATCGCTCGGTGCCGGGCGTCCTGAAGAACGCCATCGACGTCGGATCGCGGCCTTACGGCCAGAGCGTCTTCAACGGCAAGCCGGGCGGCGTCATCAGCAACTCGCCGGGCGCGATCGGCGGATTCGGCGCCAACCACCACCTGCGGCAGTCGCTGATGTTCCTCAATATCGCGATCCTCCAGCAGCCCGAAGCCTATGTCGGCGGCGTCGGCGACGCCTTCGGCGCTGACGGCGAACTGGTCAAGGACTCGCTGCGTGATTTCCTCGGCAACTACCTGACAGCGTTTGCCGCGTGGATCGCGCAACAGAAAAAGTAACATCCGGCGGGCGGGCGACGGCCCGGTTAGCTGTTCGTTAACCGAGCCGTCGCATCGTCCGCGCATGGTTTCGCGCGCACGACTTAAAGGATTGCTGACCGGTGTCGCCCTCTACGCGATGGCCGCGGCGGCGGTCGGCTATTTCAGCGTCAACGCCTATACCGGCAAATACGGCCTGAACGCGCGCCAGGAGCTCGACCAGGAGATCATCGCGCTGACCTCCGAACTGGCCCGGCTCAAGAAGGAGCGCGCCGAGGGCGAGCAGCGGGTGTCGTTGCTGCGCGCCGACCGCATGGATCCCGACATGCTCGACGAGCGGGTCCGCTTTCAACTCGAATATGCCCATCCCCGCGATCTGGTGGTTTTGATCAAGCGGCCGAACTGAGCGGCGCGGCGGCGATGCCGTTGTGCGGGATGCGGGGCGGGCGGCGGTGATGAAATTTCACGTCGCTTGCGATCGGATAGCGATCATATCGTTTCGCTGCATTGCGAAATGAGGCGCCGTGATCGATCGTCACGCTTGGCTTTCAAGCCCGGATGAGTTGGAGTAGAGAGGGATATCGCCCCTCTTATCCGGATGAGCCATGGCCGCAACGAAGAAGACCGCATCGCAGGCAACAGGGCAGGAGACCAAGAACGGCAGCTCCCGTTCGTCCACTCCGGAATTCACCAAGGAACAGGATCTGGCGGCGCTGCGCGAGATGTTGCTGATCCGCCGTTTCGAGGAAAAGGCCGGCCAGCTTTACGGCATGGGCGCGATCGGCGGCTTCTGTCATCTCTACATCGGCCAGGAAGCCATCGTCGTCGGGATGCAGATGGCGCTGAAATACGGCGACCAGATCATCACCGGCTATCGCGATCACGGCCACATGCTGGCGACCGGCATGGACGCCAACGGCGTGATGGCGGAATTGACCGGGCGCCGCGGCGGCTATTCCAAGGGCAAGGGCGGCTCCATGCACATGTTCAGCAAGGAGAAGCACTTCTACGGCGGCCATGGCATCGTCGGCGCGCAGGTGTCGCTCGGCACCGGCCTTGCCTTCGCCAACCGCTATCGCGGCAACGATAACGTCGCCGTGGCCTATTTCGGCGACGGCGCCGCCAATCAGGGCCAGGTCTACGAGAGCTTCAACATGGCGGAGCTGTGGAAGCTGCCGGTGATCTACGTCATCGAGAACAACCGCTACGCCATGGGCACCTCGGTCAGCCGCTCTTCGGCGCAGCAGGATTTCTCCAAGCGCGGCGCGTCGTTCAACATTCCCGGCGAGCAGGTCGATGGCATGGACGTGCGGGCGGTGAAGGCCGCCGCCGACAAGGCGGTGAAGTGGTGCCGCGAGGGCAACGGGCCCTATATCCTGGAAATGCAGACCTATCGCTACCGCGGCCACTCGATGTCGGACCCGGCGAAGTACCGCACCCGCGAGGAGGTCGAGAAGGTCCGCCACGATTCCGATCCGATCGAGCAGGTGCGCAACCGGCTGCTCGCCGCCAAGGTCAGCGAGCAGGAGTTGAAGGCGATCGACGCCGCGGTACGCGAGACCGTCAATGCATCCGCCGACTTCGCCCTCAACGATCCCGAGCCGGACGCGTCCGAGCTTTACACCGACATTTATCGCTAAGCGCGCGGCCCCTGTAAGTTTCTGGAGCGAATATGCCGATTCAAGTTCTGATGCCCGCGCTGTCGCCGACGATGGAGAAGGGCAATCTCGCCAAGTGGCTCAAGAAAGAGGGCGAGGCGATCAAGTCCGGCGACGTGATCGCCGAGATCGAGACCGACAAGGCGACGATGGAGGTCGAGGCGACTGACGAGGGCACGCTCGGCCGCATCCTGATCCCCGCAGGCACCGCCGACGTCGCGGTCAACACGCCGATCGCGACCATTCTCGCCGAAGGCGAGAGCGCCGCCGACCTCGACAAGGCTCCGGCCGCCGCGAAACCGGAAGCCGCGCCCGCCGAGGCGAAAGCCGCCGCCGCGCCGGAAAAGCCCCCCGCGCCGGCCGCCCCCACCGCGCCGACATCCAGCGCGCCGGCCGATCCGGAAATCCCGGAAGGCACCGAGATGGTCACCATGACCATCCGCGACGCGCTACGCGACGCCATGGCCGAGGAGATGCGCCGCGACGACGACGTCTTCATCATGGGCGAGGAGGTCGCGGAATATCAGGGCGCCTACAAGGTGACGCAGGGCCTGTTGCAGGAGTTTGGCGCGCGGCGCGTGATCGATACGCCGATCACCGAGCACGGCTTCGCCGGCGTCGGCGTCGGCGCGGCCTTCGCGGGTCTCAAGCCGATCGTCGAGTTCATGACCTTCAACTTCGCGATGCAGGCAATCGATCACATCATCAACTCGGCGGCCAAGACGCTCTACATGTCGGGCGGGCAGATGGGCTGCTCCATCGTGTTCCGCGGGCCGAACGGAGCCGCGGCGCGGGTCGCCGCCCAGCACAGCCAGGACTACGCGGCGTGGTATTCGCAAGTGCCCGGCCTCAAGGTGATCGCGCCCTACAGCGCCGCCGACTACAAGGGCCTGCTCAAGGCCGCCATCCGCGATCCCAATCCGGTGATCTTTCTCGAAAACGAAATCCTCTACGGCCACACCGGCGAGGTGCCGAAGCTTGAGGATTTCATCGTGCCGATCGGCAAGGCGAAGGTGGCGCGCTCGGGCGGCGACGTTACCCTGATCGCGTGGTCGAACGGCATGACCTACGCGCTCAAGGCCGCCGACGAACTGGCCAAGGAGGGCATCGCCGCCGAGGTGATCGATCTGCGGACGATCCGGCCGATGGATACCGAGACTTTTGTTGCGTCGGTTCAGAAGACCGGACGCGCGGTGGTGGTCGAGGAAGGCTGGCAGCAGTCCGGCGTCGGCGCGGAGGTCGCGGCGCGGCTGATGGAGCATGCCTTCGATTATCTCGACGCGCCGGTGGCGCGCGTCTCGGGCAAGGACGT
>JBDHSX010000055.1:0-21554 GCA_039808365.1 Xanthobacteraceae bacterium | reverse complement strand
ATGTCGGTCAGCACGCGTTCGTAGGGCTGCCCGGTTTCCTCCATCAGCCACAGCGTGGTGAAGGAGCGCGAGCGCGGCGACCAGTAGAGTTTCATCATGGGCGATCCCTTTCGCATGCTTGTCGTCATTGCGAAGAGCGACAGCGGCGAATCAATCCAGCCCTTGCTTTGTCGCTTTCTGGATTGCTTCGCTTCGCTCGCAATGACGGCATAAATAGCCCGTCATATCTATTCAAACAAAAGGGCGGCCGCGAGGCCGCCCTTTGTCTATCGATGTGTCGCGGGTCGTTTACTCGCCGGCGGCCTCGCGCGGCGCGGCGTCGGACTTCTCGGCCTTCGCCTTGGCCTCAAGGTCCTCGCCGGTCGCCTGATCGACCGCCCGCATCGACAGCCGCGTCTTGCCGCGATCGTCGAAGCCGAGCAGCTTGACCTTGACCTTGTCGCCTTCCTTGACGACGTCCGAGGTTTTCTGCACGCGATTCGCCGCAAGCTGCGAGATGTGCACAAGGCCGTCCTTGGCGCCGAAGAAGTTCACGAAGGCGCCGAACTCCATCACCTTGACCACGGTGCCCTCGTAGATCTGACCGACTTCCGGATCGGAGGCGATCGACTTGATCCACTTGATGGCGGCCTTCATCGCCTCGCCGTCGTTGGAGGCGACCTTGACGGTGCCGTCGTCCTCGATGTTGACCTTGGCGCCGGTCTTCTCGACGATCTCGCGGATCACCTTGCCGCCGGTGCCGATCACTTCGCGGATTTTGTCGGTGGCGATCTTGAAGGTCTCGATGCGCGGCGCGTATTCGCCGAGCTCGGCGCGGGCGTTGGTCAGCGCCTTGGACATCTCACCCAGAATGTGGATGCGGCCGTCCTTGGCCTGGGCCAGCGCCACCTTCATGATCTCCTCGGTGATGCCGGCGATCTTGATGTCCATTTGCAGCGAGGTGATGCCCGCCTCGGTGCCGGCCACCTTGAAGTCCATGTCGCCGAGGTGATCCTCGTCGCCGAGAATGTCGGACAAGACCGCGTAGCGCGCGCCTTCGAGGATCAGGCCCATGGCGATGCCCGCTGTCGGCCGCTTCAAGGGAACGCCGGCGTCCATCAGCGACAGCGAGGAGCCGCACACCGTGGCCATCGACGACGAGCCGTTGGACTCGGTGACCTCGGAGACGACGCGGATGGTGTAGGGGAACTCGTGATGCGGCGGCAGCACCGGATGGATCGCGCGCCACGCCAGCTTGCCGTGGCCGATCTCGCGGCGCTTGGTGCCGCCGAGGCGTCCGGTTTCACCGACCGAGTAGGGCGGGAAGTTGTAGTGCAGCAGGAACGTCTCCTTGTACGTGCCCGACAGCGCGTCGATGTACTGTTCGTCCTCGCCGGTGCCGAGCGTGGTGACCACCAGCGCCTGGGTCTCGCCGCGGGTGAACAGCGCCGAGCCGTGGGCGCGCGGCAGCACGCCGACCTCGGCGAGGATGTTGCGCACGGTCTTGACGTCGCGGCCGTCGATGCGGCGGCCGGTGTCGAGGATGTTCCAGCGCACGATCTTGGCTTCGAGGTGCTTGAACACGCCGGCGATGCGCAGCTTGTCGTATTTCGGCTCCTGGCCTTCGGGGAAGAAGTGCGCCAGCGCCTTCTCCTTGACCTTGGCGACGGCGGCGTAGCGGTCCTGCTTCACCGGGATGGCGTAGGCGGCGCGCAGCTCCTGCTCGACCAGGCCGAGCATTTCCGTCTCGATCGCGCTGTCGTCGACGGTGACCAGCTCGCGCGGCTCCTTGGCGGCCTTCTCCGCCAGCTGGATGATGGCGTCGATCACCGGCTGGAAGTGACGGTGACCGAACATCACCGCGCCGAGCATGATCTCCTCGGACAATTCCTTGGCCTCGGATTCGACCATCAGCACCGCGTCCGAGGTGCCGGCGACCACCAGCTCAAGCTGGGTTTCGCTCATCTCGTCGAGCACCGGGTTGAGCACGTATTCGTCGTTGATGAAGCCGACCCGCGCCGCGCCGATCGGGCCCTTGAACGGCACGCCGGACAAGGTCAGCGCGGCCGAGGCCGCGACCATCGCCAGCACGTCGGGATCGTTCTCCATGTCGTGGGAGAGCACGGTGACGATCACTTGCGTTTCGTTGCGCCAGCCGTCGGCGAACAGCGGACGGATCGGACGGTCGATCAGGCGGGAGACCAGCGTTTCCTTTTCGGTCGGCCGGCCCTCGCGCTTGAAATAGCCGCCGGGAATGCGGCCGGCGGCGTAGGTCTTCTCCTGGTAGTCGACGGTCAGCGGCAGGAAGTCGACGCCCTCGCGCGGCGATTTCGCGGCGACGACGGTGGCGAGCACGACGCTTTCGCCATAGGTGGCGACCACCGCGCCGTCGGCCTGACGCGCGATCTTGCCGGTTTCCAGCTTGAGCGGACGCCCGCCCCAATCGATCTCGACGGTATGCTTATTGAACATGGGATTTTCTTTCATGGTTCGTCGGTCGGCCGGGAGCCTCAAAGCACGAAAGCCATGCGCAAGACGGCGGGACGCTGTTCGCGGCGACACCGAGACGGTGTCGTTTTGTCCGCGAAACCAGCGTCCGGCGATCCTGCCATGGCTCTGGCATCTTGAATGGCTTCCATCCTTCCGATGGTGCGGGCGACGCGATCGTCCTGCGATCGCGGCCATAGGCCCGCGCGACGGGCGCCTCGCCCGTCCGTTGCCCAGCCGCCGGATTGCCGCTGGACGTTTTCTGTTCTTCACCTCTCCCCACGGGAGAGGGAGTTTGCTTCAGCGCGCGGCGAATCCAGATTTGAATTCGTGCGCGATCTCCGCTCAGCGACGGATGTTGTGCTTCTCCAGCATCGCCTTGTAACGCGCCTCGTCCTTCTTCTTGACGTAGTCGAGAAGCGAGCGGCGGGTGGAGACGAGCTTGAGCAGGCCGCGGCGCGAATGATTGTCCTTGCCGTGGGTCTTGAAGTGCTCGGTGAGGTTGGCGATGCGTTCCGAGAGGATCGCGACCTGGACCTCGGGCGAGCCGGTGTCGCCGGCCTTGTTGGCGTTCGACTTGATGACTTCCGCTTTGCGTTCGGCGGTAATCGACATCGTCATGTTCTTTCGTTGTTGCGACCGGCGCTGGCAGTCAGCCCGGACAGGTTGAAGACGCGCTTGGGGATGAGTTCGCCATTGCCCAATTCGGCGAGGGCCAGAAGTCGGCCTGCCACCGTGACATAGACTGTGCCGCTGCAATGGGGCGCATCCCGTCCGCGCAACAAAACGGCCTGGCCCCGATGGAGCCTTGCCGCATCCGCCCGTGTGACGGCCAGTGCCGGGATGTCGTCCAGCGCGGTCTCAACGGGCAGCAGCGCGTCGGCGAGGCTACCCTCGCCGGACGCGGCTCTATCGCACAAAGCCTCCAGATCCGCCAGCGGAATCATGTCGGCCTCGTCGAATGGGCCGACCTGGGTGCGGCGCAGCGCGCTGATATGGCCGTAGCAGCCGAGCAGGCGGCCGATGTCGCGGGCCAGCGCCCGCACATAGGTGCCCTTGCCGCATTCGGCCTCGAACACCGAATGGCTGCTATCCGGTTGTTCGACAAGGACTAATTCGTGAATCTCGACCGGGCGGGGCTTCAGGTCCACGACCTCGCCGTCGCGCGCCAGGTCATAGGCGCGCTCGCCCTGGATCTTGATCGCGGAATATTGCGGCGGGATCTGTTCGATCAGTCCGGTGAAGCGCGGCAGCAGGGCGGCGATGGCGTCCGGGGCGGGGCGGGCGTCGCTCGACTGCGTCACCCGGCCCTCGGTGTCGTCGGTGTCGCGTTCCTCGCCCCAGGTCACGGTGAAGCGGTAGCGCTTGCGGCCGTCCATCACGAACGGCACCGTCTTGGTGGCCTCGCCGAGCGCAATGGGCAGCCCGCCGGAGGCCAGCGGGTCGAGGGTGCCGGCGTGGCCGGCGCGCTTGGCGTTGAACAGCCGCTTGACCACGGCCACGGCCTGCGTCGAGGTCATGCCGATCGGCTTGTCGAGCACCACCCAGCCGTGGACGTCGCGGCGGTCGCGCTTGTGCTGGCCGCCATGGCGCGGCTTGCCGGCGCGCGGGTCGTTGGTGGCGCGCATCCGCTCCGGCGAGGGGCCGAAATTATTTTCGGCGACGGCGCGGGAATCGGCGTTTTGGGCGGCGACGGCGTCGTTGGGCGAGGTCACAATCATTCACTTTCGTTCGAATCGGATTTGAGGTCGCGCTGGACCGCGGGCGTTCGCAATAATTTCTCGATCCGTTCCGCTTCCTCGAATCGATCGTCAACGCGGAAGCGAAGATCAGGCGCAAATTTTAAGTTAACGCGCCGGGCGACTTCACCGCGCAGAAATTTCTTGTTGCGGTCGAAGGCGGCAAGCACGGCGTCGATGTCGTCGCCGCCGAGCGGCATGACATAGACGGTGGCGAGCTTGAGGTCCGGCGACATCCGCACCTCGGGGACGGTGACGATGTGACTTTCGAGGTCGGGATCGTGGACGTCGCCATGCGCGAGAATCTCGGCGATGGCGTGGCGCACGGTCTCGCCGACGCGCAACTGTCGCTGCGAGCCGCCGGGATGCTTTGCGGGCTGATGATGGCGAGGCATGAAAGGTCTTTCAATTTTGGCCTCGTCATTGCGAGGAGCGAAAGCGACGAAGCGATCCAGTCCTTACGATGCGGCTTCTGGATTGCTTCGCTTCGCTCGCAATGACGGAGGGACGTGGATGGCCGGACCTTCATGCGAAGACGCGCTTCGCGCTTTTGTCCGGCCATGACGCCGCATTTCCAACTAACGCAGCATTCTCGTGAGATTTGGACTCACAGCGAACGCTGGATCGTCTCCACGCGGTAGCACTCGATGACGTCGCCGACGCGCATGTCGTGGTAGCTCTCGAAGGCCATGCCGCACTCCTGTCCGGACTGGACTTCCTTCACTTCGTCCTTGAAGCGCTTCAAGGTCGACAGCTTGCCCTCGTGCACCACGACGTTGTCGCGGATCAGGCGGACGTTGGCGCCGCGCTCCACGGTGCCGTCGGTGACGCGGCAGCCGGCGACCTTGCCGACCTTGGAGATGTTGAACACCTCCAGGATCTGCGCGTTGCCGAGCATGGTTTCGCGCAGCGTCGGCGCGAGCAGGCCGCTCATCGCCTTCTTCACGTCGTCCACGAGATCGTAGATGATGTTGTAGTAGCGGATTTCGATGCCGTTGCGCTTGGCGGCGGCCGCCGCCTCCTTGTTGGCGCGCACCGAGAAGCCGATGATCGCGGCGTTGAAGCCTTCCGCAAGCGTCACGTCGGATTCCGAGATGCCGCCGACGCCCGCATGCAGGATGCGCGCGGCGACCTCGTCGGTGCCGAGCTTTTCCAGCGAGCCGAGGATCGCTTCCAGCGAGCCTTGCACGTCGGCCTTGATGACCAGCGGGAATTCCTTGCGGCCCGAGGTCTTGAGCTGCGACATCATCTGTTCGAGCGAGCCGCGCATGCCGGAGACGCTGGCGGCGGCGTTCTCGCGCTTCTGATGGGCGCGATAGCTCGTGACCTGACGGGCGCGGGCTTCGTTCTCGACCACGGCGAGGCGGTCGCCGGCTTCCGGCGGACCGTTGAAGCCGAGCACTTCCACCGGCACCGACGGGCCGGCTTCCTCAAGCGTCTCGCCCTGATCGGAAATCAGCGCGCGGACGCGGCCCATCTCGGCGCCGGCGACGATGATGTCGCCGACCCGCAGCGTGCCGCGCTGAACCAGAACGGTGGCCACCGGGCCGCGGCCGCGATCGAGCTTGGCCTCGATCACCGTGCCCTCGGCCGGGCGCTGCGAATTGGTCTTGAGGTCGAGCAGTTCGGCCTGCAACGAAATCATTTCGAGCAGCTTGTCGAGATTGGTCTTGTTCTTGGCCGAGACCTCGACATCGACCACGTCGCCGCCGAAGGATTCCACCTGCACGTCGTGTTGCAACAGTTCGGTGCGCACGCGCTCGGGCTTGGCCTCCGGCTTGTCGATCTTGTTGATCGCCACGATCAACGGCACCTTGGCCGCCTTGGCGTGGTTGATCGCCTCGATGGTCTGCGGCATCACGCCGTCGTCCGCCGCCACCACCAGGATGACGATGTCGGTGACCTTGGCGCCGCGCGCGCGCATCGCGGTGAACGCGGCGTGGCCGGGAGTGTCGATGAAGGTGATCTTCTGGCCGCCGGGCGCGGTGACCTGATAGGCGCCGATGTGCTGGGTGATGCCGCCGGCTTCGCCCGACACCACATTGGCGTGGCGCAGCGCGTCGAGCAGCGAGGTCTTGCCGTGATCGACATGGCCCATCACGGTGACCACCGGCGAGCGCGGCTCGGTGTCGGTCGAGTCGTCGACGACGTCGAACAGGCCTTCCTCGACGTCCGAGGCGGCGACGCGCTTGACGGTGTGGCCGAGTTCTTCCGCGATCAGTTGCGCGGTGTCGGCGTCGATCACGTCGGTGATCTTGTGCATCGCGCCCTGCTTCATCAGCAGGCGGATGACGTCCACCGCGCGTTCCGACATGCGGTTGGCGAGTTCCTGAATGGTGATCGCTTCGGGAATCGTCACCTCGCGAACCAGCTTCTCCTTCGGCTCGTTGGAGGCGTGGCCCTTGAGGCGTTGGGTGCGGCGGCGGAACGAGGCGATCGAGCGCTCGCGCACATCATCGGCGTTAAGCGCGGTGACCACGGTGAGGCGGCCGCGCTGCTTCTGCGGGCCGGGTTTCGCCGTCGGCTTGGGGGCGACCACCGGACGGGCGGCGCCGCCGGGACGGCGCACCATGCGCGGCGCCTCGTCCTCGTCGCTGCCGTCGGCGGCGGCGACGCCCGGCCGCGCGGTCGGGATCGGCGCGCGGGCCGTGGTGGCGGCGGGACGCGCCGGCGTGCCGGCGGGCTTGGCTTCCGCCTCGATGCTCTTCTTGGCCTGGATCTCGGCCTTGCGCTTGGCTTCTTCCTCCAGCCGGTGGCGTTCTTCCTCGGCCTTGCGGCGGGCCTCGGCGGCCTCGCGCTCCTGCTGCTCGATATATTCGCGGCTCTTGCGGCGCTCGGCCTCGGCCTCGGCGGCGCGGCGCTCCTCCTCCTCGCGGAGGCGGGCGTCGGCCAGCGCGCTGGCGCGGGCGCTGCGCTCGTCCTCGGTCAGGGTGCGCAACACCACGCCGGAGCCGGCGCGGGCGGGCGGCGTCGGGCGCGACGGCGCGCGGGCGGGCGTCGCCGTCGGCCGAACGGCGGGGGATTCGGCCTTGGCGGCGGGCTCGGCCGCCGGCGCGTCGCCGCCGATGCGGCGCTTGCCGCGCTTCTCGACCACAACTTGCTTGGTACGGCCGTGGCTGAAACTCTGGCGCACGGTGCCCTGCTCGACGCGCGGCTTCAGCGTCAAGGTCTTGGTCGGGCTGACGCTCAAAGTCTTGTCGCCAGGATTCTTCGTATCAACCATACAGCAGTCCCAATCTTCTAGTCGTGTTGCGGTGCGCGGTTTCGCGCGGGTCTTGTCTGCGAAATTGGTGTCGTCTTGTTATCGGTTCCGCCGTCGTTGGCCATCCGGTATCGGACCAGGATCTGGCTTCGCGACAGGAACGTTTCGCCGGCCGGGCCGGCGAGCACGGCAGCATGTATCACATTTGAGCGGCCAAGTGCCAAATCCAATTCTGCCGAGGTCAGCACGGAAATGACCGGAATCCCGGTTATTTCGTTCTGGCCGGCGTCGATTTGGCGAATAGCCGCCGTCCGTTTGGCGTCGAGCTTGCGGATGCCGTCGGCGGCGCCGTCGCTGGCGTGCAGCAGCGCCACCGCCTGACCGCGCTCCAAGGCGTCCTCGACCTTGCCGAAGCCCGCCACCACCAGCCCCGCCTTGGCAGTCATCGCCAGGGCCTCGACCACGCCGCGCGCCAACAGGCGCTCGGTGTCGTCGGCGAGCGACGGCGCGGGTTTGACGGCGCGCTTGAAGCCGCGCGCGAACAATCCGCGTTTGGCCGCCTCCGCCACCGCGCCATGGGTCGCGGTGACCCAGAGCCCGCGGCCCGGCAGCTTGCGCTTGAGGTCGGGCACGACGTCGCCGGACGGGCCGACGACGAAGCGGATCAATTCGTCGATCGGCTTGACCTGCCGCGTGACCGCGCACATCCGCGCGGTCCCCGGCCTTGCGGTCCGGGGGCCGTGATCAGGATCGGCCGGGTCGACGTGGGCAAGCATGCCGGTGACATGACTCCTTAAACCGCGTGATCTTCGGCGGCCTCGGCTTCCTCGCCGCCATCCGCGTCAGCACCCTTGGCGAGATCGGCCTCGGTGATCCAGCCGGCGGCGAGCCGCGCCTGCATGATCAGGTGTTCGGCGTCCTCGCGCGACAGTTCGATGCCGTCGAAGAAGCCGGGATATTTGGTGGCCTCGCCGCCGTCCTTGCGCTCGGTCCAGCCGACCAGATCGTCGGTGGCGCAGCCGGCCAGATCCTCGACGGTCTTGACGTCGTTCTCGCCGAGCTTGACCAGCATCTTCGAGGTGATGCCGGGCACTTCCTTGACGGCATCCTCGACGCCCAGCTCCTTGCGCCGCGCTTCCAGTTCCGCCTCCAGCGTTTCGAGATATTCGCGGGCGCGGCTCTGCAGTTCCTCGGCGGTCTCGTCGTCGAAACCCTCGATGCTGGCGAGTTCGCGGACATCGACCAGCGCCAGTTCCTCGACCGAGGTGAAGCCTTCTGACGCCAGCAGCTGACCGACCACCTCGTCGACGTTGAGGGCTTCCATGAACACCCGCGTCGAGTTCTCGAAATCGGCCTGGCGGCGCTCGGATTCCTCGCTCTCGGTCAGGATGTCGATATCCCAGCCGGTGAGTTGCGAGGCGAGCCGCACGTTCTGGCCGCGACGACCGATCGCAAGTGATAATTGGTTATTGGTGTCCGGAACTACAACCTCGATGCGCTCGCGGTCCTCGTCGATCACCACCTTGGAGACTTCCGCCGGCGCGAGCGCGTTGACCACGAAGGTCGCGATGTCCGGCGACCACGGGATGATGTCGATCTTCTCGCCCTGCAATTCGTTGACCACCGCCTGCACGCGCGAGCCGCGCATGCCGACGCAGGCGCCGACCGGATCGACCGAGGAGTCGCGCGAGATCACGCCGATTTTCGCGCGCGAGCCGGGATCGCGGGCCACCGCCTTGATTTCGACGATGCCGTCATAGATTTCCGGCACTTCCTGCGCGAACAGCTTCGCCATGAACTGCGGATGGGTGCGGGACAAGAAAATCTGCGGGCCACGGGTTTCGCGGCGGACGTCGAACACGAAGGCGCGCACCCGGTCGCCGTTGCGGAACACCTCGCGCGGCAGCATCTCGTCGCGGCGGATGATGGCCTCGCCACGGCCGAGATCGACGATGACGCTGCCATATTCGACGCGCTTGACGACGCCGTTGACGATGTCGCCGATGCGGTCCTTGAATTCCTGATACTGGCGGTCGCGCTCGGCCTCGCGCACCTTCTGCACGATCACCTGCTTGGCCGACTGCGCGGCGATGCGGCCATATTCCAGCGGCGGCAGGGTGTCGGCGATGGTGTCGCCGATCTGCGCGCCGGGATTGGCGCGCTGGGCGTCGGCCAGCGAAATCTGGTTGGCGGCGTTCTCGACCTGATCGACCACCAGCATGTGGCGGGTCAGCGCGAGCTGGCCGGTCTTCGGATGAATCTCGGCGTGGACGTCGGTCTCGGCGCCGTAGCGGGCGCGGGCGGCCTTGGCGATGGCGTCTTCCATCGCCTCGATGACGATGGTGCGGTCGATCGACTTTTCACGCGCGACCGCGTCGGCGATCTGCAAGAGTTCAAGCCGGTTGGCGCTGACGGCGGCCATGGTTCAGTCTCCTTCGATGGGATCGATCACGCCGGCGAGCCGCGCGTCGGCGGCCAGCCGGTGTTGTTTGGTATTCTTCGGAAGCGGCTTTTTCTTCGCTTTCGGTTTGGGGCCTTTGGCGCGGGCCTTTTTGGCATGCGCGGGCGGCTCCGGTTCGATGCCGAGGCTTTCCTTCAAGTCGCGCTCGGCGGCCTTGCCGCGGCGCATCGATTCGGCGATCAGGTCGTCGGTCAGGACCAGCCGCGCGTCGCCGATGTCATGGAGCGGCAGCGCCACCACGGCGTCCTCGCCGGCCGGCGGGTCGTCGCGGCGAAGCCGCACGGTTTCGCCATCGAGGCTTTCGATGATGCCGCGAAACCGCTTGCGGCCATAATGTGGCGCGGCCATGTCGATCTTCGCCAGATGGCCCCGCGCGCGCTCGAAATCGCTGCGGCGGACCAGCGGCCGGTCGATGCCGGGCGAGGAAATCTCCAGCCGGTAGGCCCGTTCGATCGGGTCGTTGACGTCCAGCACCGGTGACAGCGCCCGGGATACCGCCTCACAATCGTCGATCAGCATGGTTCCGTCGGGCCGTTCGGCCATGATCTGGACGGTGCAGCCGGCCTCGCCCGAGACCTTGATGCGGACCAGCCGGTAGCCCATGCCCTGGAGCACCGGAGCGGCGACGGCGGCCACCCGCGCGGCGACGCCGGGTTCCGTCATCAGGCGGGGCTCGTTCAAGAGGTCGTCGCGGGTCGTGGTGTCGGTCATCAGGTTCCGGGGCGTTCGCGGCAGCGGGGGCGGCCGCCAACCGTTCAGGTAATAAAAAAGAGCGGGTCCCGGGGGGCCCACTCTCAATACGCCATCGTATGAGAACTTTTCTATTGAGCGCGCATATAGCGCTTTCCCGGCAATCCGGCAAGGGCCCGCGCGCCCCGGCTGCGGCGATTTGATCGCCCGTGATGGCGTCGCGCCGGCTGACAACGGCCGGTCGCAGCGATTAAGCTCAACTGAACCCTGACAGAACCGCGCCCGGAGACATCGCAATGCTCGACGAAGCCGCCATCGCCGCTCATGCCGGGCGCATCCGCAACGACGGCTATACCGTGCTGGAGCGGGTGGTGGCCCCGCAGCTGGTCGAGGACCTCAAGGCGGCGGTGGAGCGGATCGAGCGCGAGCATGCGCTGACCACCGCCAAGACCTCGTTCGAGGGCTACAAGACGCTGCGCGTCAACAACCTGCTGACTTATGACGAGGTGTTCTGGGAAGTGCCGCTGCACGAGGCGGTGCTGCCGGTGGTGGAGGCGGTGCTCGACAAGGAATGCCTGCTGTCGTCGTTCTGCTCGCTGGTGCTGGGGCCGGGACAGGAGGCGCAGCCGATCCACGAGGACACCCAGCTCATTCCGCTGCCGCGTCCGCATATTCCGATCACGCTCAACGCGATCTGGGCGCTGTCGGATTTCACCGCGACCAACGGCGCGACGCGGATCGTGCCCGGCAGTCACAAATACGATCGCGCACCGGAATACGGCAAGGACTACGACACGGTGATGGCGACGATGCCGGCGGGCAGCGTCATGCTGTTCGACAGCGCGCTGTGGCATGGCGGCGGCGCCAATGACAGCGATGCCCGGCGCTTCGCGTTTTCCTGCGCCTATTGCTGGGGCTGGATGCGGCAGCAGGAGAACCTGCAACTCGGCATCCCCCGCGACATCGCGCAACGCTTTCCGCGCCGCTTGCAGGAATTGTGCGGCTACAGCGTCTACAAGGGACAGTTCGGCCACATCGACAATCACGATCCGATCGAACTGCTCGGCCGCGAGCGCGGCAAGCGCATGGTGTGGGAAGCGACCGACGTGAAGAAGGCGCGGGACGCGGCGCGGTTGTGATAACATTGTTATTGCGAGCACTCGGATCAACGCTTCGCGTTGTCCGAGCGCAGACTCCGCGAAGCAATCCAGAAAGCCACAAGCAAGGACTGGGTGGCGTCGTCGCTTACGCTTCTCGCGATGACGACAATCGCCTGAATCGCAGATACGTCGCGCGGCGGCCTTCACGGGTCGCTTTGCGGCCATAGCGCGTCATGGTGTAATCCGGCCACGGCAGCCGCCAATCGTCGGCGCGTTCCGCCAGCCATTCGAATCGTGGTGTGCGCACGAGATGCGCAAGCGTCCATTCCACATAGCTGTCGATGTCGCAGACGAAACGGAACTCGCCGCCGGGCGCCAGCACGCGCGCCATCGCGGCGACGGTGTCGTCCTGCACGAAGCGGCGCTTCCAGTGGCGGCGCTTCGGCCAGGGGTCGGGATGGATCAGATCGATCCGCGCCAGCGATCGCGGCGGCGCCCACGCCAGCAGTTCGGCGGCGTCGCCGGCGACGAGGCGGATGTTGCGAAGGCCGCGGGCCTCGATCTGCGTCAGGATTTTCGCCATGCCGTTGACGTAGGGCTCGCAGCCGATGAAGCCGGTGGAGGGATGCGCGAGCGCCTCGGCGACGAGATGCTCGCCGCCGCCGAAGCCGATTTCGAGCCGCACCGTATCCACCGCGACATCGAACAGCGCGCGCAAATCGGGCGGAGCCGCCTGGCTGAGGTCGAGCGCGAGATGCGGCAGCAGCCGCGCGATCAGGTCGGCCTGATGCAGCCGAAGCTTGTGGCCCTTGCGCCGTCCGAAAAACGAGCCGTGCGGGCGCGTCGAATCCGTCATGCCTTCGAACCCCAGCCGGTGTCGTGGTCGCGGTGCGCGATCGACGCCGCTCTTACGGGTTGAATGGCTGAAGCGTCAACCGTCGCGCGCGCTCAGCGCTCGTCCGGCTGCTCGCGCGCGGCGATCTGCTCGACCATGTCGACGATGCTGCGACGAAGTTTCGCGTCGGTGATGCGGGTGAAGGCGCGGGTCAGCGCCAGCCCCTCGGAGGTCGCGAGAAAATCCGAGACATAGGTCGGCGACGGCGCTTCGCTGAAACCCTCGGCGTTGATGTTGCCGCCCGGTCCGCCCTCGAACAGGAACGACACCGGAACTTGCAGGACCTCGGAAATCTGCTGGATGCGACTGGCGCCGACGCGGTTGGTGCCCTTCTCGTATTTCTGGATCTGCTGGAACGTCAGCCCGAGGGCTTCGCCCAGTTTCTCCTGGCTCATGCCCAGCATGATGCGGCGCATGCGCACACGACTGCCGACATATTTGTCAACAGGGTTGGGCGCTTTGGTCGACATCAAAATCTCCTTGGCGGGACGGGGCGAAACAGGGGGTGCGACAACCCGTCAATTCGTTCGATACGATTTGATCTCACGCAATTGCGGTTAATTTCGGCAGGCCGCGCGGTTCGCTACATATACCGATGATGGTCCGGTTTCTAATCCTTTATGCGAAACCAAAATTATAAGTAACCAAAAAGTTGACACCGAAAAGGGCTTGCTTGTCTGCCATGCTTCGGCCGCGCGGCGATCGGTCGCGCGCTCACCGGTTCCGACGGCGGCCACGCCGTCGCGCCACGGCGATCAGCGCAACCGCGACGAGAATCGCCGCGGGAACATCGCCGGCGCGGGCGTAAAAGGTCGGCGGAATCGCCGCCGGCAAGCGGGCGTCGAGCACGCCTTCCTCGCCGAGGCCGAGTGAGGCGACAACGCGCCCGAACGGATCGATCACCGCCGAGACGCCGGTGTTGGCGGCGCGCACCAGCGGCAATCCCTGCTCGACGGCGCGCAGCCGCGCCTGTTGCAGATGCTGGTAAGGCCCGGTCGAGATGCCGAACCAGCCGTCATTGGTGAGGTTGACGATCCAGCCCGGCCGCTCGCCGCCGGTCGCGCTGTCGGAGGGGAAGATTGCCTCGTAACAGATCAAGGGCAGCATCGGCGGCGCGCCGGGAACATCGATTGTTCTTCGTCGCGTGCCCGCGATGAAGCCGCCGCGCATCTTGGTGAGCTGCTCGAAGCCGAGCGCCTCCATCAGCGGCTGGAACGGCAGGTACTCGCCGAATGGCACCAGGTGCAGCTTGTCGTAGACCGACAGCACGTCGCCGCCATCGCCGATCAGATAGATCGAATTATAGGCGCGATGGATCGGCGTGCCCGGCGGCAGATCGGGCGCGCGAACCGCGCCGGTGATGAGCTTGGTGCCGGGGGGCAGCAGATCGGCGATCTGCGCCATGGCGTCGCCCTCGCGGGTCAGGAAAAACGGAAACGCCGATTCTGGCCAGATCAGGATGTTGGCGTCGCGCACGCCGGAGGTCTGCGGGCTGGTGGCGCGGTCCGACAGCGTGAGATATTTCCGCATCACCGCCGCCTTGGCGGAATAGTTGAAACGGTCGTCCTGCGTCAGGTTGGGCTGCATGATGCGCAGCTTGACGCCGGCCAGCGGCACGGTCGGATTGTTGCCGAGGCGGAGAGCGCCGTAAGCGCCCATGGTCACCAGCAGCGCCAGCGCCCCGAGCGGCGCCAGCCACGCCCGCCGGGCCTTGCCGTCGATCAGCACCGCGGGACTTGCGAAAATCGCGACGGCTATGAACGTCATGCCCCACAGTCCGATCAGCGAGGCGGTTTGCGCCAGCGCCAGCGGCTCGGTCAGCGCGTAGCCGAACGCGTTCCACGGAAAGCCGGTGAGGACGTGGCCGCGCAGCCATTCGCTGACGGTGAGCGCGCTCGCGAGCGCCAGGATGCGCGCGGCGTCGCGGCTCCACAGCGCCCGCGCCAGCGCGAAGCCCGCCGCGGTGAACAGCGCCAGATAAGCGGGCAGGCCAGAGACCGCGACCGGCAGCAGCCAGCCGAAACTGGCGGCGTCGACCAGGAAGGCGTAGCCGATCCAGTATAGCCCCGGCACGAAGTAACCGAAGCCGAACCACCAGCCGGCGAGCGCCGCCGAGGGCACGCCGTTGAAGCGGCCGGCGCCGGCGCCGTCGATCAGCCACACCATCACCGGGAAGGTAACGAACAGGATCGGCCAGGCGTTGAACGGGGCCATCGCCAGCGACGACAGCGCGCCGGCGGCGAGCGCGATCAAAGCGCGCCGCCAGCCCCACGACAGCACGATGAACAGCGCGAGCCCGCGCAACCGGCCGGATAACGTCATGCGCCGTCGCTTTCGCCGGCGGGCGGGGTGCGCCGTTCGCCGGGCGGGGACCCGGGGTCCGGCGCGGCATCGCGGCGTCGCGGCTCGCGGCCGCGCGACGCCGGCCGCTCCTTGCGCGGGCCGATGCGCAGCCGCTTGACCCGGCGCGGGTCGGCGTCGAGCACCTCGATCTCGAAATCGCCGGGACCGGAAATGATCTCGCCGCGCACCGGCAGGCGGCCGACATGGGTGACGATGAAGCCGCCCAGCGTTTCCACCTCCTCGCCGGCCTCGCCGGTGTCGAAGGCGTCGCCGATCATCTCGCGGACGTCGTCGAGGCTGGCGCGGGCGTCGGCGATGAAGGTGTTCTCGCCCTGCCGCACGATCGAGGGCGGCTCGGTGCTGTCGTGCTCGTCGTCGATCTCGCCGACGATCTGCTCGACAATGTCCTCGATCGAGACCAGGCCGTCGGTGCCGCCATATTCGTCCACCACCAGCGCCAGATGCAGCCGCGACGCCTGCATCTGCGCCAAGAGGTCGATGGCCCGCATCGACGGCGGCACGTAGAGCAGGTTGCGGATGATGCCGGTTTCGGTGAGCGGCAGCGCCAGATCGAGCGCGCGCAGGTCGAGGCCGGCGACAGGCGGCTTCTTGCGGCGGGTCTTCGGCGGCTCGGGCACCTTGGCCTTCGCCGTCATGAACGCCAGCAGGTCGCGGATGTGGACCATGCCGACCGGATCGTCGAGGGTTTCGTTGTAGACCACGAAGCGCGAATGCGCCGCGCTTTCGAACAGCGCCATCAACTCGCCGAGCGGAATGTCCTGCTTCACCGCGACGATGTCGGCGCGATGGATCATCACGTCGGCGATGCGCTGCTCGTGCAGGTTCAGGAGGTTGCGCAGCATGGTGCGCTCGACCGCGGAGAAGCCGGCGTCGTCCGGCGCGCTGGCGTCGAGCACCACTTGCAGGTCGTCGCGCACCGAGCCGGCCTTCCAGCCGAACAGCGTGCGGATCGCGCGCATCAGCCAGTTGTCGGCGGCGGGCCGCAGCACATCGCCGTCGCTCACCGGCACCGGCAGGTTGGGCGTGTTGCGCGGATTGTCCTGAACGGGGTCGGAGTCCGGCATGTCAGGTCACGCGCTCCCGGTCCGCATAGGGATCGGGAATTCCGAGTTGCGCCAGAATCCGCCGTTCGAGACTTTCCATCGCCTCGGCATCGGTGTCGGTCTCGTGGTCGTAGCCGATCAGGTGCAGGAAACCATGCACCGCGAGATGGGACAGATGATGGTCGAACGGCTTGCCTTCGTCATGGGCCTCGCGGCGCGTGGTCTCGAAGGCGATGGCGATGTCGCCCAGCATCAACGGCGGATCATCAGGCTGCCGCGTCCGCTCCGGCCGCAGCGCCGGAAACGACAGCACGTTGGTCGGCTTGTCGATCTCGCGCCAGTTGCGGTTGAGCGCGCGGATGCCGTCGTCGTCGGTCAGCATCACCGCGAGTTCCGCGTCCGCGACGTCGGCGGTGACGGCGGCCGCCGCGGTCTCGATGGCGCGGACGATCACCGCTTCGGCGTCGGGCTCGGCGTCCCAGCAGGCGGCGACGGTCATCACGTCGGTATCGGGAATCGAATGGGTCATTACGAGCGGCTGGTTGCCGGCCGGCGCGGCAATCCCTCATAGGCGGCGACGATGCGCGCCACCAATTCGTGGCGGATCACGTCCTCGGCCGAAAAATGCACCTGGGCGATGCCCTCGACGCCGTCGAGCAGGCGCACCGCCTCGATCAGGCCAGAGGCCTGGCCGCCCGGCAGGTCGATCTGGCTCGGATCGCCGGTGACGATCATGCGGCTGTTCTCGCCGAGCCGGGTCAGGAACATCTTCATCTGCATCGAGGTGGTGTTCTGCGCCTCGTCGAGGATGATGGCGGCGTTGGTCAAGGTGCGGCCGCGCATGAAGGCGAGCGGCGCGATCTCGATCTCGCCGGTCTGCAACGCGCGCTCGACGATGCGCGAATCCATCAGGTCGTAAAGCGCGTCGTAGATCGGCCGCAGGTAAGGATCGACCTTCTCGCGCAGGTCGCCCGGCAGGAAGCCGAGCCGTTCGCCGGCCTCCACCGCCGGCCGGGTCAGGATGATGCGGTCGACTTCCTTGCGCTCGAACAGTTGCGCCGCCTGCGCCACCGCCAGCCACGTCTTGCCGGTGCCGGCGGGGCCGACGCCGAACACCAGTTCGTGATGCTTCAGCGCGCGAATGTAAGCGTCCTGCGCTTTGGTGCGGGCGCGCACCGGCCGCTTGCGCAGGTTGATCGCCTCGAAAGCGGAGGTCGGCGTCTTGGCGTCGATGTCGAACAGCGAGCCTTGCGCCATCACCGAGCGGATCGCGCCCTCGACATCGCCCTGCGCCAGATCGTGGCCTTGCAGCGCCAGCGCATAGAGCGCGTCGAGCACGCGATGCGCGGCGGCGCAGGCGTCGCGGGCGCCGGCGATGGAGATGTGATTGCCGCGCGAATCCACCACCACGTTGAGGCGGCGCTCGATCAGCGCGAGGTTCTGTCCGTAGGGCCCGACCAGCGCCGACGCCGCGCGGTTGTCGTCGTAGTCGACCTCGATCCGGACATCCGGCGCGGTCTGCGTGTCGCGATCAAACTTGCGGCGGGAGGCGAGCGTTGGCGAATCCGATGCGCTTTTGGGCAAGGGTTTCAGGCTCCGGGGCTGACGGATGCGAAGGATTCTCGCACGGGCGGCGGTGCGGCGGCGAGCCGGCCGAGCAGGCTGTAGCGCTCCAGGCTGTCGATGGTCACCGGCCGCACCTCGCCGATGATATCCTCGGAGGCCATGACGTGCGCCGGTTGCAGATAGGCGGTGCGGCCGACGATCTGGCCTTCCTTGCGCGCGGCGCGCTCGAACAGCACATCGACCGTCGCGCCGATCGCCGCCCGGTTGAAGGCGTGCTGCTGGCTGTCGATCAGGTCCTGAAGCCGTGCCAAGCGTTCGTCCATCGTGGCCGGTGCAACCATCTCCCGCATGTCCGCGGCGGGCGTGCCCGGTCGCGGCGAATACTTGAACGAGTAGGCCGAAGCGTAACCGATTTGCTCGACCAGCGCGAGGGTGGCCTTGAAATCTTCCTCGGTCTCGCCGGGGAAGCCGACGATGAAATCCGATGAGAAAGCAATGTCATGGCGCGCGGTTCGGAAACGGTCGATCACGCGATGGTAATCGTCGGCGGTATGCCGGCGGTTCATCGCCGCCAGAATCCGGTCGGAACCCGACTGCACCGGCAGGTGCACGAACGGCATCAGAGCCGGCAGGTCGCGATGCGCCGCGATCAGCTCGTCGTCGACGTCGCGCGGGTGGCTGGTGGAATAGCGCAGCCGCGCCACGCCGGGAATCTCGGCGAGGCGATACAGCAGCCGGCCGAGCGACCATGTCCGCCCGTCGGGGCCGTCGCCGTGATAGGCGTTGACGTTCTGGCCGATCAGCGTGATCTCGCGCACGCCGTTGTCGGTGAGGCGGCGCGCGTCGTCGAGAATGCGCTCAACCGGTCGCGACACCTCCGCGCCCCGCGTGTAGGGCACCACGCAGAAGGTGCAGAACTTGTCGCAGCCTTCCTGCACCGTGACGAAAGCGGAGACGCCGCGGGCGCGGATCGCCTGCCGCGACGGCGGCGGCAAGGCGGTGAATTTGTCCTCGACCGGAAACTCGGTGTCGATGGCGCGGCCCTCGTCGCGGGCGCGCGCCAGAAGCCGCGGCAGGTTGTGATAGCTCTGCGGGCCGACCACGACGTCGACCACCGGGGCGCGGCGGATGATTTCGTCGCCCTCCGCCTGCGCCACGCAGCCGGCGACGACGATGTTAAGGTCGCGGCCGTGGCGGGCGGCTTCCTCGCGGGCGACGCGCAGCCGGCCCAGTTCGGAATAGACCTTCTCGGCGGCTTTCTCGCGGATGTGGCAGGTGTTGAGGATCACCAGATCGGCGTCGCCGACGTTGGCGGTTTCGACGAATCCCTCGGGCGCGAGCGTGTCCACCATGCGCTGCGCATCGTAGACATTCATCTGACAGCCATACGACTTGATGTGCAGCTTGCGCGGCGGGGACATGGAACCTGTTGCTACGGGGACGGCGCGCCTCGCGCGCGCTGCTCAATTATAGGCTCAGGCGCGGAAAATCCAGCGCGGACGGCGAAAGCCCGCCGGCGCGGGGCGGATCAATCCGCGAACAAGGCGAATTTATTTATGATTTCAGGCAATTGCCGCATGTCGTCGAAACCGGCGTGAGCGCCGGCGGCGAGCAGGGTCGCGCCGTGACCGGCCCGGCAATGGCTGCCGCCGGAAAAGCCCAGGGCGGTCATTCCGGCGGCGCGGGCGGCGGTGACGCCGGGCACGCTGTCCTCGATCACCAGACAACGGCCGGGTTCCGCGCCCATTCGGGCGGCGGCGAACAGGAACAGGTCCGGCGCCGGCTTGCCGCGCGCGACCTGCGACGCCGAGAAGATGTGCGGGGTGAGCGCATCATGGATTTTCGCGCAGGTCAGGCCGTGGCGGATCTTCTCGGGCGTGCCGCTGGACGCGACGCATTTCGGCAAACCGAGTTTGGCGATGGTTTCGCCGATATGCGGGATCGGTTTCAGGTCATCGGCATAGAATGAAAGCGTCGCCTGCTTCACCTGAATTTCGAAATCGTCGGGCAGCTTGCGGCCGAGGTCGGCCTCGACGATGAGCCGCGCCTCGCGGTCGGAGATGCCCAGAAATCGTTCAAGAACTTCATCGGGGGAAATGCGATAGCCGTGCCGGGTCAGGGTTTCGGCATGGGCGCGGCAGGAGATCACCTCGCTGTCCACCAGCACGCCGTCGCAATCGAAGATGATGAGGTCGAAGGGCTCGGACAATCTATTCCCCCACGTCATTGCGAGGAGGGCGGCGACGAAGCAATCCAGTCCTTGCTAGGTGGCCTCGGGATTGCTTCGCGGAGCCTGTGCTCGGACGGCGCGAAGCGCCGATCCGAGTGTTCGCAATGACGGAAATAATAACGACTCAACTCTGCTTCTCGTCGATCGGCACGCAATAGAGTTCGAGCCGGTGGTCGACCAGCCGGTAGCCGAGTTTGCGGGCGATTTCCCGTTGCAGGACCTCGATTTCCTCGGAAGTGAATTCGACCACGGTGCCGTCGCGCAGGTTGATGAGGTGGTCGTGATGGCTGTCGCGCATGGTCTCGTAGCGGGCGCGGCCCTCGCGGAAATCGTGGCGCTCGATGATGCCGGCATCCTCGAACAGCTTTACGGTGCGATAGACCGTCGAGATCGAGATCTTGTCGTCGACCGCCACGCAGCGTCGATACAATTCCTCGACGTCGGGATGGTCGGCCGCCTCCGCCAGCACGCGCGCGATGACGCGGCGCTGCTCGGTCATGCGCATTCCGGTGGCCGCGCAACGCGCCTCGATGCCGGTCGATTTCGACGACGGTGCGGATTTCAAAGCGGTCATGATCCTCTTGCTCCCCGAGGATGCTGTCTTGCCACCGCGCGGCGGCTACGACAAGTCGCGACGCATCACCAAAGCGTTGCGCTCCTCGCCGCCGGCCTCGCGATAGTAGCGTTCGCGGCGGCCGACCACGGCGAAACCCGCCTTGTCGTACAATCGCCGCGCCGGCTGGTTGGTTTCCTCGACTTCGAGGAACACGGTGCGGACGCCGCGCCCCGCGAGATGTCCCAAATGGGTCGCCAGCAGGCCGTGCGACAGGCCGTGGCCGCGCTCCCGCGCCGCCACCGCGATCGACAGGATTTCGGCCTCGTCGGCGGCGATCCGCGACACCGCGAAGCCGATCACCCTGGTCCCGCGCCGCAGCCGCTGCACCAGGGTATTGGGTTCCCGCAGCATGGCGTCGAATTCGCTCTCGCCCCAGCCGCGATGGAACGATTCCGCATGCAATTGCGCCAGCGCGGCGAGATCGCGCCGGGTGGCGGGTTCCACCACCGGCGCGTCCGCCGTCCACCATGCGGCGAGAGGATTCTTCATGAAGCGGCGGGCTGCAAGGCGGTCGCCTGCCCGGCGGCGGGCTTGGCGTCCGGCGCGCGCAGATAATAGGGCCGCGCCGGGGCGCTCTCCGGCGTCACGGCGGCGCCGAGCCAGGCCACCCAGCCGATGTCCGGGGCCGGCCGGGCGTCCACCAGCACCGGCGGCGGGGCATCGGCGGGCCAGCGCGCGGCGACGAGCCGCGCGGCATTGCCGACCAGGATCGGCGGGCCGAACCGGCCGGCCTCCAGCGCCGCGTCGATCGGAACCAGATCGGGGCGCAGCAGCGTCGCGCCGTTGCCGCCCGCAACCTGGAGATAGACCTGATCGTGCCGGGCGTCGATTACCGACATGATCGGGTGCTCGCCGCGCTCGCTGACATGGGGCGCGGCGAAGGCCGTTAGCGTGGTCAGCCCGACCACCGGCTTGGCGGCGGCCAGCGCGATGCCGCGGGCGGCGGACAGACCGACGCGCAGTCCGGTGAAGCTGCCGGGTCCGGTGGTGACGGCGACACGATCGAGCGCGGCGAAGGTGATGGTCGCCGCCTTCATGACGCGCGCGATCAGCGGCATCAGCGCCTCGGCGTGGCCGCGCTGCATCGGCTGCGATTCATGGGCGAGCAGCCGCGTCGACCTGGTGTCGAGAACGGCGGCGGAACAGGCGTCGAGCGCGGTGTCGATGGCGAGGATCAGCATG
>JBDHSX010000054.1:0-21850 GCA_039808365.1 Xanthobacteraceae bacterium | reverse complement strand
TCCGCAAGCTCGCGGAAGCGCTCGAACTCGTCGGCGGGGTGAAGGTTCTCGCGCGTCACGTTCTCGTCAAGGCTGATCTCGGCGGCATCGTTCCCCGTGTCGATGACGCAGCGGATGGCCTCGGTCTTCTTGATCTCCTTGCGCTTTACACGCAGCATCTGCGCCAGCCTGCGGCCTTCACCGATGCTGACCAGATAGCAGCCGGTCGGCTCGCCCTCGCTGTCACGTTCCGGCTCCACCACAAGGTTTTGCAAAATGCCCTTGGCGCCGATGCTCGCCGCCTTTGCCGCGATAGACGCCTCGCTGTGCGGCGTCTTGCGGGCATTCTTCGGGTGCTTCTTGAGCTTGTTGAGCGGGATGAAAACCGTTTCGCCATTTTCGGGAACGATTGCGGTCTTTGCCTTGGTCGTCATGGTCTTTCTCCTATTGGGCTGGGGTTGAAGCGCAGCGCTGCGCTGCAGCCCTGCCCGTCGGCGAGACCGGGGGGTGCAAGGTGCAAGGGCGGCCGGGACGGAGGGGGATCACCCGGCCTGCACAAGCGGATCGAAGCTGTTGGCGAGAACGAGAAACACGCAACCGCGCGGAAGGTCGGGGAGACCGTCCCGGCCGAGCGCAGCGATCCCTTGCGCCGCGCCAGGGGGCAGCGCCCCCAAGCAACGGCCTGGCCAGAGCGAAGCGGCGGCCGGGCGCAAAAGATTCGACTCCTAAGCGTCTAAGCGATGTTTGGATGGAGCGACCGGACAACAAGGAGATACGCCCGTCAGCAATGGCACTTTCGCAAACTGGCCGCTTCGCCTAGATCCTGCTATCGCATGGGACGGGGGGCGATTTTGACTTACTTACTTGCCGATACTTCAACATCCAAGGTCACGCCGGCGGAAACGAGTTCGGTGGTTCAGGCGCCCTCCCCATTGCCGGCGGCTATGCTGCCACCCACGGCCAATGGTGCTCTATGGGCTGCACTCATTGGTGCGGTGAGCGCATTGCTCGTCTCGTTCCTGAAGGACTATCTATTCGAACGACTGAGGGAGCGTCGTACACGGCGACAATCGGAAACAGATGTCTATCGTCAGTATCTAGGGCCACTCTGTGGAGCCTGCGAAAAGGTCGTATGGCGTTCGAAAGAAATATTTATCGATAAACGATATGCGTTTTTGAAGACGTCCACGCTCCCGCTGGACTTCAATGCCTATAAGCGCACCAGCACTCTCTACCGTATTGCGACATTGATCGGATGGATTCGGGGAATGACTCTCGAACTGCGCGCATTGCCGCAGGGAAAGACGAACTTTACCACGCCGATCTCGACGCAGATTGCCGCATTCCAAAAGGCGTTGGCAGACGGCCCGCATGTCGAACTGCATCGGCTGAAGATGTTTTGCGCACTGTGGAGGCTCGACCTCTCTCGCCTCGATCAAACTCAACAGGCGGCGCTCGCTATGCGCTTCGAGATTGAGGCTCATGCCGTCACTGAAGGCAAGCTCAACGCCAATCTGGATCATCTGCGCGATCTGCCCGCGGACAAGAAACTGGAAATTTGCCGGCGACTGGCCGAACACCTAGCCACTGAAACAAAAAGCAAGTTGCCGGATGAAAATGTGGTGAGAGAAACCGTCGAGCGCGCCATCAGCGGTCTCTCCTATCGCGAGTCTCTTCTCTACCGCGATTGGCAGGACGCGCTTGGTGATGCGATGATTGAGCGAGACCCGGACTCGGCCCGGCGTTTTCGTATCGTCGGCTACGAACGATTTACGCAACTTCTTGAGACCGACGCGCCTTGGTTTAAGATTCTCTCGAAAAGCATTGACGACATCGACTTTGACAAAATCGACTCCAATGATTTTCGATCCCAGCAGTTACAGGATTTAAGCGCAGCCGTCGCTTTAATCCTTATCGGCATTTCAGATTCCAAGGATTCGTATCTCGTCGATCCAGCAAGTCTAAAGGCTGCAATTCAGCTTAAGGACGCTATCGCAAAAATTTCTCCTCTGGCGGCGACTGGGGCGTGACATTTGTGTCGGGGTCGATCGAATGACCTGCGGCTTCACGTCAGGCTCGCCCCACCGGCGCAATCGTCCTCAGCAGCAGGTCTGTATTGACACTGTAGATACAAAAGCCTATATTCCACCCTATGTCAAAAGCCAGTTCGCCATCACAGGAAAGCCGAGACGTTGCGGTCGCGGAGCGTCCGAGCGCGACTGATACAAAGGGCAGCATCAATCTGCGCATCGAGGCCAACACGCGCCAGCTCATCGATGATGCGGCGGCGATCCTTGGCAAGACGCGCACCGAGTTCATGATCGATAGTGCTCGCCGGCAGGCGATCGATGTCCTGCTTGACCAGCGCTTGTTCGTGCTCGCTTCTGAGCGCTACGACGCCTTCATGCACGCGCTCGATAATCCACCGGCGCCGGGACCGAAGCTTCGGTCGCTGCTACGCCGGGTGCCGGCATGGCAAAAGTAGACGACAAGCCGCGCAGTTCTGATCCGAACCTGTCGGCTCCGATCGCCCTCACCGCCGATCACGATGTTTCCGGTTTCGACTGCGGCGAACCCGCATTGAATGACTGGCTTCGCCATCGCGCGCTTAAAAACGAAAGCCGGTTCTCTCGCACCTATGTCGTCTGTGATGATGGCAACCGGGTCGTCGCCTACTTCTGCATTTCGGCCGGCGCCGTAGAACGCGCGGCGGCGCCAGGCAAGGTCCGGCGGAATGCACCTGACACGATCCCGGTATCCGTGATCGGAAGACTCGCGGTCAGCCGCGATCATGCCGGCAAGGGTCTTGGCGCTGACCTTCTTGCGGATGCGCTACGCCGGATTGCGGTTGCATCGCAGAGCATCGGGATTGGAGCGGTGCTGGTTCACGCCAAGGACGAGGTGGCAAAACGGTTTTATCTGCGATGTGCGGAGTTCATCGAGTATCCGGAAGACAGCCGAACCCTATTTCTCCCCATCGAAACGGTCGTTGCGGCTTTTAGTTAAGAGACATCTGAATTGGGCGAAGCAAAACGGAAAAAGCAAGCACGGAAGCAAGCTGCATGGCCGGAAGGCGATCGTTTCCGAGGCATGATCGATCTCCATATGTTGGCGCCAGTCGCCGCGATTAATGGCGCACGCATTCGAGAACTGACGGGCGACGAACGAATACCCGCTGATGCGCAAATATCACTTCGGGCATTCCGGGCAGTTGTCGGTGATCGGGCATTTCACGCCGGCTTTTGCCTTGGAAATGGAACTGAATTTAGCGCCATCGGCGTCGCAGTCATCGACCGCCTCGGGATGGAAGCACCAGGCGCTCCGCTTCACGTCGTCCCGGTCGTCCATCAGGACATCGCTTGGGATATTGTGCTGCGACATTTGCGCAGCTTCACCGGACAGGCCCTGCTCTTTGCCTTTCCGGACTCCGATACTTATGACGCCGGTATAGCGGAGACGGCCTATTCACCCGATGTCCGAGTCTTCAGGGAAAGCGGTGAACAACTTGAACGATTGACGGCCGCAAAGCGTCGCCAGATCCGAGAGAAAAAGGCTGCGATGCTGGACCGGCCCCCGCCTCCGCTATTCTATCCCATGCCCGGAGCAGCGCAGGAGGATGCTCCTTGGATTTTCCGGCTCGTCACCCCCGCCGGAAAAACTATTCGGACGGCCGTATGGAACGGGCGCCGCAATTATGCGCACGACTTTCCAGATGACATCGTGCGCTGGGTGGGCGGTGACACGATTGCCGTTGTGCAAGTTGACAGCCCTGTCGGAATCAACCGGCGCTCATCGCTTGACCTGACGCATAAACTCTCAAACGACTTCGATGGCGTTATTCACTGGGCGCGCGATACCGAGACGTTTCAATCAATCCTCAAATCCTTCATTCGTCTCGACTTGGAATCTGTCAGCCCGCCGGACCTTCCTGAAAATTGGAAGCCGGATATCACCATTCTAACGGCCAACGGGCGTAGCGACTAAGATAACGGCGCGAACATCGTTCAAAACCGACCGTCCTTTTTCTACGCCATAGCATCCCAGTCACCGCACGAGCGATAGACGGGCCTTCCAATACCTATCGCCAACGGACAGGTTCGCATCATGGCTTTGGATTGATGCGAGGCGCAGATGGCTATTCCGAAACAGACGCTGGCCGACGGCATGGATAATCGGCAGGACACGGCTGACCAACCGCTAGTGCGATTTACTCCGCCTGAATCGTTGTCAAAGAGGGCCATCAGACGGCCGGAGCTGCACCGGATCGTCCCGTTGGCCGACACAACGATTTACGAGATGGAACAGCGTGGCGAGTTTCCGAAGCGCTTTTTCCTTACGCCGCGCTGTGTGGTGTGGGATCTCGCCGAGGTCGAGCAATGGCTTGAGGATCGACGCCTAGCGTCGATGGGAAGCACGACCGAGCGGACCTGCGGTCCCGATGTGCGGCTACGGAAGACGCGGCCCGTCAGGGCGAAATCGCGGCGGGCATAAATTGCAGTTCTGGCGGAAACAGCGTCGGGATACGCTTCTGGCCGCTCGCCCAGGCATCGACCATATCCGCCCACTCCTGAAGCATGTGCCGGCGCTGCGGCTCATATTCAGCCTTGTTGTAGACGCCACGCGAGGAGTGACTGTCTTCATGCGCCAGGGATTTTTCGATCCAGTCGCGATTGAAGCCTAGCTCATTCAAAAGTGTCGAGCCTGTGCGTCGTAGATCGTGGACAGTGAACGGTTCGAGCGCTAGCCCCTCTTTCTTGGCGCGCGTGACCACGGCCGTCGTTATGCGGTTGAATGTCGCCCGCGACATTGGCGCGTCCGCGTCGTAGCGGGACGGCAGCAGGTAGCGTGAATTTCCCGCGCAGGTTTTCAGAGCGATCATGATGTCGAGCGACTGCTGGGACAGGTAGACGTTATGCGCTTTGGAGCGCTTCATGCGCTCTTTCGGAATGGTCCAAACCGCGCTCTCGAAATCAACCTCGTCCCACACCGCGTCCGTCAATTCGCTCTTGCGCACCATCGTCAGCAGGATCAACCGAAGGCCGAGGCGGATGGTCGGCAACGTGGGCACATGCTCAAGTTGCTGGAGCATGATGCGAATTTCGGAAGGCGACAGCGCCCGGTCCTTGGGTTGGAATGTCGCGATCGAGGCCGGTCCCACCTCGTCGGCGGGGTTGGGCACTTTCTCGCCGTTGAGAATGGCAAAGCCGAAAATCTGCTTGACGATATCGCGGACGTGGACCGCCGTGGCTGGCGCTCCGCGCTCCTTCACCTTTGTGCAGAGCTGGCGCAAATCTTCGGCGGTGATTTCTGTGAGGAGCCGGTTCTTCCAGGCAGGGAGGATATCGCGGTCGAGGATGGATTTGCGCATCGACCGCGTGCTTTCGGCCATCCGGGCTTCTTCGAGCCAGACCTTGCCAACGGCACCAAAGTTCCGGGTGAGCGCATTGCGACGCTTCTCCCGCTTCTTTTCATGCGCTGGCGAAACACCATCTGCGACGAGCTTGCGCGCCGCCATGCAGCGTTCGCGAGCTTCGGCGAGTGAAATGCCATCCTCGCCATACCGGCCGATGGTCAGGGTCTCGCGCCGGCCGTTAAGGCGATAGTCGTATCGGAACGTGATTTGCCCTGTTTCCGCGACAGAAGCATACATACCGTCACGATCGGAAACCTTGTATGATTTATCCTTTGATTTCAGCCTTCTGAGAGCCAGATCGGTCAGCATAATACGGCCTCGTTGACGATCTAAATCGCAATTTCTGGGTCAATTTTACCGTCAAAAATGATACCGTCAACTCAACAAAATAGCCATTATAATTCCATCAATTAAGTCAATTTTTGAGGGTCACTTTGAGATCTTCGGCTGACGGTATCGTCGCAAATTTGCCCGAGCGAGAAAACGCATACCGTCAGAATTACCGTCAAAAGGTATCGCTTAGGGGCGATAGCGAGCGATAACGAATGAGATAAATATATTTGACTTTCAATAGCTTAGATAGTATTGTCGATAGTGGTCGATAGCCTGTTGATGATGTATTTTCACTCCCACTCGATCGTCCCCGGCGGCTTTGAGGTGACGTCATAGACCACGCGGTTGACGCCTCTTACCTCGTTGATGATGCGGGTTGCGGTGGCGCCGAGGAATTTCATGTCGAACGGGTAGAAATCGGCGGTCATGCCGTCGGTCGAGGTCACCGCGCGCAGGCCGACCACGTAGTCGTAGGTGCGGCCGTCGCCCATCACGCCCACCGTCTTCACCGGCAGCAGCACGGCGAAGGCTTGCCAGATCACATCGTAAAGTCCGGCCTTGCGGATTTGGTCGATGTAGATCGCATCCGCCTCGCGCAGGATGTCGAGTTTGTCGCGCGTGATCTCGCCGGGGCAGCGGATCGCCAGTCCCGGCCCCGGGAACGGATGGCGGCCGACGAAGACGTCCGGCAGGCCGAGTTCGCGGCCGAGCGCGCGCACCTCGTCCTTGAACAATTCGCGCAACGGCTCGACCAGCTTCATGTTCATGCGCGCCGGCAGGCCGCCGACATTGTGGTGCGACTTGATCGTCACCGAGGGGCCGCCGGTGAACGATACACTTTCGATCACGTCGGGATAGAGCGTGCCCTGCGCCAGGAAATCGGCGCCGCCGATCTTGTTCGCCTCGGCCTCGAACACGTCGATGAACAGCCGGCCGATGGTCTTGCGCTTCAATTCCGGATCGGTGACGCCGTCGAGTTCGCCGAGAAACTGCTTTGAGGCATCCACATGCACCAGCGGGATGTTGTAGTGATGGCGGAACAGGTCGACGACGGACTTCGCCTCGTCCTTGCGCAGCATGCCGTGATCGACGAATACGCAGGTGAGCTGATCGCCGATCGCCTCATGAATCAAAATCGCCGCGACCGATGAATCGACGCCGCCGGACAGGCCGCAGATGACGCGGCCGCGGCCGACCTGGGCGCGGATCTTCTCAACCGCTTCCTCGCGGAAGGCACGCATGGTCCAGTCGCCCTTGAGGCCGACCACCTTGCGCACGAAGTTGCGCAACAGTTTCGCGCCGTCCGGCGTATGCGCCACCTCGGGATGAAACTGCATCGCGTAGAATTTGCGCGCGTCGTCCGCGATCACCGAAATCGGCGAGCCGGGCGCCTTCGCCACCGCGCGAAAACCTTGCGGCAATTTGGTGACGCGGTCGCCGTGGCTCATCCAGACGTCGTAACGGCCGCCCTTCTCCCAGACGCCGTCGAACAGCGCGCAGTCGTCGATCACCTCGATGGCGGCGCGGCCGAACTCGCGATGGTGGCCGGCCTCGACGGTGCCGCCGAGCTGCTGCGCCATGGTCTGCTCGCCGTAGCAGATGCCGAGCACCGGAACGCCGGCGTTGAGGATCGCCATCGGCGCTGCGGGTGCGTCGGCATCGAGCACCGAGGCCGGGCCGCCGGACAGGATCACGCCTTTGGGCTTCATCGCGCGGAAGGCGGCCTCCGCCTTCTGGAACGGCACGATCTCGGAATAGACGCCCTCCTCGCGCACCCGCCGCGCGATCAGTTGCGTCACCTGCGATCCGAAATCGACAATGAGAATTTTTTCATGCGCCGCCGCGATGTCCGCGACCGCAGGCGAAGTCTGGCTCTGTGCTGTCATGGGCCACGAGATACGCGAGCGGCGGCGGCCCCGCAATGCCGCAGCCTGGCTTATCGGCGGGATTTTCAGCCGCCGTTCCGGGTCAGAACCGAAACGAAGAAACCGTCGGTCGAGGTGCGGCGCGGGGTCATCAAAAGCCCCTCCGGGCTTTGCAGGACGGCGGCGAGAAAATCCTCCGCCTTGTCCCACAGGGGCCCCGCGACCTGCGCCGGCGGCGCCACCGAAAACCCCGGCTGGCGGGCCATGAAGGCGCGCACCTGCGCGTTGTTCTCGGCCGGCAGCACCGAACAGGTGACATAGACGATGCGGCCGCCGGGCTTCACCAGCGCCACCGCGCGGTCCAGCACCTCGGCCTGCGCCTTCAGCCGCACGGCAAGCGCGCCGGGGCGGATGCGCCACTTGGCGTCGGGATTGCGCCGCCAGGTCCCGGTGCCGGTGCAGGGCGCGTCGATCAGCACCAGGTCGGCGGAGCCGCGAATATCGGCCAACGGGTCGGCCTCGCCCTTCGGCGCGCGCACCTCGGCGTTATGAACCCCGGCGCGCGACAGCCGCTCGAAGATCGGCGCGAGCTGGCGCTTGTCGCCGTCGGTGGCGATCAAGCGGCCCCGGCCCTGCATCATCGCCGCCAGCGCCAGGGTCTTGCCGCCGGCCCCGGCGCACAGATCGATCACCTGCTCGCCGGCTTTCGCCGCCGAGAACAGCGCGGCGAGCTGCGAGCCTTCGTCCTGCACCTCGATCGCGCCCTTGAGGAAGTCTTCCTCGGCATGAATGCCCGGATTGCGGGCGTCGGCCCCGAGCCGGATCCGCAGGCCCCAGGGCGACCACCGCGTCGGCGCGGGCGAAAGATGCGACAGCGAGGCCATCGCCTTCTCGCGGCGCGATTTCAGGGTATTGACCCGCAGGTCGAGCGGCGCGCGGCGCGCCATGGCGGCGGTTTCCGCCACGCGCGTCTCGCCGAACGCTTCAGCGAAATGGTCGTCCATCCACTCCGGATAGTCGCCGGCCACCGGCGGCGGCGCGCCATCGACCGAGCGCACCGTCAGGGCATGGCGCTCGGCCGGCGTCAGCGTGTCGGGCGCGAAGCGCGAGCCGTCGCACAGCGCGGCCAACGCCTCGGCGCTCAACCCGCGCTCCAGCTTCATCATGCCGAACACGCGCGCGCGGGGGGTGTCATCATCCATGATCCAGGCGCTGGACGCCTTGCGGCGCAGCACGTCGAACACCAGCCCCGAGATCGCGGCACGATCACCGGAGCCGGCGAAGCGATGCGCCGTGCCCCAGTCCTTCAGCGCCTTGGCCGCCGGGACCCGCTGCGCGTCGATGGCGGAAATGACTTCGATGGCCGCGGCCAGCCGTGCGCCGGGGGTCATGATCGCCCTTAAAGCATGATGAGTTGAGGATGCAGGACCAAACAACCTCGACGTCGTCCCCACGCAGGCGGGGACTGATGACCCCAGGCGTTGGTTGTCATAAAACGACCTCGCCACAAGCGATTGAGCCGAAGCGCTGCGGCGTCTCCGCCTGCGCGGGGACGACGGTTCTCGTGTTGCAAATCCGCGCGCAAAACGAATTACGCCTTGTCCGGCCCGACGCGGACGAGTTGCTTGCCGAAGTTGGCGCCCTTGAGCAGGCCCATGAAGGCGGCCGGCGCGCTCTCCAGCCCCTCGGTGACGAACTCCTTGTGCTTGATCCGGCCCTCGCGCAGCCATTGCGACATGTCGCGGATGAAATCCGGATACATCGCGGCGAAGTCGCGGACGATGAAGCCGCGGAAGTTGAGGCGCTTGACCAGGATCTGGCGCATGATGGTGTTGGCCCAGGGCGGCGGCGGGGTGTCCTTGCCGAAGATGGTGTTGTAGTCGGCGATCAGGCCGCACACCGGGATCCGCGCGAAATTGTTGAAGCGCGGCAGCACGGCGTCGAACACCTTGCCGCCGACATTCTCGAAATAGACGTCGATGCCGTTGGGGCAGGCTTCCTTGACCCGCGCCCGCAGGTCGGGATCGCGATGGTCGAGACATTCGTCGAAGCCGAGTTCGTTCTTGACGTAGGCGCACTTGTCCTTGCCGCCGGCGATGCCGACCGCCCGCGCGCCCTTGATCTTGGCGATCTGGCCGACCGCCGAGCCGACCGCGCCGGACGCGGCCGCCACCACCACCGTCTCGCCCGGCTGCGGATTGCCGATGGCGAGAAGCCCGGTATAGGCGGTCATGCCCGGCATGCCGAGGATGCCCACCGCCGTCGAGATCGGGGCGATAGCGGGATCGATCTTGCGCAGCCCCTTGCCGTCCGACACCGCGTATTGCTGCCAGCCGGCATGGGCGAGCACAATATCCCCCTTGGCGAATTTCGCGTTGTTGGAGGCTACGACCTCGCAGACCGTGCCGCCCTCCATCACGCCGTCGATCGGCACCGGCGCGGAATAGGACGGGCCGTCGTCCATCCTTCCGCGCATATAGGGATCGAGCGAGAGCCAGATGGTGCGCAACAGCACCTCGCCGTCGCCCGGCGTCGGCACGGGGTAATCCTCAAGCCGGAAATTGGACGCCTGCGGCTCGCCTGAAGGACGCGACGCGAGAACGATGCGCTTGGCGGTCTGGGACATGCGGATCACCTTATGAATGGAATTGGACGATCGGGACGGCTGTCAGCAACAGTGCCGTCAGGCCGTGATCCTGGCAAGCGCGGCATCGAAGGCGGCGGCCGCGGCGGCGAGATCCTTGAAGGCGAGGCCGCTGTCGGCCGGCTGCTTCTGCTTCTCGGTCGCGCCCGGACGGATTTCGGCGACCGGCTTTCCGTCCGCCAGCAACGCCGCCGGCGCCAGCACATGAAAGGCGTGATCGTCGAGCGGCGCGTCCTTCGGCAGGAACACGCCGAGATAGACGGTATCGTTGCCGCGCCGATATGAAATGTAACGCTCGATCGCCACCGAGCCGTCGCGCTGCATGCCGCCGAGCTTGGCGGAGCCCTTGGAGTCGAGCAGCTTGTGGGCGCGAAAACCCTTGACGTCGGCCGAGCGGGCTTTCGCCGTTTCCTCGGAGAGGTCGTATTTCGCCGCCATTTCCTTGCCGACGGCGGCGATCTGGTCGGCGACCGCGTGCTCGAATTCCTTGAGTTCGGTGCGCGGCTTGGCGAGGCGGTTCGGCTTCAGCGCGTTGCGCGCCTCCAGCACCGCCTTGCATCGGGCGGCCAGATCGTCGGCGGATTTGCGCTCCGCATTGCCGAGCAGGTTCTTCAACTCGGGCGTGGAGAGAGCTTCGAGCCGTTCATCCGTCCATTCGTACATGACAACCGCGAATCCATTGTTCTGACACGGAACGTCGGCGTCCCGCCCGACAATTCTATCGCGTTTCACCGGTAAGGGGAAACCGGAATTTTATTAAGAAAAATTCAGCCAGAACAGAATATTAGAATGATGTTTTCATGTGCGATAATAACTGACCTCACGCTCCGCCCGGATAATTCGGGCTCTCTCGCGTGATGGTGACGTCGTGGACGTGGCTCTCGCGCAGGCCGGCCGAGGTGATGCGGACGAACTTCGCCTTGTCGTGGAACTCGGCGATATCTTTCGCGCCGACATACCCCATCGCCGCGCGCAATCCCCCGGCCATCTGGTGCATGACGTTGGCGACCGGCCCCTTGTAGGCCACCTGCCCCTCGATGCCTTCCGGCACCAGCTTCAGGGTGTCTTTAATATCCTGCTGGAAGTAGCGGTCGGCCGAGCCGCGCGCCATCGCGCCGACCGAGCCCATGCCGCGATAGGCCTTGTAGGAGCGGCCCTGCCACAGAAACACCTCGCCCGGCGTCTCGTCGGTGCCGGCCAGCAGCGAGCCGACCATCACCGCATCGGCGCCGGCCGCGATCGCCTTGGCGAGGTCGCCGGAGAACTTGATGCCGCCGTCGGCGATCACCGGGATGTCGGCCTTCCGCGCCGCCTCGACCGCGTCCATGATGGCGGTGAGCTGGGGCACGCCGACGCCGGCGACGATGCGGGTGGTGCAGATCGACCCCGGCCCGATGCCGACCTTGACGCAGTCCGCGCCGGCGTCGATCAGCGCCTGCGCGCCCTCGGTGGTGGCGATGTTGCCGGCGATCACCTGCACCGCGTTGGAGCGCCGCTTGATGCGGTCGACGGCTTCCAGCACCCGCGAGGAATGGCCGTGCGCGGTGTCGACCACGATCAGGTCGACGCCGGCGTCGATCAGCCGCTCGGTGCGCTCATGGCCGCCCTCGCCCACCGTGGTCGCCGCCGCCACCCGCAGCCGGCCCTGGGCGTCCTTGCAGGCCAGCGGATGGGTCACCGCCTTTTCCATGTCCTTGACGGTGATGAGGCCGACGCAGCGGTACTGCTCATCCACCACCAACAGCTTCTCGATGCGGTGCTTGTGCAGCATCCGCTTGGCTTCCTCCTGGCTGACGCCCTCGCGAACCGTCACCAGGTTCTCATGGGTCATCAGTTCCGAAACCTTCTGCTGCGGATCGGTGGCGAAGCGGACGTCGCGGTTGGTGAGGATGCCGACCAGCTTGCCGGGAACGCCATGGCCGCCGCCGGTGACCACCGGAATGCCGGAGAAGCCGTGGTCCTTCATCAGCAGCAGCGCGTCGGCGAGCTGCGCGTCGGGGCCGATGGTGAGCGGGTTCACCACCATGCCGGATTCGTATTTCTTGACCTGCCGGACCTGCGCCGCCTGCCCTTCCGGATCGAAGTTGCGGTGGATGACGCCGATGCCGCCGGCCTGCGCCATGGCGATCGCCATCTTGGCCTCGGTGACGGTGTCCATCGCGGAGGCGAGGATCGGGATGTTGACCGAGATCGATTTGGTGACGCGGGAGCGGATGTCGGCTTCAGATGGCAGGATGTCGGACAGGCCGGGCTTCAGCAGCACGTCGTCGAAGGTGTAGCCTTCCTGAAACCTGTCGGATCCTTGCAAGCGCGTCATCGCCAACTCCACAGGGCGTTTTCAGGCGAAGTGGAAACCGTTCGCGTGAGGAAAACGCCTCAAATAAGATTCTTGCGGCCCTTGGCCGCCGGCTGACCCGGAATGAGCGTCCGTTCGGTGACGCAAAGGCGGCGCGTCGCCGTGGAATCGGGAACCCATGACGGGGGATTGGCGGTGGTCGATAGCACGGCGGCCCCGCGTTTCAAAGGGCTTTACCGCAATGCAGGACCGCTTATCCCGCGCCTTCACGCCCCTTGCGGCCGGCCGGCGGCCTTCCCGCCGCCGCCTGACGGCGACCGAACCGGGTGGCGCTGTTGAGGTAGACCAGAAGCAGCGCGTGGACCGGACCGGCCAGCAGCGGCGCGAACAGCGACAGCGTCAGCGCGTAATAGACGCTGACGCCGCAGATCATCAGGTTGAGGAGCGCCGAAATCCGCTGCCCGTCGATCCATAGCGCGACCGACGGCAGCAGGATGGCCAGTGCATAGATCATCGGTCCCCGCCTCCCCGCGCCGGGAGGATACGGCCTGCGGGCGACCTCGCCGAGCCCCCGTTAGCGGGGGTAGCCGGGCGGCGGGCCGTAGCGGCGGATCGCCTCCACCACCTCGCGGTGACGGCGGTCCTCCCGCTTCATGGCGACCGCCAGGATGGCGTGCACCGAGGGCAGCAGGAACAGGACCGGGAACAGCAGCCCGAAGATGATGCAGACCACCAGCAGCAGCAGGTTGAGGATCGCCGAGAACGGCTGCCCGTTGAACAACAGACCGATGGGCGGCAGAAGCGCGGCGAGGACATAGATCATCGTCGGAACTCCGTCGGACAGGCCGGGCCGCGCCATGCGGTGGACCTTCGCAATCAGCATCTAGGAGCCATTCCGCTTTGTGCAATGGTCGCCGGCGGTGTTGGGTGCTAAACGGCCGGCTCCCGCTCACCCCGTTTCATCTCTCAAAGGCGCAATGACCAAGGACCGCGTGATCCCGCTGATCGTGGCGACCGCCCTGTTCATGGAGAACATGGACTCGACGGTGATCGCCACCTCGCTGCCGGCGATCGCGGCCGACATCGGCACCAGCCCGCTGACGCTGAAGCTCGCCATCACCTCCTACCTGCTGTCGCTGGCGGTGTTCATCCCGGCCTCGGGCTGGACCGCCGACCGTTTTGGCGCGCGCAAGGTGTTCAGCGCGGCGATCGCGGTGTTCATGATCGGCTCGATCGGCTGCGCCGTCGCCTCCTCGATCAACGATTTCGTGATCGCGCGCGTGGTGCAGGGTCTTGGCGGCGCGATGATGACGCCGGTCGGGCGGCTGGTGCTGCTGCGCTCCATCGACAAGAGCGCGCTGGTCAACGCCATGGCCTGGGTGACGGTGCCGGCCCTGATCGGCCCGGTGATCGGCCCGCCGCTCGGCGGCTTCATCACCACCTATTTCTCGTGGCACTGGATTTTCCTCATCAACATCCCGATCGGCGTCGTCGGCATCGCCATGGCGCTGCGCTACATCGACCCGATCCGCAGCGACAACCCCGACCGCTTCGACCTCGTCGGCATGGTGCTGTCCGGGCTCGGGCTCGGCGGCCTCGCCTTCGGCCTGTCGGTGGCCGGGCTCGGGCTGATGCCGTGGCCGGCGCTGGCGGCGCTGATCGGCGGCGGCGCGCTGTTCACCATGCTCTATGTCCGCCATGCCCGGCGCACCGACAGCCCGGTGCTGGATTTCAGCCTGATGCGGCATCCGACGATGTATGCCAGCATCCTCGGCGGCTTCCTGTTCCGGCTCGGCATCGGCGCGCTGCCGTTCCTGCTACCGCTGTTGATGCAGCTCGGCTTCGGCCTGTCGCCGTTCAAGTCGGGCCTCGTCACCTTCACCTCGGCGCTCGGCGCGATGGGCATGAAGGCGCTCGCGGCGCGCGTCATCCGCGCCTTCGGCTTCCGCAACGTGATGTCGGTGAACGCGCTGGTCAGCGCGGTCTTCCTCGCCGCCTGCGCGCTGTTCACCGCCGCGACACCGCTGCTCTTGATCTGCATCATCCTGATCGTCGGCGGCTTCTTCCGCTCGCTCCAGTTCACTGCGCTGAACACGCTGGCCTATGCTGATATCGAGCCGGCGAAGATGAGCCGCGCCACCACGCTGGTCAGCGTCGCGCAGCAATTGTCGATCTCGGCGGGCGTCGCCGTCGGCGCGTTCTCGGTGGAGGCGACGATGGCGTTGAGCGGGGCCAGCGAGCTCACCGCCAAGGAATTCGGCCCGGCCTTCGTGATCGTCGGCCTTTTCGCCGCATTGTCCGGCTGGTTCTTCTTCCGGATGCCGGCCGACGCCGGCCACCAGATTTCCGGCCGCCAGGTCGTCGTCGTCACGCCACCGCGCGAGGCGGAGGCTGAGGAAGAAGCGGCGCGGGAAACCGCCACCGCCCGCGACCAGAAGCTGGGCTGAGCCAGCCCGGTTGCGGCCATGCGGGCGGCGTGATTTGCTTAGGCCAGGGCTGGCGATACGGAGACGCGGGCATGGCGCGGCTGTGGTGGATGACGGCTCTCCTGATGATCGCGCTCGGCCCCGCGACCGGCCGCGCCGCCGAACGGCCGCAGGCCAGCCAGTGCCTGGCCATGGCGCAGATGCTGCCGCGCGCCGTCTACGCCAGTCTCCGAACGGCCGCGCGCGCCGATGAAGTCACCATCCGTTACGCCGGACACGCGACCTACGTGATCGAAACCCCCGACGGCGTGCGCATCGCCACCGACTACACCGGCGCCTATGACACCGGCGGCGTGCCGGACGTGGTCACCATGAACCGGGCGCATTCGACGCACTACACCCTCAATCCCGACCCGCGCATCACATACGTGCTGCACGGCTGGGGCGACAACGGCGAAGCCGCCAAACACGCCCTGACGGTGCGCGACGTCTTCATCCGCAACGTCCCGACCGACATTCGCCGCTCGCTCTACGACGACGGCGCCAACGCGGTGATGATCCCCAACGGCAACTCCATCTTCATCTTCGAGGTGGCGGGCCTGTGCATCGGCCATCTCGGGCATCTCCATCACCCGCTCGACGACAGCCATATCGCCGCCATCGGCCGGCTCGACATCGTCATGGTGCCGATCGACGGCACCTATACGATGTCGCTCGACGGCATGTCGGAGATCGTGCGGCGGCTGCGCGCCTCGGTGGTGCTGCCGATGCACCGTTTCGGCACGCCGCTCGCCGATCTGCTCGAACGCCTGCGCGGCCAGTTCGCCATCGACCGCCGCGACGCGCCGTCCTTCACGATATCCGCCGGCAGCCTGCCGAAAACGCCGACGGTGATCGTGCTGAGCGGCGTCTAGGCGCGTCGCGGCGACGCTTGACTCGCGACGCCGCGCACGGCGAGAACGACGCAATGATGATCGAGAGGGTGAGATGCTGATCTGCACGCCGGTGAGCGACGACGCGGAAACCCGCTATGCCTGCGCCTGTCACAGCCCCGCCTTCGCGCGGCTGAACGCGGCGATCGAACGGCGATTGTCGCGACGTGCGTTCCTCGCCGGCGCCGGCGCGATCGGCGCGCTGGCGCTGGCCCCGAAAGGCGCGATCGCCGCCGCGCCGCGCCCGCCGGCGGGGCCGGTCGTCTTCACCAATGTCCGGATTTTCGACGGCAAGTCGGCGAGCCTCGCCGCCGGGCGCAACCTGATCGTCGAGGGCAACCGGATCAAGGCCATCGCGGCGGCGGCGGATCGGCCGCCGGACGGCGCGCAGATCATCGACGGCGGCGGCCGCACCCTGATGCCGGGCCTGATCGACGCGCACTGGCACGCGCTGATGTGCGCCATCCCGGAGCTTGTCGCGCTGACCGCCGATGTCCCTTATGTCCATCTGGTCGCCGCGCAAGAGGCCGAGCGCACCTTGATGCGCGGCTTCACCACTATCCGCGACGTCGGCGGCCCGTCCTTCGCCCTGAAACGCGCCATCGACGAGGGCATGGTCAGCGGCCCCCGCATTTTCCCCTCGGGGGCGATGATCTCGCAGACCTCCGGCCATGGCGATTTCCGCCTGCGCTACGAGGTGCCGCGCGGCTCCGGCAACGACATCAGCCACGCCGAGGCGGCGGGCATCTCGGCGATCGCCGACGGCGTGCCGGAGGTGCTGCGCCGGGTCCGCGAGCAGCTTCTGCAGGGCGCGAGCCAGATCAAGATCATGACCGGTGGCGGCGTCTCCTCCGCCTACGATCCGATCGACGTCAACCAGTTCACCGCCGCGGAAATCCGCGCCGCGGTCGATGCCGCGTCGGACTGGGGCACCTATGTCTGCTCGCATGTCTATACGCCGGAAGGCATCAAGCGCGCGTTGCAAAACGGCGTGCGCTGCATCGAGCATGGCCAGCTCGCCGACGAGGACGCGGTCAGGATGATGGCCGACAAGGACGCCTGGTGGAGCCTGCAACCGTTCCTCGCCGACGAGGATTCCAATCCGAAATCGAACCCGGTGCAGCGCCAGCAGCAGCAGGAGATCGCCAGGGGGACGGTGCGCGCCTACGAATTCGCCAGGAAGTACAAGATCAAGACCGCGTGGGGCACCGATATCCTGTTCAGTCCGAAAGGCGTCGCCACCCAGGGCAAGCAACTGGCAAAACTGTCGCGATGGTACGACAACGCCGACGTGCTGCGGATGGCGACGGCGGCGAACGGCGAGCTTCTCGCCATGGCCGGGGAACGCAATCCCTATCGCGGCAAGCTCGGCGTCATCGAGCCGGGCGCGTTCGCCGACGTGCTCATGATCGACGGCAATCCGCTGGACAATCTGGCGCTGATCGCCGATCCCGAACCGAACCTGAAAGTCATCATGAAGGACGGCCGGATTTTCAAGAACACGCTGGCGTGAGCTACGCCCCGCCGCGAAAGCCGGTCGCCAGCAGATAGCGCTCCGAGGAATCCTGACGGCTGGCCGCCGGCTTGACGTGGCGGACGGCGGCGAAATCGCGCTTGACCCGCGCCAGCAGTTCGGCGTCCGCGCCGCTCTGGAACACTTTTGCGAGAAACGTCCCGCCGGGCTTCAGCACCTCGGCGGCGAAGGCTTCCGCCGCCTCCACCAGCCCGACGATGCGCAACTGGTCGGTCTTGCGGTGGCCGGTGGTGTTGGCGGCCATGTCCGACATCACCACATCCGCGCCGCCGCCGATCATCCCGCGAAGAATCTCCGGGGCGCGCGCGTCCAGAAAATCGAGTTGCGCGAAGGTGACGCCGGGAATTTCCGGCATTTCCAGAAGATCGATCGCCACCACCTTGCCCTTGCCGCCGAGCGCGCCGACCCGGCGCGCGGCGACCTGGCTCCAGCCGCCCGGCGCGGCGCCGAGATCGACCACCACCTGCCCCGGCTTGAGCAGTTTGTATTTGTCGTCCATCTCGATCAGCTTGTAGGCGGCGCGCGAGCGCCAGCCGTCGCGCTTCGCCTGCGCGACGTAGGGGTCGTTGAGCTGCCGCTCCAGCCACAGTTTTGAGGACAGTTTGCGCTTGCCGGCGCTCTTGACGGTGACGTGCAGCCGCCCGGTGGAGTCCTTGGCCATGGTTACGCCGCGCCGATGGCGCCGTCTTCGCGCATCATCTCCACCAGCATGCCCTCGCGCAGGCCGCGATCGGCGACCCGCAGGCGCGGCAGCGGGAACGCATCGCGGATGGCGTCGAGAATGGCGCAGCCCGCCAGCACCAGATCGGCGCGCTCGATGCCGATGCAGTTGTTGTTGGCGCGCTCCTGATAGCTCATGCCGAGCAAGGTCGAGATGGCGGAGGTGATCTCGCCGTCGCTCATCCACAGCCCGTCGACGCGGCGGCGGTCGTAGCGCGGCAGCCCGAGGTGAACGCCGGCCAGCGTGGTCACGGTTCCCGACGTCCCCAGCAGGTGCATCGTCTCCAGGTTGCCGCCATGTTTCGCCGCGAACGGCGCGACGTGCTTGGCGACTTCCGCCACCATCCGCGCATAGACCGCGGCGGTGACGTCGTTGCCGCCGAACCGTTCCGCCAGGGTGACGACGCCGAGCGGGATCGACATCCAGCCCTCGACGCGGGGCGCGCCGCCACTGTGGCGGCCGAGCCGCACCAGTTCGCTCGACCCGCCGCCGATATCGAACAGGATCGCGCCGCGCCCCCTCGGGTCGACCAGCGGCGAGCAGCCGACCGCCGCCAGCGACGCCTCGGTCTCGCGATTGATGACTTCGAGCGCGATGCCGGTCTGGGTGGCGACGCGGTCGCGAAAAGCTTCGGCGTTGGAGGCGGCGCGGCAGGCTTCGGTCGCGATCAGGCGCAGCCGCTGCGCCTTGCGGTGACGCATCTTGTCGCGACAGACGCTCAGGGCCGAGATGGCGCGGCCGATCGCCGCCTCGCTGATGCGGCCGGTGAGCGAGATGCCCTCGCCGAGCCGGATGATCCGCGAGAACGAATCGATCACGCGGAACCCCTCGCCCTCGGGGCAGGCGATCAGCAGGCGGCAGTTGTTGGTGCCGAGGTCGAGCGCGGCGTAAACGCCGGCGCCCGCGGCAAGCGGCGCGGCCGCATGGCCGTTCACGCGCTCAGCCGGTCGGAGCGGCTCCGCACCCTCGCTGCGCCGGGCGTCGTTGTTCATGCAAACCTGTCTCTCGCGGCCGAGCCGGCCGGCTGAAAAAATCTGTCATGGAAAGTTTAGCAGCGTGGCGCGATGACGCAACCACGGCACACGGCCGCCATGCCCGATCCGGCGTTGCCCGGCCCCCGGGCCTGCGTTATTTCAGTCGGCAAATGCCCCCGGAACGATGGTTTCATGGATAGCAAGACACCGCGACCGACCGCCAGCCTCGCCCGCGACAACGCCATCGCCCTGCAAAAGCACGCGATCGGACAGCCGGTCCGGCGCAAGGAGGACGACACCCTGGTGCGCGGCAAGGGCCGCTATACCGACGATTTCAACCTGCCCGGCCAGGCCCATGCCTGGATGGTCCGCAGTTCCCACGCCCATGGCGTGATCCGGAGCATCGACGCCAGCGCGGCGCGGAACATGCCGGGGGTGCTCGGGGTCTATGTCGGCCGGGATCTGGTCGAGGCCGGCTATACCCCGATCCGCTGCGGCCTGCCGATGAAGAACGCCGACGGCTCGCCGCTGTTGCAGACCGACCGCATGGCGCTGGCGATCGACAGGGTCCGCTTCGTCGGCGATCCGGTCGCCTGCGTGGTGGCGGAAACCGCGGCGCAGGCGCGCGACGCCGCCGAGGCGGTGACGGTCGAGATCGATCCGCTGCCGGCCGTCACCGCGTCGGAGGACGCCGTCAAGCCCGGCGCGCCGCTGCTCTACGATCACATCCCCAACAACGTCGCGCTCGATTACTATTCCGGCGACCGCGACGCCACGGCGGCCGCCTTCGCCAAGGCCGCGCATGTCACCGCGCTCGACATCGTCAACAGCCGCGTCGCCGTGGTGGCGATGGAGCCGCGCGCCGGCCTCGCCGCCTATGACAAGGCCAGCGACCGCTTCACCGCCTATCTGCCGACCCAGGGCGTGTCCGGCAACGCCACCTCGCTGGCGAAGCTGATGAATGTGCCGCGCGAAAAAATCCGGTTGCTGACCTACAATGTCGGCGGCTCGTTCGGCATGAAGAACGCGAGCTATCCCGAATATGTCTGCCTGCTGCATGCGGCGCGGGCGCTCGGCCGCCCGGTCAAATGGCTGGAGGAGCGCTCGTCGAGCTTCCTCACCGACAATCACGGCCGGGCGCAGGAGGTGCGCGCGGAACTGGCGCTCGACGCCCGCGGCGTCATCCTCGCGGTCCGCGTCACCGGCTTCGGCAATCTCGGCGCCTATGTCGGCAATATCGGGCCGCTGCCGCTGTCGCTCAACATCGCCAAGAACATCGCCAGCGTCTATCGCACGCCGCTGATCGAGGTGGCCATCAAGTGCGTCGTGACCAACACCACCTTCATGGGCGCCTATCGCGGCGCGGGCCGCCCCGAGGCCAATTATTTCATGGAGCGGCTGATGGATCGCGCCGCCACCGAGATGAAGATCGACCGCCTGACGCTGCGCCGCCGCAACATGATCCGGCCTTCGCAAATCCCGTTCGCCGCCGCCAACGGGCTGACCTACGATTCCGGCGATTTTCCCGCCGTGCTCGACAAGGCGCTGGAACTCGCCGACTACGCCGGCTTCGCCAAGCGCAAGCGCGAGGCGCGCAAGCGCGGCAAGCTGCGCGGCATCGCGGTCGGCTGCTATCTCGAAGTCACCGCCGGCCTCAGCGAACTCGGCAAGATCGACTTCGAGCCGGACGGCACCGTGCGGCTGACCAGCGGCACGCTCGATTTCGGACAGGGCCACGCCACGCCGTTCGCGCAGGTGCTGGCCGCGAAACTCGGCATCCCGTTCGACAGGATCCGCCTGATGCAGAGCGACAGCGACATCGTGCACGCCGGCGGCGGCACCGGCGGCTCGCGCTCGATCATGACCGCCGGCACCGCCATCATCGAGGCCGGCGACCTGGTGATCGCCAAGGGCAGGACGGCGGCCGCCGACCGGCTGGAAGCCGCCGAAAGCGACATCGAATTCGCCGAGGGGCGCTTCACCATCGCCGGCACCGACCGCTCGATCGGCCTGCTTGAGCTGGCCGAAACGCTGCGCGAGGCCGCGCCGGCCGAGGGCCAGCCCAACCCGCTCGACGTCGATCACGTCTCATCGAGCGTGGCCTCGACCTTCCCGAACGGCTGTCATGTCAGCGAGGTCGAGATCGATCCCGACACCGGCGTCATTACGGTGGCGAGGTACACGGCGGTCAACGACTTCGGCGTCGTCGTCAACCCGATGATCGTCGCCGGCCAGTTGCACGGCGGCGTCGTGCAGGGCATCGGCCAGGTGCTGATGGAGGCGGTCAGCTACGACGACAGCGGCCAGCCGATCACCGGCTCGCTGATGGACTACGCCCTGCCGCGCGCCGCCGACGTGCCGGCGATGACGCTTGGCGATCTGCCCTCGCCCGCCACCACCAATCCGCTCGGCGCCAAGGGCTGCGGCGAGGCCGGCTGCGCCGGCAGCATGGCGACGCTGGTCAACGCGGCGATCGACGCCATGGCCGACGACGGCGTCACCCAGATCGAGATGCCGCTGACGCCGGAGCGGGTGTGGCGGGCGCTGCGCGAGGCGCGGCGAGGCAAGGTGGCTTAGGTTACTTCGTCATTGCTTAAGTTACTTCGTCATTGCGAGGAGCGAAGCGACGAAGCAATCCAGTCTTCCTTCGCGGCCCCTGGATTGCTTCGCTTCGCTCGCAATGACGATTGAATGAATGCCGACGATCGCCTCACGCCGCCGCCTGCACGCGCG
>JBDHSX010000053.1:0-21907 GCA_039808365.1 Xanthobacteraceae bacterium | reverse complement strand
CACAGCGTCTGCGCGCCGAGTTGCTCGATCACCCGCACCGTGAACGCGACGCCGTCGGCCTCGCTGGTCAGCGCCAGATGCTCGGGGCGGATGCCGAGCGTGATCTCGCCGCTTGCCTCGGTGCCGGACGGCAGCGCCACGCGCAGATTTCCGGCGATGAAGTGTCCGCTCTCGACGCGGCCCTCGATCAGGTTCATTTCAGGCGAGCCGATGAAGCCGGCGACGAACAGGTTGGCGGGCCGGTCGTAGACTTCCAGCGGCGCGCCGATCTGCTGCACATGGCCGTCGCGCATGATGACGATGCGGTTGGCCAGCGTCATCGCCTCGACCTGATCGTGGGTGACGTAGACCATGCTGGTGCCGACGTCCTGATGCAGCCGGGCGATCTCCTCGCGCATCCGCACCCGCAGCTTGGCGTCGAGGTTGGATAGCGGCTCATCGAGCAGGAACACGTCCGGCTCGCGCACCAGCGCGCGGCCGAGCGCGACGCGCTGCATCTGACCGCCGGACAATTGCTTGGGCTTGCGCGCGAGATATTCCTCCAGGCCGAGCATCCGCGCCGCCTTCTGCACCCGCACGTCGATCTCGGCGCGGTCCATCTTGCGCATGCGCAGGCCGAAGGCGAGGTTGTCGTAGATGGTCTTGTGCGGATACAGCGCGTAGTTCTGGAACACCATCGCGATATTGCGATCCTTCGGCTCCAGTCCGGTGACGTCGCGCGCGCCGATGCGGATGGTGCCCGAGGTCACCTCCTCCAGCCCCGCGATCATCCGCAGCGTGGTCGACTTGCCGCAGCCGGACGGCCCGAGAAACACCACGAACTCGCCGTCGCGAATGGTGAGATCGACGCCATGCACCGCGACGACGCCGCCATAGGCCTTGCGGACCTGTTCGAGGCGGATTTCAGCCATGAGCCACCCTGCTCCCTGCGCGCGCCGGCATCACGCGCCGCCTTTGACAAAGTCGTGGATGCGATGATTGAGCGGCGCCAGCGCCGCCTGAATGTCGCGATAGATCGGAAAGCCGCGATCATAGACCGCCGCCCGCGCCGGATCGGGCGTGGCGCGCGACACGATCCGGATCACCTCGGCCGCCGCGCGCTCATCGGCATAGACACCGACCCCGACGCCGGCCAAGAGCGCCGCGCCAAAGGAGGCGTCGGCCACCGCCGGCAATTCGACCTCGATATTGAGCACGTCGGCGACGATCTGCCGCCACAGCGCGCTGGTCGAGCCGCCGCCGGTCAGGCGCGCGGTGGCGAAGCTCAGGCCCTTGGTCCGCAGCACGTCGCGGCAATCGCGCAGCGAATAGGCGACGCCTTCATAAAGCGCGCGGACAAAATGGCCGGGACCGTGATTGAAGCCGGCGCCGACGAAATCGGCGCGCAGCAGCGGATCCCAATACGGGCTGCGCTCGCCGTTGAGATAGGGATGGAAGAACAGTCCCTCCGCGCCCGGCGCGACCTTCGCCGCCATGCGGTCCATGGCGTCGAACACGGCGCGGCCGTCGTCGCCGTCGCGGCGGAAGAAGGTGTCGCGCAGCCATTTGTGGGCCGAGGCGCAGGAATTGGTCGCGGTGATGATGTACCAGTGATCCGGCACGACGTGGTAGTAATTGATCAGTTCGAAATCCGGCCGCGCGGCCGGCGACAGCACGTTGACGGTGGCGGCGGTGGCGAGTTTCACCACGCCGAGCCCCTCGCGCACCATGCCCGCGCCAAAGGTTTCCGCCGCGGTGTCGGAGGTGCCGCACACCACCGGCGTGCCCTCGGCGAGCCCGGTCGCGCGCGCGGCCTCGGCCGTCACCTTGCCGACAACGGCCGTCGGCGCGACGATCGGCGGCAGCGTCGCGAGCGGCCAGCCGATCATGCCGCACAATTCTTCCGACCACTGGCCGCTTTTGGCGTCGAGCATCAGGGTGCCGAGCGCGTCGATCGAGTCGGTTTCCCAGGTGCCGGTGAATTGCGCGCGCAGCCAGTCTTTCGCGACGTAGAGCCGCTTGACCCGCGCGTGCGCCTCCGGCTCGTGGTTGCGCAGCCACAGCATTTGCGGCAGCGTCCAGGTGGCGTTGGCGCGGTTGGCGCCGACGTCGAGAATGCGCGCGTCGGCCGCTTTGCGCAGCGCCGCGACCTCGGCGTGGCTGCGCTGGTCGTTCCACAGGATCGCCGGGCGGATCACCTTACCGTCGGCGTCCTCAAGCACCTGGGTATGCGCGCCGGCGGAAAAGGCGATCGCGGCGATGTCGGTCGCCGGCCGCCCGGTCAGCGCCAGCACGCGCGGCAGCGCCTTGCACGCGGCGCGCCACCAGTCATGCGGGTCCTGCTCGCTCCAGCCGGGATGCTTCGAGGCCGTCGGCACGCCTTCCGAGGCTTCCGCGACCAGCGAGCCGTCGGCGCGGATCACGCTGACCTTGAGCGATCCCGCGCCGAGATCGATGCCGACGAGCAATGGATCAGCCATCGCGCCCGCCCTTGATGTGAATGTTCTTGGCGTGAATGTTCTTGGCATCGGGCCGCGCGCGCAGGCCGAGCTTGCCGGGGTTGAGCAGATTGTCGGGGTCGAGCGCGTCCTTGATCTTCTGCAAGACCTCAAGCCCGGCGCCGAGTTCGCGCGCCATCCAGCGGCCGCGGAACAGGCCGGCGCCATGATGGTGCGCGATCGAGCCGCCGTGGTCGAGCGTCAGGCCCTCCACCGTGTCCCACAGTTTCGCATGCAGCGGGAACGCCTGCGCCTCCGGCATCGGCGGCAGCCGCAGGGTCATGTACTGGCACGCGCCCTCGGGATAGACGTGCGACCAGTGCGCGCCGAAATGCACCTCCGGATGCACCGCGCGCACCGCCTTGGCGATGGCGTCGTAGAGCGCCGGAATCGTCGACCAGTTCGCCGTCACCTCGATGGTGTCGTTGAAATAGCCCTTGTCGTGCCACATCTGCGAATAGGCGACGTAGCGGTTCTGTTTCCAGTGATGATACGGCCCGTCGGGGCCGACCTCGCCGCCGAAGGAGGCCGCGATCTTCAGCGCCATCTCCTGCTCGACCGACACCATCGGCTCGCTGCCGCAGAACGCCAGCACGGCGAGGATCGGCTTGTCACGGAACAGCGCGATGTCCCTGGTGCGGTCGTCGCTTTCGGCGCGATCGTAGAGCCGCACGATCTGCGGCCGGATCTCGGCCTGCATGATGGCGCGCGCGCAATCCCATGCCGCTTGCAGCGACGGGAACGCCAGCACCACGCCGCGCTCGACCTCCGGCTTCTTCCAGATCCGCAAGGTCACCTCGGTGATGATGCCGAACGCGCCCTCGCCGCCGACCATCAGATCGCGCAGCGACGGCCCGACCGCGCGCCGCGCCACCGGGCGCACCTCCAGCGGCGTGCCGTCCGGCAGCACCGCCTTGAGGCCGACCACGATGTCCTCGATCTTGCCGTAGCGGCTGCTGGCCTGGCCGCCGCCGCGACACGCCGCCCAGCCGCCGACCGTCGAGATCTCGATCGATTGCGGATAGTGCCCGGTGGTGAAGCCCTGCGCGTTCAATTCCTGCTCGAACACCGCGCCGTTCATGCCGGCCTGCACCGTCACCGTGGCGTCGACCGGATTGACGGCGACGATCTTGTCCAGCCGCCGCAGGTCGACGGTGATCTCGCCGCCGAGCGGAATCGCGCCGCCGAGCACGCCGGAGCCGTTGCCGTAGGGAATGATCGGAATGCCGGCGCGGCGCGCGTGCGCCACCACCTTCGCGACCTCATCGGCGTCGCCGGGGCGCACGATCAGGCGCGGCACGTCGCCGGCGATCGCGCCGGCGCGCTCCTCGAACACCGCGAACGGCAGGCGGTCGCGGGCATAGGCGAGACGCTCGTCGAACGATGTCAGGACATGGCCGTCGCCGACGATGGCCGCGAAGCCCTTGGCGATTTCCTTGGCGATGTCGGCGTCAATCCGGTCGCGTTCGCGTACCGCCGCGATGGTGCTCGCTTCCAAGGCCGTCCTCCGCAAATTGATGTCCATATCGATGTCATCGACACGACGGCGTCCGCTGATCGCCAGCGCTCATTCCGCCGGAAATCTTCGTGAGCAATCGTTTGTTCAAAAAGTGACCGAAACCGGCCGCGACGTCAATCCCTCATTTTCAGATCGAGGCGGGGCCGGTGGAGGACCGGATCACCATGCCATCCGGCGGCAGCGGCGCGATGGCCTCGGGCGTGCGGCCCTCGACCAATGCGACCAGCAGGTCGGCGGCGATTTCGCCCATGCGCTCGGTCGGCATCCGCACTGTGGTCAGTTGCGGATAGAGCATGGTGGCGACCGGCGCGTCATGCAGGCCAACCACCGAGACATCCTGCGGAATCTGCAACCCCGCCTCGTGCAGCACCGTCATCGCGCCCGCCGCCGTCACCAGCGTCGCGCCGAGCACGGCGGTCGGGCGCGTCGCCAGCAGTTGCCGCATCGCGGCCGCGCCGCCCTCGGCGGTGTAGCCCGCCACCGCCACCAGCGCCGGATCGAACGCGATGCCATGGCGCTTCAGCGCGCCGCGATAGCCGGCGAGACGCTCGCCGGCGTTGAAGCCGCCGGGACGCCCGGCGAGATGGGCGATGCGGCGATGCCCGAGCCCGACCAGATGATCGACGGCGATCTCGGCGGCGGCGCGGCTGTCCAGCACCACCGCGTGCGACGCGCCGGCCAACTGACGGTTGAGCAGCACGAACGGCACTTGCGCCGCTTCGAGTTCATCGCGCAGCAGTCTGTCGTCGTCGAGGCTGGCGACCAGGAGGCCGTCGACCCGGTTGCCGTGCGACATCCGCTGATAAACGGAGTCGGTCGCGGCCGCGCCGCGATGGGCGATCAGCAGCGAATAGCCATGGCGCAGCGTGGCGCGCTCCGCGCCGAAGATCGCCGAGGCGAACACCGGGTTGTCGAGTTGCGGCACCACGATGCCGAAGGTCGCCGAGCGCGCCATGCGCAGACCGCGCGCGAGCTGGTTCGGCGCATAATTCAGCGTGCGGGCGCTTTGCAGCACACGCTCGCGCGTTTCCTGCCGGATCCGCTGCGTCGTCTCGCCGCGCAGCACGCGCGAAGCCGTGGAGACGTCGACGCCCGCCAGCCGCGCGACATCCGATAGCTTCGCTCGCATAACCGCCTGTTCCACCAACCATTGCGTCGATCGCAAAGGTACCGGAGGGGTTTGTGAATTTCCACCCCACCATCCAAAGCTTCGATCTGGACCATCCGCCCCACGGCCCGATGGTTGGATCACCTTACTTTTAAGACAAACTGCTCTACAAAGCCGCAAGCCGGGCGCGTAGCGCGCGGACGAGATGGTGCACGTTCGGTTCGCGATGGGAGTCGCCGTGGACGCCGGGCACCATGTCGACGGTGTAGGAACGGCCGTAGATCTGGTCGTAACGCTCAAGCTTGCTCTCGAACCGCCGCATCGGATTGAGAAAGCCGTCCTCGGCGTAGAAGAAGGCGATGGGGCCGGGATAGGCGAACAGCCGCGGCTGCTCGATCACGGCGAACAATTTCGGCAACCGATGGCGCTTGCCCAGCCGCAGCGCCATTTCCCGCATGATCAGGCTGCCCTGGCAAACCCCCGCCATCACGATGTCATCGTCGTCGCCGATCCCCAGTGACAGGATTTCCTGTAGATAGTGCTCGGCGAGCGCGGCCACCTGCGCCTCGCCGTACTCCATCACCAGATGGCCGGAGCGCATGCCGTGCACGGAAAAATCCGGCGCCAGGGCGCGCGCCAGCATCTCCACTTCCTCATCGGTCTGCGCGCAGATGAACAATTGATGGCGCGCGTGCGGCGAGACATGCGACATGACGAGCGAGCCGGGCGTTCGACGCTCGCCGCTCCAATCGAACGTCATCTGCTTCAATCGCTTGTAGACGATGCCGCTCTCGAACGAGCCATCCGCCGCGACGGCGTCGGATTCATCCCCCGCCAGATTCTCGATGGCGAACGCCATTTCCTGCGCGGAAAGGCCGGCGTGGAATATTCCAGGCGGCACGCGCACGCCGAACGCACGCTCGACCTCCTCGATCATCAACAAGAACTGGAGCGAGTCGCCGCCCAGGCGATGAAACGAATCGGACGCGCCGAGCTCGAATTCCGGCGCCAGCACGGTTTTCCAGATCGCCAGCAGTCGTCTTTCATGCTCCGTCCCCGGCGGCGCATAGACCGGGCGGCTCACCGCGCGCTTGCCGAAATTCGTCAGCGCCCAGTTGCGGTCTTTCTTGCCGCTCGGCGTCAGGCGAATTTCAGGCACGTCGATGATCTGTTTCGGCAGCATCGCCTCCGGAAGCCATGAGGACAGCCATCCACGGATCGATGGCAGATCGGCGCCCGGCTCCAGCACGACGAAACCGATCAGGTCTTTCTGATCGCGCACGGCCTGGACGCACATGACGGCATCGCGCACGCCGGGCGCTTCCCGCAAGCGGGCCTCGACTTCCTCAAGCTCGATCCGGTTGCCGTTGATCTTGATCTGATTGTCGGCGCGGCCGAGATAGAACAGCCGGCCCTCGTGATCCTCGCGGACCATGTCGCCGGTCCGGTAAAGCACCGTTTGCCGCCCCAGTTTGCCGCGCGTCACGAAGCTGGTCGAACTGCCCTCGGTGCCCTTGATATAGCCGCGCGCGACGCCCGGCCCTTCGAGACACAATTCGCCGATCTCGCCCACCGTTACCGGCGCGAGATTGTGGTCAAGAACGAGCGTGCGGACATGGTCGAGCTGTTGTCCGATCGTGACCGGCTGATCGACGTGGCAGAGCGCGGCGGTGGCATAGATCGTCGCCTCGGTCGGGCCGTAGGCGTTGAACAGATGCCGGCCCCCCGCCCATTGCCTCATCACGGCCTCCGGCAGTGCCTCGCCGACGGAGACGATCACTTTCAGCGACGGCAATTCCTGAACCGGGACACTCATCAGCAGGCTTGGCGTGACCGAAAGGTGCGTGATCCTTTTGTCATTGATGAAATCGGCCAGCCGTTGGCCGACCAGCGGCTTGATCCAGTCGGTGACGCAGGCTTGCGCGCCGCCGGTGAGCGACATCCAGATCTCGCCGAGCGAAATGTCGAAACTGATCGAGGTGTTGATCGACACAAGCGCGCCGGGCTCGACCTCGAAGCGCCGGATGATGTCGCTGCACAACAGAAACAGCGAACGATGGGAAATCGCGATGCCCTTCGGCTTGCCGGTCGATCCCGACGTGAAGCAGATATAGGCGGAATCGTCGCCGCGCGGCGCGAAGCGCGCCATATCCGGCTCGCCCACCAGGCGCTCCTGCAACAGCCGCTCGATATAGCTTCGCTTCACGCCGAAGGCCGGCAGATCGTGCGCCGACTGCGCCCGCGTCAGCAGCAGCGACGCCTGCGACGCCTTGAGCATGTATTTCACCCGCTCGGGCGGCAGGCTCGAATCGAGCGGAAGATAGACGCCGCCGATCTTGGCGATGGCGATGATCGCCACGATCAGGTCCACCGACGAGGCAAGCGATACGCCGACCGTCGCACCCGGCTGAAGGCCCTGCTCCAGCAGGATCACGGCAAGACGGGTCGCGGCGCGATCCAGTTCGCGATAGCTCAGCGTTCCGGCGGCGCCGGACACCGCCGGCGCGTCGGGGCGCTGGGCGACGTGATGCCCGAACAGATCGAGCACGGTCCCCGCGTGGCCGCGGCCGAGCCAGTTGGTGTAGCGCTTGCCGGCGCGGCCCAGCGCAGCCGACAAGGCCCGCGCCCTCGCGCCGGCGGATGGATTTTCCTCCGTATGCGACGGCGCGTCCGGTCGCGGGGCCGAGATGGTGCCGTCTTCCACGAGGCGCAAAGCCGCCTGCCGGATATTGCCCGCCCCGGCGACGATCAGCACATCGCCCCTTGAGGCGAGGCTTGAGACGTTTTGCAGCAATTCCGCGACATCGGGAAAGACGAACGCCGTCTTGCCGGCCTCGCGCAAGGCTTCCGCCAGATGATGGGCGCTGACGCCGAAGGTGTTCTTTTCGCCGGCGCCGTCGATCTCGACAAGGCCGACGCGATCGAAGCCTTTCAGCACCTCGACATATTCGGCGAACAGGCGCCGCGTCCGCGAATAGAGTTGCGGCTGGAACGCGATGCAAATCCGCCCCGAATCGCCCGCCGACAATTTCGCGGTCTCGAGACCGGCCCGCAGTTCCGTGGGATGATGCGCGTAATCGTCGATCAGGCGGATGCCATCGACCTCGCCCAGCATCTGCCAGCGCCGCGCGACGCCGGTGAATTGCTCAAGCCCCCGCGCGATCGCCGCGAACGGCACGTCGAGAGCCAGACACGCCGCGACACACGCCAGCGCGTTGCCGATCATGTGCCGCCCCGGAACATTCAATCGCAGCGATCCGAGTTCCCTGCCGTGTGCGATGACGGTGAAGGTCGAGCCGCTTCCGTCCATCGCGATATCGGTCGCATGAACGTCACAGTCGCCGGCGAGCCCGTAGGTGACGACGGTCACCGACGCTGATGTCGCGGAATCACGCGCGCGGGCGTCGTCGCCATTGACGATCAGCGTGCCGCCGCGGCGAACCCGTCCGGCGAAATCGCGGAAGGCGTCATGCAGTTTCTCGATGGAGCCATAATGCTCGATGTGATCGTCGTCGATGTTGAGGATCAAGGCCAAGTCCGGCGACAGCGGCGCAAGATTCTGGAACGCCTCGCAGGCTTCGGCCACGAAGATGCGTGATGCGCCGCGCCGCCCCTGGATATGATCGAGACATGATGCGGGCGCGCCGACGATGTGGGACACGTCCTGCCCGCTGCCGCGCAGAACGCTGGCGATCATCGTCGTGGTGGATGATTTTCCGTGCGAGCCGGCCACGGCCACCGCATGGGCGCGTTCAAGCAATTGCCCCAGGCATCTGGCGCGCTTGATGATCGGAATGTCCCGAAGCCGCGCCTCGGCGAGCTCGGCGTTCGAGAATGGAATGGCGTCGCTGTAGACGATCAGGCCGGCGCCGTTGACATGATCCGAACGATGCCCCCGGTAAACCGTCGCGCCCCGCCGCGTGAGCGAATCATCGCGTGGCGCGTTGAGGTCGCTGCCCGTCACCGTCTTGCCGAGGCCGAGGAGATATTCGGCGAGCCCGGTCATCCCAGAGCCGTTGATGCCGATGAGATGAATGTGCTGCGGGAAAGGATCGCCCATCTAGTAGCCCTCGATATCCCCTTTCAGGGCATAGGTGCCGATCGACTGCAATTCCTTCATCACCCAGTAGCGCCCCACCGGGGTCGTCCACCACACGTTCATCGGCGGATCGTCCTCGGCATAGGACGGCCGCATCACATAGTCGAGATGCGCCGGCCACACCTTGAGGGCCGTCATCAGCGCGCGCCGCATGTGATAGGGCTTCGCGGTCAGGGACACCGTGCGGATGTTGTCCCAGCCGAAGGTGGTTTCGATCAGCTTGGCGGAGAACACGAAATTCTCCAGCGTGTTGCTGGAACGATCCTCCACCCAGATCGCCTCGGCGGGAATGCCGCGCGCGATCGCGATGCGCCGGTAGATCCAGCTTTCCGGCTCGCTGTCGTCCTTTTTGAACGGACGCCACCGTTTCGGGCGCGGTCCCTTGCCGGAAATCAAGATCCGCCTGGTCAAGCCGGCATTGAACAGGTCGATCGCCGGATCGATGTTCGAAGGCGTCGCGCTGCCGAGAACGAAGCTGAGATCGACGGCCCTCGGCTCATCCTCAAGATGAAGGAATTGCGCGATCGCCATCCGAACCTCGGAAATACGCGCATCGCGGCTGGCCGACATGGAAATTTCTCACGTTCATCAAATTCGTCTAAATCTGGCGGAATGCCGTAATCTATCATACTCCGACGCGGCCCGCGACCCTGTTACCCGGCTCGCCTGGGCAAAAGAGCAGAGACACAGAAGGAAACGACGTGCCGCGTTCAGCCTCAAAAGTCAGTCGCCGCGCCTTTATGGCGGCGACCGCCGGCGCCGCGACGTTCGCGGCAGGGGCGGCCGCTTCCCAGGCGAGCCTTGCCTCGGACGTCGCCTCCCTGTTGATGGTCGGCTTTGCCGGGCCGCGCGCCGATTCACCGTCGGTCCAACGGCTGGCCCACCACATTCGTCAAGGCCGCGTCGGCTCGGTGTTTTTCGTCCGCGACAATGTCGGATCGAACCGCGACCTCAAGGAGATCCTCGCGACATTCAGGAATGCGCGGTCCGATCTGCGTCTCGCCATCGATCACGAGGGCGGCGACGTTCAACGGCTCCTGCCGATCCATGGATGCAGGCTGGTCCCGAAACCCATCGATATCCCGTCCCGCATGACCGCCGCCGAGGCGTTCGGTTTCTACAAGCAGATCGGCGCCGAGTTCGCCGCGACGGGATTTAATATCAACCTCGCCCCGGTGGTCGATATCCATTCGCCCGGCAACCCGGCGATCGCCAAATATGGCCGGGCGTTTTCGGACGACCCGCATACGATCATCGCCTACGCGCGCGCCTTTATCGAGGGCTTCCAGGCCTCACGCATCGCTTGCGCGCTGAAGCACTTTCCGGGCTACAGCGCTTCCACGGACGACAACCATGACGTTCTGCCCGACATCTCCAAAACCTGGTCGCAGCGCGAGCTCGCGCCGTTTTCGGCCTTGATGGCGAGCGGACACGCCCGGCTGGTGATGGGAACGCATCTGCGGCTGGCGACGCTCGATCCCGATTTGCCGACGACGCTGTCGCCCCGCGTCACGACCGAGCTTTTGCGCGGGAAAATGGGTTTTCAGGGCGTCATCATGACCGACGACATCGACATGGCCGCGCTGACCCGAAGCATGAACCGCAAGGCGGCCTTCATCGCGGCGCTGGCCGCGGGAAACGACCTCGTGATGGTGAGGAACGTCACCGATCACGATCCCGACTTTCCGGCGCGCGCCGCGCGCTGGGTGGAGGAAGCCATCGCGGACGGGAAATTGTCGCGTCAGCACATCGCGGCGTCCGCCCGCCGCGTCGAGGCGTTGGCTGTCGCGACCTGATCGCCTGGCCGCCCTTTAGAGCACCTGGCCGGTCGCCGCATTCAGCAGGTGCATGTGATTGAGGTCCACCGCCAGCCGCAGCGGCGCGTTCGCCTTCGCCTCGATCGCGGGATTGATGCGGCCGCAAAGCTGGACCCCCGCCAGGGGAAAATAGATGAAGGTCTCCATGCCCATCGGCTCGATCACGTCGGGCGTGGCGTCGAACGGCCGGAACGCCGCGCCCTGGTTGGATTGGGCGTCGACAAGATGCTCGGGCCGCAGCCCGAGCAGCAGATCGGTGTCGCGCGGGATCGCCCGGTAACGCTCCATGCGATCCGGGGGGACCGGGAGGGCGATGGCGTCCCCGATCCGGATCTGCAACAGCCCGCCGGAATCTTCGAGCCGGCAGGGAATGAAGTTCATCGCCGGTGAGCCGATGAAGCCGGCGACGAATTTGGTCGCGGGGCGGTGATAGAGCTCGTTCGGCGGGCCGATCTGCTCGATGCGGCCCTGGTTCATCACCACGACGCGGTCCGCCAGGGTCATCGCCTCGACCTGATCGTGGGTGACGTAGACCGTGGTGGTGCGGACTTTCTGGTGGACCTTCTTGATCTCGATCCGCATCTGGACGCGCAGCTTGGCGTCAAGATTGGACAGCGGCTCGTCGAACAAAAACACTTTCGGGTTGCGGACGATGGCGCGGCCCATGGCGACGCGCTGGCGCTGGCCGCCGGACAGTTGCTTCGGCTTGCGGTCGATCAGGTCGGTGATGTCGAGCATCCGCGCCGCCTCGGTGACGCGCTGCTTGATCTCGGCTTTCGGATAATGCTTGAGGCGCAGGCCGAACGACATGTTCTCGGCCACCGTCATGTGCGGATAGAGCGCATAGTTCTGGAACACCATGGCGATGTCGCGATCCTTCGGCGGCACGTCGTTGACGACGTCGCCGCCGATCATGATCTCGCCGTCGCTGATGTCCTCAAGCCCCGCGATCATCCGCAGCGTCGTCGACTTGCCGCAGCCGGACGGCCCCACCAGCACGACGAATTCGTGATCCGGGATGTCGAGGTCGATGCCGCGCACCGCCTCGACGTCGTCGTAGCGTTTCACCACCTTGCGCAACGTCACTTCCGCCATCGTCTCACCCCTTGGTCGCGCCGGCCGTGAGGCCCGAAATGTAGTAGTCCATCAGGAAGGCGTAGATGATCAGCGGCGGCGCGGCGCCGAGCAGCGCGCCGGTCATGATCTGCCCCCAGTTGAAGACGTCGCCCTTGATCAGCGTGGTGATGATGCCGGTCGGCAGCACCTGCTGATCGACCGAGGACGTGAACGCCAGCGGATAGAGGAACTGCGCCCAGCTCACCGTGAAGGCGAAGATGGTGGCGGCGATGATGCCGGGCAGCGCCACCGGCACGAAGATGCGCAGCAGCGTCTGCATCCAGCTTGCGCCGTCGACGATGGCCGCCTCGTCAAGCTCCTTCGGAATCGAGGCGAAGTAGCCGATCATGATCCAGGTGCAGAACGGCACGGTCAGCGTTGGATAGACGAAGATCAGCACCCACCAGTGGTTGATGAGTTCGATCCCGGTCCATTCCGCGAAGGTCGCGAACATCTTGAACAGCGGGATGAACAGCAGCGTGTCGGGGACCAGGTAGGTCAGGAACACGCCGGTCGCCAGCGTCGTCGAGCCCCAGAACCGCATCCGCGCCAGCGCGAAGGCGGCCGGGATCGAGATCAGCATGGTGATGGTGACGACGAAGATCGACACCAGCGCCGAATTCTTGAAGAAGGTCAGGAACTGGTTCGACGTCAGCAGGTCGGTGTAGTTCGACAGCGTCGGGTTGTAGACCCACCACGGATTGGTCGCGGCCGAAATCTCCGCCGATTCCTTCAGCGACGTGATGAACATGTAGATCGGCGGAAACAGGAAGAAGATCGCGAACAGCGTCAGGAACACGTAGGACCAGCGCATCGCCCATGTGCGGTCCCGGCTCATGCTGCCGACCCGCGTCTTGCGCGACGGCCCGGCTTTGTCGATGGTCATGCTGGTCATCGTCAGGCCTCGTTGCCGCGTTTGTTGATGTCGCGCAGGATGAAGACGGCGGCGACCGCCAGGATCGGCACCATGAACAGCGAGATCGCGGCGCCGAGCGGGATGTCGTTGCCCTCGATGCCGATGCGGAACGCCCAGGTCGCGAACAGGTGCGTCTTGTCGAGCGGCCCGCCGGCGGTGAGAATGCGGACGATGTCGAAGTTGGCGAAGGTGACGATCAGCGAGAACAGCGTGGTGATGGCGATGATGTTGCGCATCATCGGCAGCGTCACGTACCAGATCCGCTGCCACCAGTTGGCGCCGTCGATGGCGGCCGCCTCGTAGAGCTGCTCCGGCACCGATTTCAGCGCCGCCAGATACATGATCAGGAAGAACGGCGCGCCGGCCCAGACGTTGACCAGGATCACCGAGAACCGCGCCCAGCCGGCGTCGCCGGTCCACGGGATCGGACCGATGCCGACATGGGCGAGAAGCCAGTTGAAGGCGCTGTAGGACGGATCGAACAGCCACAGCCACGCCAGCGTGCTCATGGCGGGCGGGATCACCCACGGCACCAGCAACATGCCGCGCCATTTGCGCTGGCCCTTGTCCGGGATGTTATGCACCAGATGGGCGACGATGAAACCGATCAGCGCCTTGAAGATGACGGCGGTAATGGCGAAGAAGCAGGATTGCTGCACCACCATCCAGAAGGTTTCGCGCTTGAACAGGAACAGGAAGTTGCCGAAGCCGACGAAGCGCTGCATCGATTTGTTCAGCGTCGCCAGATGTATCGAATAGAACGCCGGGTAGATCACCATGATCGCGATCAGCAGCATCAGCGGCAGCGCCATGAAGAACGCGATGGTGGATTTGCGCTCCAGGAATCTTCGCAGTCCGGAGCGCCTCGTTCGGGTCCCGGCGGGACGGGTCATGGATTGCGCGACGTCGACCATGGTGCCTCACGTTTCTCGCGAGCCGAACGGGCTCCAAGTGAATGGGGGCATCGTTCGCACGCCGCGCGATGGCCGCGGCGTGCGACGCTGTTCAATCCCGGCGGCGTTGCGACGTTCAGAGTCTCAAAATCCGACTCGCGTTGGTCGCAAAGCGCGTCCTCATCCGCCGCGTCGTCCCTGCGAAGGCAGGGCCCCATATTCCCTGGCGTTGGCTGTCATGAGATAACCTCGCCCTGATTTATGGAGCCGAAACGCTGCGGCGTATGGGTCCCCGCCGGAACCTGTCATCGGGCGGCGCTTCGCGCCGACCCGTTGGCGGGGACGACGCCTTTCGTGTCGGGAATCCGCTTACAAAACGAAGTCCCGTCAGACCCTCACGTCCGCATAAACCCTTCCAGTTCGCCCTCGGCCCAGGAGAGGGTCTTGTCCATGGCCTCGCCTTGGGCGTAGCGGACGCACATCTTGGTCATGGTGGCCTGGGCGTAGATCTGTTGCGCGATCTTCGGCGGCGCCGGCGAGGCGGCGATCGACCAGGTATCGAGATGGTCGGGATTGGGATAGTGATACAGCGTTCCCTTCGGCGGACTGGCGTCGGCCCAGACCTTGAACTTGGTCATGTTGGCGAAGGACGGCAGGTCGTAGCCGCCGCTGGCGGTGACCATCGCTTCCGCCTGCGCCGGCTGGGACAGGTAGACCAGCAGGCTCTTGGCCGCCGCCTTGTTCTTCGAGAAGTTCCAGATCGACCAGAAGAACGGCAGGAACGGCGTGAAGCGCCCCTTCGGGCCGGCCGGCATGCCGTGGGTCCAGCATTGCTCGGCGATCTTCGGCGCGTCGCGCTTGGCCACCGCCCACGAACTCGGCGGGTTCATGATCAGCGCGCCGTTGCCCGACACCAGCCACTTGTTGTTGGAGGAGTCGTCCCAGGCGGTGACGTCGGTCGGCATGAACGACATCAGCTTCTTGTAGAACTCCAGCCACTGCCGCACGGCGTCGCTCTTGACCGTGATGTCGCCCTTGGCATTGACCAGTTCGCCGCCGAAGGCGCGCAGGAAGGCGCCGGCGGCATCGACGCTGTCCGAGGTCTCGCCTAAACCGATGCCGAATGGCTTGCCGCCCTTGTGGCAGGCTTCGGCCGCCTTGAGGAAAGTGTCGAGCGTCCAGTTGTCGGCGTTCGCCTTGGCCCCGGCGGGGTACATCGCCTGCACGTCGAGATTGGCGAACTGCTTCATCAGGTCGATGCGCGAGCACGGCCCCTTGACCTGACTGCCGGAGGTGGCGGGCACGCCGAGCCATTTGCCGTTGGCGAGGGCGAGATATTCGACGGTCTCGTTGACCTTGCCGTTCTGCTTGATCAACGGCTCCATGATGTCGTTGACCGGTTCCAGCTGATCGGCATAGGCCTGCGGCCACCACGTCGGCATGGCGAAAATGTCGTGACCGGCCTTGGCCTGCGATTCCGCCGTGATGCTCAGGAGGTTCTTGTTGCCTTGCGAGGGGATGTAGTCGATCTGCGCCTCGACCTTCTCCTTGTCCGCCCACGCCATGACCAGCTTGGTCATCACGTCGTTGGCGCCGGGGACCCAGTGATCCCAGAAAGCGATGGAGACCTTGCCCGCGGCATAGGCGCCCCGGACGAAAGGTGCGGTCATGAGGGCGGCGGATCCTGCGGCGGTGGCGGCCACAAATTGTCGACGAGACAAAGTCCTCGGCATCGCGTTCTCTCCCTGTGAGCTTAAATGTTGTCTATGCGGCGTCTCCGTCACTCCGTCGTTCTTCCCGCGCCGAAGCGGCCGGCGGGCATCGCGGAGGTGTCAATTTCACAATCTGAGCAGAAATGCCGGCCGCTGTCGAGAAAGCAACTTATTCCGGGTAAAATTTTTATCTTTCGGCACTGCGAAATGCGGCCGGCATCATCGCGATGATTTGTCGCGCGATCGGTCGCAGGCAATGACGCATCGGGTTATCGTGGATCACGGCGGAATTGAGCGATCAACGCTCGGGAATTTGCATGGAGTGCGATGACATGACCGCTTCCGAACAGCGCGGCGCGCCGCGCAGCCTCGATGTGCAATGCTGCGTCGTCGGCGGCGGCCCCGCCGGCATGATGCTGGGCTACCTGCTGGGGCGGGCGGGCGTTGAGACCGCCGTGCTGGAGAAGCACGCCGACTTCTTCCGCGATTTCCGCGGCGACACCGTGCATCCCTCGACCTTGCAGGTGATGGACGAACTCGGCCTGATCGAGGACTTCCTCAAGCTGCCGCACGACAAGCTGCAAAAGCTCGAAGGCTATTTCGGCCAAACCAAATTGCGGCTCGCCGATATCAGCCGCACGGGCGCCAGGCATCCGTTCATCGCCTTCATGCCGCAGTGGGATTTCCTCAACTTCCTGCGCGACAAGGGGCGGCGCTATCCGAAGCTCAAGGTGCTGATGAGCACCGAGGCGACCGACCTGATCTGGGCCAACCGCGCCGTGTGCGGGGTCGAGGCGCGTGACGGCGCGGGACCGCTTGCGATCAACGCCCATCTGGTGGTGGCGTGCGACGGCCGGCACTCGACGGTGCGCGTCTGCGCCGGGCTCAACGTCGAGGAGATCGGCGCGCCGATGGACGTGCTCTGGTTCCGCGTCGGCAAGGGATCCGGGACGGAAAGCGTGCTGGCGCGGATCGAGCCCGGCCACATGATGGTGACGCTGGATCGCGGCGACTACTGGCAATGCGCCTATGTCATCGCCAAGGGACAATACGACGCGGTGAAGGCGCGCGGGCTCGACGCCTTCCGCGCCGATATCGCCCGCCTCGCGCCGATCCTGGACTCCACCGTCGCCGACGTCAAAAGCTGGGACGACGTGAAACTGCTGACGGTGGCGATCAACCGCCTGAAGCGCTGGACGCGGCCGGGCCTGCTGTGCATCGGCGACGCCGCGCACGCGATGTCGCCGGTCGGCGGCGTCGGCGTCAACCTCGCGGTTCAGGACGCGGTGGCCGCCGCCAACCTGCTGGCGGACAGACTGCGCGAGGGAACGCCGCGCGAGGCCGACCTCGACGCGGTGCGGCGGCGGCGCGAATTTCCGATGCGGGTGACGCAGGCGATGCAGGTGATGGTTCAGGACAACGTCGTGGCGATGGCGCTTCAGCCCGGCGGCGGGCCGATCAAGCCGCCGCTGTTCGCGCGGATCATCAACGCCGTGCCCTGGCTGCAAGGCTGGACCGCGCGCTTCCTCGCCGTCGGCATCCGGCCCGAGCATGTGCGCTCGATCGAGGCCCGCGCCGGCGCACCCTCGGGGCAATCATGACAGCCGCGGCATTGCGTCAGATCAAACCGCGATCGCGGCGGTGAGCTAGACAGTGTCCGACAAAGGGAGCCCGACATGCGCGGTCCACCACTGATAGCGGGTCTCACGGCCATCCTGCTCGCCGCCGCCACGGCGTTCGGCGTGACGCGCGGAGGCGCCGCCGACGCGCTGTCGCGAGACAGCTACTTCCCCCGTCTCGGCGATCTGATGAGCACCATGCAGATCCGCCACCTCAAGCTCTGGTTCGCCGGCAGATCGGATAACTGGCCGCTCGCGTCCTACGAGGTGGAACTGATGATGGAGAACTTTCGCGACATCGCCGTGCTCTATCCGAACGTGCCCGTGGCCGACGTCGAGATGCTGATCCAGCCGACCAGGGACATCAGCGCCGCCATCGACGCCAAGGACGCCGCGAAGTTCAGCCAGGCTTATGCCGAGCTGACGGCGGCCTGCAATGCCTGCCATCAGGCGATCGGCCGCGACTATATCGTCATCCAGGTCCCGACCGCCTCGCCGTTCAGCAATCAGGTTTTCGCGCCGCCCCGGAAATGAGGAAATTCCGGCCGCCGCCGGAAGGAACCGCGGTCACGACGCATCCAGGGCGCGCGCGTCCCGCGCCGCCCTCACCCGGTCGGCGACCCGCCGCACCATGGCCTCGCAGCGATCGGGAATCGTGATCGGCAGCATGTGGCCGCCCTCCACCAGTTCCAGTTCCAGGGTGGGGACTTTCGCGACCATCGCCTCGCCCTGGGCGCGAAAGTCGAGCAGCCGGTCGCCCCTGCCATATAACATCGCCATGGGTAGGCTCAGCGTGTGATAGCGCGCCATGTAGCCCGGCAGCACGTCCTCGATCGCGACCAGATCCGACGACGCGGCGTAGAAATTGCTCGGACGCAAGCCGAGCATCCCGCCGCCACGGGTCGGAAAATCCGCCGGCGGAATGTCCGGCGCGAACACGAACGCCAGCATCTTTGAGCCGCCGAGAATCGACGCGGGCGTCGCGATCGTCCGCGCGATGAGCTTGCGCCAGAACGGTGACCTGATGATCAGCCCGTTGAACTCCGTGGGCGCCTTCGCGACGGTGTGGGTCAGCGGCGCGAGCAGAACGACGCCGCTGACGCAGTCGGGATGATCGAGCGCCAGCGCAAGCGAGAGCGCGCCGCCGAGCGAGTGACCGACCAGGAGCGCGGGACCGAGCTCCAGCTGGCGAAACAGCTTTGCCAGTGTCGCCGCCTGTGCGGTGAGGGTCGCGGAAGCATTATCCGGCCGGGTCGAATAGCCCGAGCCGGGGCGGTCGACCGCGATGACCCGGAAATCGGCCGCAAGATTGTCCGGCATCGTATAGTTGAAGTTCAGCATGTTGCCCGCGAGACCGTGAATCAGGACAATCACGGGGCCGGAGCCGCCGGTGTCGGTGTAGTGGATGCGCTGGCCATCGATATCCACGAAGCGCCCCCGCGGCGGCAGCATGGCCTCGACGCGCCGCGCGGTCAGCGCCGTGAACCACGCCAACGCCAGCAACACGCCGCCGACGAAGACAATCAGCGCCAGAAAAATCGCCATGACGAAGCCTCCAGGTGCGCGTTGCGGGCCGCCAACCGGGCAACCGCCGGACCGGCCAAAGGGCACGGAACACACTATACGCAGGACTCCTCGCTCAGAGCCAGACGGTGACGGTGGGGCGACGCGGATGGCGGACAGGCCGCACGCATTCTGTCCATGGCTGGCCGGTCCTGTCATGCCCGACGCGATAATTGACTTGCCGGACGGGCGCTGATTATCAGGATCGAAGTCGATTTTCGGGAGGACGACATGACGCCTGAACTGCCGCGCGTGACCTATTCAAATATCGGCGTCGATTTCTCCCCGGTGCACGCGCATCTGGACAGGCTTATTCCGGCATTCGAGAAAGAGACGCTCGGCCGGGAATGGGCGACGCCGTTCGCGACCGCGCCGCTGGAGGGAATCGCGAGCCCGATCGGCCCCGACTTGTCATTGGGCCGGTTTCCGACCTCGACCGGCGCGGATATCAAGGCGGCGATCGCCTCGGCGCGCGCCGGGGCCAAGGTCTGGAATCGCGCCTCCCTTGAGGAGCGGCTGGCCTTCGCCGCACGCTGGCGCGACGCCCTCGCCGCGCGGAAGTATCAACTCGGCCTCGCGGCGCTCTACGAAATCGGAAAATCCCGCATCGAGGCGGTCGGCGAGGCCGAGGAAAGCCTCGACATGGTGGAGTACTACGCCTCGGAACTGAAAGCGAACAACGGTTTCGCGCGGCCGATGAAGGAACTGGTGGCGAACGAGACCGCCCGAAGCGTGATGAAGCCCTACGGGGTTTTCGCGGTGATCGCGCCGTTCAATTTCCCGCTGGCGCTGTCCATCGGCATGATCTCCGGCGCGCTGTTGACGGGCAATACTGTCGTGTTCAAGCCGTCTCCCGGCAGTTCCCTGACCGGCCTTCTGATCGCGGACACGCTGCGCGAGGCCGGCCTGCCCGGCGGCGTTTTCAACATCGTCCTTGGCGATGGCGAGGTCGGGCGTCTGCTGGCGACCGACCCCGGCATCGACGGCGTCGCCTTCACCGGCTCGCACCAGACCGGGATGAGCATCTTCCGCCACATGGCGACGCTGCCGCACATGAAGCCGGTCATCGCCGAGATGGGCGGCAAGAACCCGGCCTATGTGACGCGCAGCGCCGACCTGGAGCGCGCGGCGCAAGGCGTGGCGCGCTCGGCCTTCGGCTTGCAGGGGCAGAAATGCTCCGCCTGCTCGGTGGTCTACGTCGACAATGCAGTCAAGGACGCGTTCGTCGACAAGCTGGTCGCGTTCTCCTCAAGGCTGGTGGTCGGCGATCCGCGCCGCGCCGAGACCTTCATGGGACCGGTCTACCGCGATGCGACGGTCGCGCGCTTCAAGGCGGCCCTGTCCGAGGTCGGCGGCAAAGGCAAGGTTCATTTCGGCGGCGCGGCGCTCGGCCAGGGTTTCGGCGACAACTACCTCCTGCCGACCATCGTCGAACTCGACGGCCCGGGCCGGCTGACCCGCGAGGAACTGTTCATGCCGTTCGTCGTCGTGCGCGGCGTCGACAATCTCGAAGCGGCGATCGCCGAGGGCAACGACGTCGCCTACGGCCTGTGCGCCGGCATCTTCACCAACGACCGCGACGAGTTGCAATATTTCCTCGACCGGGCGGAAGCCGGCGTTCTCTATGCCAACCGCGCCAGCGGCGCGACGACCGGCGCATGGCCCGGCGCGCAGCCGTTCTGCGGCTGGAAGGGCACCGGGGTCAGCGGCAAGGGCGGCCTCGGCGCATGGTTCTTGCCGCAATACCTGCGCGAGCAGAGCCACACCATCATGACGACGTAATCGCGGGGCGAAGGCACGTGTCGCCGTCCCCGCACGCTCCCTGAACCGGTTTCGAAGATCATGCCGCATTATCCCGACGCCATGCCCGCATCCCGCCGCCTGTTCGAGCGCGCCCGTCATGTCATGCCCGGCGGCAACACCCGCACCACGGTCTTCATCGATCCGTTTCCGATCTATCTCGCGCGCGGCGAAGGCTGCCGGGTGTGGGACGTGGACGGTCATGTCTATTACGACTGCATCAACAACTTCACCGCCATGATCCACGGCTACGGCCACCCGGAGGTGACGGCGGCGGTGGTCGATCAGATGCCGCATGGCACCGCCTTCGGCGCGCCGACGCTGAGCGAGATCGAACTGGCCGAGCTTCTGGTCGAGCGCCTGCCCTCGGTCGCGCATATCCGCTTCGCCAATTCCGGGACGGAAGCGGTGATGATGGCGATCAAGGCGGCGCGCGCCTTCACCGGACGGCCGAAGATCGTCAAGATCGAGGGGGCCTATCACGGCTCCTACGACTTCGCCGAGGTCAGCCTCGATTCGTCGCCGGCCGACTGGGGCGACATGCCGGCCTCCACGCCCTACGCCCGCGGCACGCCGCGCGGCGTGCTCGACGACGTGATCGCCGTCCCCTTCAACGACACCGAGGCGCTGCGCGCCGTCTTCGCCGCGCACGGCGAGGTCATCGCCGGCGTGCTGATCGACCCGATGCCCAACCGCGCCGGGCTGATCCCGGCGCGCAAGGACTATCTCGACGCGATGGCCGCAATCGCCAGGGCCGCCGGCGCGCTGGTGATCTTCGACGAGGTGATCTCGTTTCGCCTCGGCTATTCCGGCGCGCAGGGACTGTGGGACGTCGTCCCCGATCTGACGGCGCTGGGCAAGATCATCGGCGGCGGCTTTCCGGTCGGCGCGGTCGGCGGACGGGCCGAGGTCATGGCGGTGTTCGATCCGACGCGGGGCAAGCCGGCGCTGCCGCACGGCGGCACCTTCACCGCCAACCCGGTGACGATGCGCGCCGGCCTGGCCGCGATGCGGGCGCTGACGCCGGACAGTTTCGTCCATCTCGACCGGCTCGGCGGCCTGCTGCGCGACGGTATCACCGCCGCGCTCGCCCGCCACCGGCTCGACGGCCATTGCGTCGGGCTCGGCTCGCTGCTCAAGATTCACTTCACCGCCCTGCCCGTCACCGACTACCGTTCGGTTTATCCGGGCGCGAACGAGCGCAGGAAACTTGCCGCCCTCCACAAAGGGCTGCTCGATCGCGGCGTGCTGGCGGCGGGCTATGGGCT
>JBDHSX010000052.1:0-22191 GCA_039808365.1 Xanthobacteraceae bacterium | reverse complement strand
GAGGTCGCGGCGCGGCTGATGGAGCATGCCTTCGATTATCTCGACGCGCCGGTGGCGCGCGTCTCGGGCAAGGACGTACCGATGCCCTACGCCGCCAACCTCGAAAAGCTGGCGCTGCCGTCGGTGGCGGAAGTGGTCGAGGCGGCGAAGGCCGTCTGTTATCGGTAGAAGCTGGAAGAGCTTCCAATGCTGTATGGCGGAAATTCTCTTGTGTGGTGGGAAACGCCGCTTTCATCGGGAGCTTATAAGAATTTTTCTATAACCGAAGGGTCGTGGAAGAATGACACCTTTTCGGTGCCGATCGATTGTGTTCGTGAGCAGGACGATCACTGGGAGCAATGGGAGTGTTCCATCAATAAAGCTGTGTGGGTGCGTGTGATCGCAGATGAGTTCTATGAGGCGGGAATAGAATTGCCAAAGCTGCCGAATGGGCCGTTCCGGGCTCCGTTCTTTCGCATTACCCGATCAAGTCACGCTCCGGTCTATGAAGAGCTTCTGAAAACAACCGGAGTGATGAAGTCAAAGGCTGCAGATCAAATAAGGGAATATCTTGTTTCCAGTATGGAAAATCAGGTTCATTTTCTTGCGATGGAAGAGCCGGTATTCAGGCGACTAGCGAATTGAAGGACGATTATGCCGATCAACATCCTGATGCCCGCGCTGTCTCCGACGATGGAGAAGGGCAACCTCGCCAAGTGGCTCAAGAAGGAAGGCGACAAGGTTCAGTCCGGCGATGTCATCGCCGAGATCGAGACCGACAAGGCGACGATGGAGGTCGAGGCGGTCGACGAGGGCACCATCGCGAAAATCCTGGTGCCGGAAGGCACCGCCGACGTGCCGGTCAACGACGTGATCGCGATCCTCGCCGCCGAGGGCGAGGACGTGAAGGCGGCGGCGAGCGGTGGCGGCGCGGCGCCCGCGCCGAAAGCGCAGGCCGCGCCGGCGGCTCCGAAAGCCGATGCGCCAGCCCCTTCGCCCCAGCCCTCTCCCCCGAAGGGAGAGGGAGCAACCCCGGCATCGCCGCAGCCTTCCGTTGCCGGGAGCCATGACCGAATCTTCTCCTCACCGCTGGCGCGCAGGCTCGCGAAGGATGCCGGCATCGAACTGTCACGCATCGGCGGCACCGGGCCGCACGGCCGTGTCATCGCGCGCGATGTCGAGGCGGCTAAATCCGGCCAGGGCCTGAAGGCACCGGCAGCCGCAGCCGCGCCGGGTGCTGCACCTGCGGCCGCAGCGTCGAGCGTCGCGCCGTCGATGTCCGACCAGCAGGTGCGCGCGCTGTTCGCGGATGGATCTTACGAGGTCGTGCCGCACGACAACATGCGCCGCGTCATCGCCCAGCGCCTGACGCAGTCGATGCAGACCATCCCGCATTTCTACCTGACGATCGACTGCAATCTCGACAAGCTTCTGGCCTTGCGCGAGCAGGCCAACGCCGCCGCGCCGAAGGACAAGGACGGCAAGCCCGCCTACAAGCTCTCGGTCAACGACTTCGTGGTCAAGGCGATGGCGGTGGCGTTGCAGCGCGTGCCGGACGCCAATGTGAGCTGGACCGACGGCGGAATGCTGAAGCACAAGAATTCCGACGTCGGCGTCGCGGTGGCGATGCCGGGCGGCCTGATCACGCCGATCATCCGCCAGGCGGAAACCCTGACGCTGTCGGTGATCTCCAACCGGATGAAGGATTTTGCCGCGCGCGCGCGCAATCGCAAGCTCAAGCCGGAGGAGTATCAGGGCGGCACCACGGCGGTCTCGAACCTCGGCATGTTCGGCATCAAGGATTTTACCGCCGTCATCAATCCGCCGCACGCCACCATTCTCGCGGTCGGCACCGGCGAGCAGCGCGCCATCGTCCGCGACGGCAAGGTCGAGGTCGCCAACATGATGAGCGTCACGCTGTCTTGCGATCACCGCGCGGTGGACGGCGCGCTCGGCGCCGAACTGCTCGGGGCCTTCAAGGCGCTGATCGAAAACCCGATGACGATGATGGTGTAAATCCTTTCCCTCTCCCGGCGAGCGGCGCTCGCCACCCTCTCCTGCAAGGGGAGAGCGGAAGATAAGAAGCGTATGACAATGGCCGACACATCCTTCGACGTCATCATCATCGGCTCCGGACCGGGCGGCTACGTCACCGCGATCCGCGCCGCCCAGCTTGGCCTCAAGACCGCGATCGTCGAAAAGCAGTATCTCGGCGGCATCTGCCTGAACTGGGGCTGCATTCCGACCAAGGCGCTGCTGCGCTCGGCGGAAATCTATCACTACATGCAACACGCCAAGGATTATGGCCTGTCGGCGGAGAAGGTGAGCTTCGATCCGAAAGCGGTGGTCGCGCGCTCGCGCGGCGTTTCCAAGCGCCTCAACGACGGCGTCGGCTTCCTGATGAAGAAGAACAAGGTCACCGTGATCTGGGGCGAGGCGTCGATCGACGCGCCCGGCAAAATCACGGTGAAGAAATCGCCGGTCGATGCGCCGAAGGGCGCGCAGGGCGAGGGCAGCTATCAGGCCAAGCATATTATTCTGGCCACCGGCGCGCGGCCGCGCGCGCTGCCGGGGCTGGAGGGCGACAAGAAACTGGTGTGGACCTATTTCGAGGCCATGGTGCCGGATCGCATGCCGAAGTCGCTGCTGGTGGTCGGCTCGGGCGCCATCGGCATCGAGTTCGCCTCGTTCTTCCGCACGATGGGCGCGGAAGTGACGGTGGTCGAGGTGCTGCCGCAGATCCTGCCGGTCGAGGACGCCGAGATCGCCGGCCTCGCCCGCAAGCAGTTTGAGAAGCAGGGCATCAAGATCATGTCCGGCACCAAGGTCACCAAGCTCGACAAAAAGGCCGACAGCGTCGTCGCCACCATTGACGATGGCAAGGGCAAGCCGGTCACCGCCGAATTCGAGCGGGTGATTTCGGCGGTCGGCGTGGTCGGCAACATCGAGGGGCTGGGGCTTGAGAAGCTCGGGGTCAAGACCGATCGCGGCTGTGTGGTGGTCGACGGCTACGGCAAGACCAACGTGCCGGGCATTTACGCCATCGGCGACGTCGCCGGTCCCCCGATGCTGGCGCACAAGGCCGAGCATGAGGGCGTGATCTGCGTCGAGGCGATCAAGGGCCTCAACCCGCACGCGATGGACAAGAGCCTGATCCCCGGATGCACCTACTGCCATCCGCAGATCGCCTCCGTCGGTCTGACGGAAGCCAAAGCGAAGGAGCAGGGCCGCGACATCCGCGTCGGCCGTTTCCCCTTCGTCGGCAACGGCAAGGCGATCGCGCTCGGCGAGGATCAGGGCTTGATCAAGGTGATCTTCGACAAGAAGACCGGCCAGCTTCTCGGCGCCCATATGATCGGGGCCGAGGTCACCGAACTGATCCAGGGCTACGTGGTGGCGATGAACCTTGAGACCACCGAGGAAGATCTGATGCATACCGTCTTCCCGCACCCGACGCTGTCGGAGATGATGAAGGAAGCGGTGCTCGACGCCTACGGCCGGGCCCTCAACATCTGACGCCGCCGCCGCGCGTCAAGCCGGCGCGGTCAACCGGTGTTGCGCCGCGCAAACCCCGCTCAGGACCGGCGCGGCCGCGCGGCGACAGCCGGCGGCGGGGTGTTCTTGTTGCCGGCACGCCACAGTCCTCGAAGATTTGACGGATCATGCCGCCGGCTGTTGCGCGCGCCGCTATTTAGCCACACCCCTCCATGAGATGATTTCTCCACAGGCCAATGGCCGCGGCACTCGCGAAGGCGACGGAAATCCAGATTCCGGATCCGGGGAGATGGCCGGGGAAACAGGTTCGCGATGAACGCCAAGCCGAGCTTCAAGATCAACGTCAGGCCGGGACCGCCGGGCCGCTCTGCGACGGCAGCGCCGCTGCATTCGCGGGCGGTCGCCGAAATCTTCAAAAAGACACCGTCCGTCGCGGATTCGAAGTCAGGCGGCCGTGATGTCGCCAAAGACATGTTCGACGTTGGCGGAATGCCGCACCGGATGCAGGTTCGGCAGGCCGCTCTCGCCGTGAACGGCGCCGTAGCGCAGCGGGGCGGGGTGCGTGAGAAGCAGTGCCATGCGGATATCTGAGCGTATCGTCGTTGCGTTGGGTGTGTGCTTGACATTGGCGGGCGCGCCGGCGTTCGCGTTCGACGGCACCACCGTCGGTCAGGATCCGGCGGCGCCGATGGTCTCCGCCGCGCCGCCCGTGGGCGCCGCCGGCGCGCTGGGCAAGCCGGCGCCCGCGAGCAATTCGCTGAGCGCCCTGCAATACGCGGCCGAGGACGGTCATCCGATCGCGCAGTGGAAGCTTGGCCGGATGTACGCCAGGGGCGACGGCGTCGCTCGCGACGATCTGCGCGCGTTCCATTATTTCAGCCGCATCGCCAACGCCCATGCCGAGGACAGCCCGACCGCGCCGCAGGCCGCGGTTGTCGCCAATGCCTTCGTGGCGCTTGGCCGTTATTTCCTCGCCGGCATCCCCAACAGCAAGATCAAGCCGGACGTCAATCGCGCGCGGGAAATGTTCTCCTATGCCGCGTCATATTTCGGCAACGCCGACGCGCAATATGATCTGGCGCGGCTCTATCTCGACGGCACCGGCGCGACGCGCGATCCGAAATACGGCATCCGCTGGCTCGGCCTCGCCGCCCAGAAGGGGCAGCATCAGGCGCAGGCGCTGCTCGGCCAGATGCTGTTCAACGGCGACCACCTGCCGCGGCAGGCGGCGCGCGGCCTGATGTGGCTGACGCTGGCGCGCGACAGCGCCGGTCCCGAGGAAGCCTGGATCAAGGACAGCTACAACAAGGCGATCGCCAAGGCGTCCGAGGACGATCGCGCCATGGCGCTGAAGATGCTTGAGCACTGGGTGCAGGGCCGCCGCGATTGAGGGCGGGCCGGCCACGGGCCTCTGGCGTCGGCATGCCTGTTCCATTTCCGTGTGACAGGGCAGGTTGACGGGCTAAACTGGCCCGATGGATATTCGACGCGGCAAAACCTGCATGACGCCGTTGCGCTCGATATTGTCCGCGAGTGCGCTTTTCGTGATGCTTGCGGCGGCCGCGCCGTCGTCCGCCCGTGCCGCCGACGATATGACGGCCTGCGCGGATGAGCGGATCAGGACGACGATGCTGCCGGCTTCCGACCTCGCGGGCATCGAGGCCGCGTGCGGTCGCGTTCTTGCCGGCAATCCCAGCGGACAGGATCGGCAGAAGGCCGGATTCTTCCGTGGCTTGATGCGTTTTCTGCAAGTGGTGCAAAGCGGCATGACGCCGGACGCCGGCAATAGCGGCGTGCCGGCGTATGCGCCGCCGACGCAGGCCCGGCTTCACGATGCGCTCGCCGATGTTGAATCCGCGATTGCGCTGGATGGTCCGATGAAGGGCGAGGCGCTGGCCTTGCGCGTGACCATCAATCAGGTTCTCGGTCATTCGGCCGCGGCGCAAGCCGACATCGGCAGGGCGATCGCGGCGGCTCCGCGTTCGGCCACGCCCTACGTGCAGCGTGCGCTGGAGCACGAGCGCGCCGGCGATGTCGCCGCCGCGCTCGCCGATCTCGACCGCGCCGTCGCGATCGATCGGATGGCGGGGGTGGCGCTGTCGGCGCGCGGCCGCCTGCTGCGTCGGCTCGGGCTTCTGATCCGGGCCAGGGAGGATTTTGCGGCGGCCGCTGCCTTGGGGCCGCCGTTCCGGCGTCTTGCATTGATCCACAAATCGGAAGTCGAACTGCGGGCGGGCGATCTCAAGGCCGCCTATGATGACCTGCTTGCCGCTGCCCATGACACCGGAGACATGGCGCCGGCCGAGGCCAAAGCCGCGAAGATCGAACTGTTGGTTCGCGCGGGCGATCTGGCGCTCGACAAGATCAAGGACTTCGGGATTGCCGAAAAGCTCTATGGCGAGGCGGCGCGGCTCGACGCCACCAGTTTTGGCCCCGCGCTTGGTCTTGCCCGCGTCGCGGAGCGGCGCGGCGATGTGTCCGGCGCGGTTGCGATCTACCAGCGAATCCTGAGGGAGACCGCGGCGACGCCGAAACGGTACGAGCGGATGCTGGCGTCGTTCCGCCTGATGCAACTGACACGGCCGATGAAACGCGGTGAAGCCGGCGTGTTCCGCAATATTTTTGACATCGGCGCGACGGTCGGCAAGGGATCGCCCGATGGCCTGACGCGCGTTGCCTTCGTCATCGGTCAGGGGGACTATCTCAAGCTGGCCGATCTGCCAAATCCCCCACGGGATGCGGCGGTGATGGCCAATGCCCTGGCCGAAATGGGATTCGATGCGGTCGAAATCGCGGAAAACCTCGGCGCGTCGGAGTTGCGCCGCGTACCTGCCGCCATTGCGGCGCGGGCGGCGCAGGCGGACGTGGTGCTGGTGTTCTACGCCGGTCATGGTGTCGAGGCGGACGGCGTGAATTATCTCATCCCCGTCGATGCCGCGCCCGAAAGCGACCGTGATCTGAAAAGCGGCGCGCTGGCGCTTTCGGACCTCACCGCGTCGGTCGCCAAGGCACGACGGGGCGCCCTGGTCATTGTTGATGCGTGCCGCGACGATCCCTTCGTCGAGGCCCGCGCGGTCGCGGCGTCGCGGCATGTGGCCGTGGCGCAGACGCCGTCACGGCTGCATGCCGGTCTCGCGACGGCGCAGGGCATCGCACCGCATGGCGTGGTGTTTTATTCGACCCAGCCTGGTCAGGCCGCCCTCGATGGCGAGGGGCTCGACAGTCCTTTCCTGCGTGCCCTGCTGCAAACGCTGGCGACCCCGAACCAGCCGTTTGGCGCGGTGGTGCAGGAAACGACGGCGCGGGTGCGCGAGGCCACCCAGGGACTCCAGGTCCCGGCCGCTTATGGCGTCGCGCCCGGTGTCGCGCTGTTGCCGCCCGCCGAGGTGCGTTGAGAGTTCCGGTCGATGCGGCGGGGATGTCGCATGCCGGCCGGGCGGGCTCACTCCAGGTCGAGATCGATCCACACCGGGACGTGATCCGACGGCTTTTCCCAGGTGCGGACGTATTTGTCGATGCCGACGCCGGTGAGGCGGTCGCCGGCCTGCGGCGACAGCAGCAGATGATCGATGCGCAGGCCGTTGTTCTTTTGCCAGGCGCCGGCCTGATAGTCCCAGAACGTATATTGCCCGGCGGCGTCGGTCGTGGCGCGCAGCGCGTCGGTCAGCCCGAGGCCGAGCAGGGCCTGAAACCGTTCCCGCGTCTCAAGCCGGAACAGCGCGTCGTCGATCCAGGCGTCGGGATTGTAGACGTCGCGCGCCGCCGGGATGACGTTGAAGTCGCCGGCCAGCACCAGCGGTTCCTCGGCCTTGAGGCGCGCCTGGGCATAGTCGTGAAGCCGCGACATCCAGTTCAGCTTGTAGGGATATTTGTCGGTGTTGGCCGGATTGCCGTTGGGCAGGTAGAGACAGGCGACGCGCAGCACCCCGCGCTTTAGCGGCACCACGCCTTCGAGGAAACGGGCATGGGCGTCGTCGGGGTCGCCGGCGAGCCGGGGCGCGGTTTCGTCGAACGGCAGGCGCGACAGCAAGGCGACGCCATTAAAAGTCTTCTGGCCGTGAGTGACGACGTTGTAGCCGAGCGCCTCGACCGCCTCGCGCGGAAAGGCCTCGTCGACGCATTTGATCTCCTGCAGGCAGGCGATGTCCGGCGCGCAGTCGCCGAGCCATGTCAGAAGATGGTCGAGACGCTGACGAACCGAATTGACGTTCCAGGTGGCGATCCTCATTGATGGTACTGCCTTTCGCGATCTCGCCCTGCCGGCCGGATGGCGAATATACCGCCCCCCGCGACAGCCGGATAGGGACGGGGAAGCGGCGAGCCGGCGGCAACATGACGAAGATGTCACGAACGGACCGGTCGGATTTTACATTGCCGCATATCCCGATCCGGCACGGTGTGGTAAGTCCATCCGCCGGAATGTAGTTTCCGGAATTGTCACGGATTGAAGCCGCGCCGCTTTTGTGCCGCGCGGCGGGTGCGGAACGGCGATGGCGAAGCGTGGTTGGATCGTTGCGGCGGTGTTGCTGGCGGCCGGAGCCGCCGCAGCCTATCAGACGCGCGCGTCGTGGTATCCCGAACGCGCCGCCGCCAAGGTTGCGCCCGGCCCGCGAAAGGTCGTGGTGGAGGTCGCAAAGGCGGTGCGGCAGCCGGTTCCCGTCGCGGTCGAGGCCATCGGCACGGTGACGCCGATTTCCAGCGTGGCGCTGAAATCCCGGATCGAAACCACCATCGTCGCGGTTCATTTCGAGGATGGCGCGCGCGTCAAGCAGGGCGATCTCCTGTTCACGCTGGACGCGCGGCAGATCGATGCGCAGATCGAGCAGGCGGAGGGGGCGCTGGCCCGCGACCGCGCTCAACTGGCTGGCGCGCAGCGCGATCTCCAGCGTTACAGCGAATTGATCGGCAAGGGCGCCACCACCCAGGTCAATCTCGACAACGCCAAGACCCAGGCCGACATCCTGACCGGAACCATCAAGGCCGATGAGGCGGCGCTGGACAACCTGCGGGTGCAGAAAAGCTACACCGTCATTCGCGCGCCGTTCGACGGCCGCATCAGCGCGGCCAACGTCAAGATCGGCAATTTCGTGCGTCCGGCCGACCTCGCGCCGCTCGCCACCATTAACCAGATGGCGCCGGTCTATGTGACATTCGCAGTGCCGCAGGCCGTGCTGAGCGACCTGCGCGACGCGATGGCGGGCGGTACCGCCCAGGTCGTGGCCGCGGTGCCGGGCCGCGAGACATCGGAACAGGGCAAGGTCGCGATGGTGGAGAACACCGTCGACGCCACCACCGGCATGGTGATGGTCCGCGGCATCATGGACAACGGCCGCGAGGCATTGTGGCCCGGAACGCTGGTCAACACCCGATTGATCATCCGCGACGAGGACGCCGTCGTGGTGCCTTCGGCGGCGGTGCAGCGCAGCCAGAAGGGCGATTTCATTTTCGTCATCGGCGACGGCAAGGCCACGGTGCGCCCGGTGACGGTGGCCCGCACCGCCGCCGGCACTTCCGTCATCGCGAGCGGCCTGAACGGCGGCGAGGATGTCGTCGTCGATGGCCAGTTGCTGCTGCGCGACGGCACGCTGGTCCAGGTGCGGGAACGCAAGGCGGGAGCCTGACGCATGACGCTCTCCGAGCTTTGCATCCGCCGCCCGGTGCTGACGACGCTGCTGACGGCGTCGATCATCGCGTTCGGCGTTTTTGGCTTCCGCCTGCTGCCGGTATCGGCGCTGCCCAAGGTCGATTTCCCGACCATCGCGGTGACCGCGACGCTGCCCGGCGCCAGCGCCGAGACCATGGCGGCTTCGGTCGCCGGCATCATCGAACGGCAACTGTCGACCATCGCCGGCATTTCCTCAATGTCGTCGCAATCGTCGCAGGGCCAATCGACCATCACCATCCAGTTCGACCTCAACCGCAATATCGACGCGGCCTCGCTGGACGTGCAGACCGCGCTGACCATCGCGCAGCGCCGGCTGCCGATCGAGATGACGATTCCGCCGAGCTTCCGCAAGGTGAACCCGGCGGACTATCCGGTGATCTACCTGTCGCTGTCTTCCGACACGCTGCCATTGTCGGCGGTGAACGAATATGGCGAGATCACCGTGGGGCAGACGCTGTCGCAAATTCCCGGCGTCGCCCAGGTTCTGGTCTACGGCAGCCAGAAATTCGCGATCCGCGTCCAGGTCGACCCGCAGGCGGCGGCGGCGCGCGGGTTGACGCTGGACGACGTGCGCAACGCCGTCACCAACGCCAATTCGTCGACGCCGGTCGGCACCCTCAACGGCCCCGAGCAGGACGTCGCCCTGGTGGCGTCGGGCCAGATGCCGAAGGCGTCGGAATACAGCAAGGTGATCGTGGCGTGGCGCAACGGCTCGCCGGTGAAGCTCGACGAGATCGCCTCGGTCTACGACAGCGTCGAGAACGACAAGATCGCGACCTGGCTCAACGGCGACCGCTCCATCGTGCTGGCGGTGCAGAAGCAGCCGGACGCCAATCTGGTCGAGGTGGTGGACGGCGTGCGCGCCAAGCTGCCGGCCTTGCGGGCGCAAATCCCGCCGTCGGTGTCGGTCGACGTCATGATGGATCGCTCGATTTCGATCCGTCAGGCGGTGGCCGACGTCGAGGAAACGCTGATGATCGCCGTGGTGCTGGTGATCCTGGTGATCTTCCTGTTCCTGCGCTCGGTTCCCGCGACCTTCATCCCGGCGCTGGCGGTGCCGATCTCGCTGATCGGCACCTGCGCGCTGATGTATCTGTTCGACTTCTCGATCAACAACATGACGCTGCTGGCGCTGACGCTGTCGGTGGGATTCGTGGTCGACGACGCCATCGTCATGCTCGAAAACATCATGCGTCACATCGAGGGCGGCCTGCCGCCCTACGAGGCCGCGTTGAAGGGCTCGCGCGAGATCGGCTTCACCATCATCTCGATCACGTTCTCGCTGATCGCGGTGTTCATCCCGGTGCTGCTGATGGGCGGCATCGTCGGGCGCGTGTTCCGGGAATTCGCGGTGACGGTGGCGGTCGCCATCCTGATGTCCGGCTTCGTCTCGCTGACGCTGACGCCGATGCTGTGCGCGCGGCTGTTGCGCGCGCACGATCACGAAAAGCGGCCGAACATTGTGCTGCGCGCCTTCGAGACCATGTTCGCCGGCCTGTTGCGCGCCTACGAATGGGCGCTCGACCGCGTTCTGGCCTACAAGTCGATCATGCTCGGCGTCACGCTGCTGACGCTGGCCGGAACGGTCTATCTCTATATCATCGTGCCCAAGGGGTTCTTCCCGCAGGAGGACACCGGCTTCCTGGTCGGCGTCACCGAGGCGGCGACCGACACCTCGTATGACGCGATGGCGCAGCGCCAGAAGGCGCTGGCGGCGCTGCTGCAAGCCGATCCCGCGGTCGAATACATCAACAGCACGGTCGGCTCCGGCGGTCCCAACACCACCACCAATTACGGCCGCTTCTTCATTTCGCTGAAACCGAGGAAAGAACGCGACGACGTGCAGACCGTGATCGGGCGGCTGCGCCGCACCGCGTTGCAGGTGCCGGGCTTGCAGGCGTTCTTCCAGGGCATTCAGAATCTCAATATCGGCGGCCGCATTTCAAAGAGCCAATACCAGTACGTGCTTCAGAGCGGCGACACCGACGCGCTCTATCGGCTGGCGCCGCGGATGAACGAGCTGATCTCGAAGGTGCCGGGGCTGCTCGACGTCACCAACGACTTGTACATCAAGAACCCGCAGCTCACCGTCGAGGTCGATCGCGAGAAGGCGGCGGTGTTCGGAATTTCCGTCGGCCAGATCCGCAACGAGTTGTTCAACGCCTACGGCACCCGGCAGGTCGGCACCATCTACATGCCGTCCAACGACTACAAGATCATCATGGAGGCCAAGCCGGAGTTCCGCATCGATCCCTCCGATCTCTCAAAACTCTACGTCAAGACCGCGCAGGGCCAGCCGATTCCGCTCGACGCGGTGGCGCGCATGGTGCCGTCCGTCGGGCCGTTGCAGATCAACCATCAGGGTCAGCAGCCGGCGGTGACGATCTCGTTCAACCTCGCGCCGGGCGTCTCGCTCGGCTACGCGGTGGACAAGATCACCGAGATCGAGCGCGAGGCGCGGCTGCCGGTCACCATCGTCACCGGCTTTTCGGGCACGGCGCAGGTGTTCCAGGATTCCTTGCGCGGGCAGGGTATTCTCATCCTCGCCGCGATCTTCGCCGCCTTCGTCATTCTCGGCATTCTCTACGAGAGCTTCATCCACCCGATCACCATCATCTCCGGCCTGCCGTCGGCCGGCATCGGCGCGATCCTGACCCTGATGCTGTTCCATATGGAGCTATCGGTGATCGCCATGATCGGCATCGTCATGCTGGTCGGCATCGTCAAGAAGAACGCCATCATGATGGTCGATTTCGCCATCGAGCGGCGAAACGCCGGCCTGTCCGCCGAACATGCGATCCGGGAAGCGGCGCTGCTGCGCTTCCGTCCGATCATGATGACGACGTTCGCGGCGATCTTCGGCACCCTGCCGATCGCGCTCGGCACCGGCGCCGGCGCCGAATTGCGCCAGCCGCTCGGCGTCGCGGTGGTCGGCGGCCTGATGGTGTCGCAGCTTCTGACGCTGTTCATCACGCCGGTGATCTACATCTACCTCGACCGCGTCGACCAGCGCCTGAAACGGCGGCTGGAGCCGCAGTTCGAGGACGCCGAAATGGAACGTCCGCGCGTCGCGGCGGCGGAGTAGGGCGGGTTTCGTTCAAACGGAAACGTCATGCCCGGACTTGATCCGGGCATCCATCCCTTTTTGAAAATGATGGATTGCCGGGTCAAGCCCGGCAATGACGTTCTCTCAAATTGCGCGGCGGCTCGCTTGCAAGCCGTTTGTCGATCAGACCGAAAAGCTGGTGCCGCAGCCGCAGGAGGCGGTGGCGTTGGGGTTGTTGACGCGGAACGAGGCGCCGATCAGGTCGTCGACGAAATCGACCTCCGAGCCCGCCAGGAACGGCGCCGAGGCAGGGTCCACCAGCACCACGGCGCTGTCGCGGGCAATCACCAGGTCGTCGTCGGCCCGCGCCCGCTCGACATCGAATTTATACTGAAATCCGGAACAGCCGCCACCCTCGACGCTGATGCGCAGCATCGCGCCGTCACCCTCGGTCTTGAGGATTTCGCCGATGCGGCGGGCAGCCCGCTCGCTGATGGTGACGCTGGCGTCCGTCATCGCTATCGCTCCGGAATCAAGGGCATCCATTTGTATATGCCATCAAGCATAGTTAAGTGTGCGGGACGACGGAATCAAACTTTATAGGTTGAAAACAACGTGGCGGTTGGAATGGCTGCTCCCCGGCAGGCTTATGCCTGCGACCCGGCCCGCAGCCGGGGACGGCAGTTCGAGGAACCGCCGAGCGCGACCCGCAGCGCCTTCCGGCGCGATTGCGACCGCGTCATCCATTCCACCGCGTTCCGCCGCCTCAAGCACAAGACCCAGGTCTTCGTTTTCCACGAGGGCGACCATTACCGCACCCGGCTGACCCATTCGCTGGAAGTGGCGCAGATCGCCCGGGCCCTGGCGCGGCAACTCGGGCTCGACGAGGATCTGACCGAGACCTTGGCGCTGGCGCACGATCTCGGCCACCCGCCGTTCGGCCACGCCGGCGAGCGGGCACTGGACCGCTGCCTGAGGGATTTTGGCGGCTTCGATCACAACGCGCAGGCGTTGCGGCTGGTGACCGCGCTGGAGCATCACTACCCGACCTTCGACGGCCTCAACCTGACCTGGGAAACACTGGAGGGCATCGTCAAGCACAACGGCCCGCTGCTGGATCGCCACGATCCCGACGCCGGCTCCCGACTGCCGGTGGGCATCGCCGAGTTCAATCGCGCCTACGATCTGGAACTGGAAAGCTTCGCCTCGCTGGAGGCGCAGGTCGCCGCCGTCGCCGACGATATCGCCTATGACGCCCACGACATGGACGACGGCTTGCGCGCCGGATTGTTCACCATCGCCGACCTCAAGGCGGTGCCGCTGCTGGCGGGGCTGATCGAGCAAACCGCCGCGCGTTATCCGGGGCTCGCCGCGCCGCGCTTCGGCGCCGAACTGATCCGCGAACTGATTTCCTGTCTGATCGGGTCGGTGGTGACCGAGACGCAAAGCCGGCTCGTCGTCGCCAAGCCTTCCAGCGTCGACGAGGTTCGGCATCATCCCGGCGCGCTGGCGGCGTTCTCTGCCGGGATCGCGCGGGAGGAGGCCGCGATCAAGGCGTTTCTGCGACAGCATATGTATCGCCATCCGCGCGTGGCGCGGGTGATGCGCGACGCCGAGGGCGTGGTCGGCGATCTGTTCGCGCACTACCGGAGCGTGCCCTCGGACCTGCCGCCCGAGTGGCTGCCCGAGCGCGGCGACGAGCCGGAGGGCGATTTCGCCCGGCGGGTCTGCAATTACATCGCCGGAATGACCGATCGTTACGCCCTGACCGAGCACCGGCGGATTTTTGACTCGACCCCCGATTTGCGTTAGGCGGCGCGGACGCTCGTTCCGCCGCCTCGCGCGCGGTCGCGCACCTTAAAACTCCCGCCAAACCGAGCGACAGTCATGCCCGATCCCGTCCCCGCACCGCACCCTTTCGCCAACCTGCTTGCGCGGGTGCAGGGGGTCTGCCGCGCCTTGGCCGCCGACGGGGTGTTGCCGGCGGGGGCCGATCTGTCGCGGGTGGTGGTGGAGCCGCCGAAGGACGCCTCCCACGGCGACATGGCCACCAACGCCGCCATGGTGCTGGCGAAGGAGGCCAAGGCCAAGCCGCGCGATCTGGCCGAGGCCATCGCGGCCGGTCTGCGCGCCGACCCGCTGGTCGCCGCCGTCGACGTCGCCGGTCCCGGCTTCATCAACATGCGGCTACACCCCACGGTGTGGATCGACGCGCTCGGCAGCATCCTCGACGCCGGCACGGGCTACGGCCGCAGCCATATCGGCGACGGCCGCAAGGTCAATGTCGAATATGTCTCCGCCAATCCGACCGGGCCGATGCATGTCGGCCATTGCCGTGGCGCGGTGTTCGGCGACGCCCTGGCGAGCCTGCTCGCCTTCGCCGGGCACGACGTGACGCGCGAATACTACATCAACGACGCCGGCGCGCAGGTCGATGTGCTGGCGCGTTCCGCGTTCCTTCGCTACCGCGAGGCGCTCGGCGAAACCATCGGCGAAATTCCGGACGGGCTTTATCCCGGCGACTATCTTCAGCCGGTCGGCGCGGCGCTGGCGGCGACACATGGCGACGCGCTGCTCAAGCAGCCGGAGTCCGAATGGCTTCCCCTGGTGCGCGCCACATCCATCGCGATGATGATGGACATGATCCGGGGCGATCTCGCCGCGCTCAACATCACCCATGAGGTGTTTTTCTCGGAGCGCTCGCTGATCGAGGGCGGCACCGACCGCGTCGCCGCGACCATCGCTTTCCTGCGCGCCAAGGGCGACGTCTACGAGGGCCGGCTGCCGCCGCCGAAGGGCGCGCCGGTGGAGGACTGGGAAGATCGCGAGCAGACGCTATTCCGCGCCACCGCCTATGGCGACGATGTCGATCGGCCGCTGTTGAAGTCGGACGGCGGCTATACCTACTTCGCCTCCGACATCGCCTATCACAAGACCAAGTACGATCGCGGCTTCCGCGATCTCGTCGACGTCTGGGGCGCCGATCACGGCGGCTATATCAAGCGCGTGCAGGCGGCGATTTCGGCCGTCACCAACAATGAAGCGACGCTCGACGTCAAGATCGTGCAACTGGTCAAGCTGCTGCGCAACGGCGAGCCGGTGAAGATGTCGAAGCGCGCCGGCGATTTCGTCACCTTGCGCGAGGTGGTGGACGAAGTCGGCTGCGACGCCGTGCGTTTCATGATGCTGTTTCGCAAGAACGACGCCGTGCTCGACTTCGATCTCGCCAAGGTGATCGAGCAGTCGAAGGACAACCCGGTGTTCTACGTGCAGTACGGCCACGCCCGCGGTCACTCGATCTTCCGCAACGCCCGCGAGGTGATCGCCGATCTGCCGGAGGACGATGTCGCGCGGCTTGCATTTTTGCGCGCCGCGAAGCTCGACCGGCTGACCGATCCGGTCGAACTTGATTTAATTCGCAGGCTGGCGCTTTACCCCCGCACGCTGGAGGCGGCGGCGCTGGCCCACGAGCCCCATCGGGTGGCGTTCTATCTCTATGATCTCGCCAGCGAATTTCACGCGCTCTGGACCAAGGGACGGGATGCGCCTCATTTACGCTTCATTATCAATAATGATGCAGAACTTACTTTATCGCGTCTGGCTTTGGTGCAGGGCGTCGTTTCGGTTCTGGCATCAGGTCTTGCCGTTCTGGGCGTCACCGCGCCGGTCGAGATGCGTTAGAGTGGGGTTAAGGATCGCCGGCGGCATGGGGTGACGTCGGCATCCGGTAGCGTTCGTTTCGTTAGAACGACGGGTCGGCGCTTTCCCGAAGGGGATGCACATCACATGGCTGATCGATATCACGAACGAACTTATGCCGCCGCCGACGCGATGGAACGCGATTATCATCCATCGGCAAGGACCGAGAGCGATCCGCTCGCCGAACTGGCGCGATTGATCGGCCAGGCCGATCCGAATGCCGATTTCGGCCGTGACAGGAATGCCGCGGACGCTCACGCCGGCGGACCGCCGCCCTGGATGCGGGATCGTGCCGCGCCGCCGCCGTCGCCCGCCGAGCCGGCCATGGCGCGGGACGTCCATCCGCTGCGCCGCTACGCCGCGGCGCATCATCTGCCCGAACCGACCTATCAGACCTCGCCGCAGACGCAGCCCGAGGCCGATCATTCGGCGCGTTACGACGAGGCGCTTTACGGCCCGCTGCCGTCGGAGGCCGACCACGCGGCCTACGGCAACCCGCAGCCGGCCGGCTATTACGACGATTATGCCTATGAGGAGGACGACGGCGGCGACGCCGAGGCGCGCAAGCCCCGCCGCAAGGGACTGGCCACGGTCGCCGCGGTGGTCGCGCTCGCGGTGGTCGGCACCGGCGCCGCGTTCGCCTATCGCACCTTCGTCGGGACCACGCGCAGCGGCGAACCTCCGATCATCAAGGCCGACGCCGGGCCGAACAAGGTGGTGCCGGCATCGGCCGCCGACGGCGCGAGCAAACAGATTCAGGATCGGATGGCCGCCGGCAATGCCGCCGAGCAACTGGTTTCGCGCGAGGAACAACCTGTCGACGTCAAGGACATCGCCCGCTCCGGACCGCGCGTGGTGTTTCCGCCGCTGAACCAGAACGTCAATCCGCCGTCGACCGCGAGCGTTGCGCCCGGCGACAAGCTCGCCGCCAATGGCGGCGCGGCTGCGGCGGTGGGCGGCGGTGAGCCGCGCAGGATCAAGACTCTGACCGTGCGTTCGGACGAGGGCCAAGGGGCCACGGCGCCCGCGGCCCGTGCGCCGGCCCCGGTGCCAGCGCCGCCGCCGACTACCCGCGCCGCCGTCGCCCCGGCGGCGCCCGGCGCCAACGCGCCGCTGTCGCTGGCGCCGCAGGCCGCGCCCAGCCGCGTGGCGTCGGTCAACCCCGCTCAGTCGGAACCGGCCGCCACCGGCGGTTACGTCGTTCAGGTCTCTTCGCAGCGCAGCGAGGCCGACGCGCGGGCCTCGTTCAAGACCTTGCAACACAAGTTCCCGTCGGCCCTCGGCTCGCACGCGCCGCTGATCAAGCGGGCGGATCTGGGATCGCGCGGCGTTTACTACCGCGCCATGGTCGGGCCGTTCGGCACCTCGGAGCAGGCCGCTCAATTCTGTGGAAACCTGAAATCCGCCGGCGGTCAGTGCGTCGTCCAAAGGAATTAACGGCGCTTTCCTTGACCCTCGAAGGCGCGCGGGCTAATCGGCCAGAATGGATGCGCGCGCTTTTATCACCGGAGTTTCCGGGCTTGCCCTGACGGCTGACGAAAGCGCGTTTCTGCGCGAACGACAGCCGTGGGGCTTCATCCTTTTCAAGCGGAACGTCGAGAGCCCGTCGCAGGTCAAGGACCTGGTGGCGAGCCTGCGCGAAGCCGTCGGCGGCCGCGACGCGCCGGTGCTGATCGATCAGGAGGGCGGTCGGGTGCAGCGGCTCGGTCCGCCGCACTGGCCGGTCTATCCGCCGGGCGCGCTGTTCGGGGTGCTCTACGATCAGGAGCCCGAACTGGGGCTGCGCGCCGCCCATCTCGCGGCGGCGCTGATGGCGTTCGATCTCGCCGCGCTGGGAATCACCGTCGACTGCCTGCCGCTGGCCGACGTTCCGGTCGCGGGCGCCGACGCCGTGATCGGCAACCGCGCCTATGGCACGGAACCGGGCAAGGTGGCGGCGATCGGCCGCGCGGTCGCGAACGGCTTGCACCAGGGCGGCGTGCTGCCGGTTTTGAAGCACATTCCCGGCCACGGGCGGGCGACCGCCGACAGCCATTTGCGCCTTCCGGTGGTGGATACCCCGCGCGCGGAGCTTGAACGGACCGATTTCGCGGCGTTCCGGCCGCTGAACGACCTGCCGATGGCGATGACCGCGCATGTTGTGTTCAGCGCCATCGATCCCGCCCAACCCGCGACTACTTCTGCGACAATGATCGGAGAGGTGATTCGCGACGGGATCGGGTTCCAGGGTTTGCTGATGAGCGATGACGTATCGATGAATGCGCTGGAAGGTTCGATCGCGGAGCGGACGCGCGCGCTGTTCGCCGCCGGCTGCGATGTCGCGCTGCATTGCAACGGGAAGATCGACGAGATGCGCGCGGTCGCGGATGAGACGCCGTGGCTCGCCGGCGAGGCCCATGCCCGCGCGGTCGCGGCGCTGAAGGCGCGAAGCGCGCCGGATGCCGGCTTCGATCTCGCGGCGGGCCGCGCCGAGCTGGCGGCGCTGATCGATCGTGCCGGGGAGGCCAACGCATGAGCGCGGAAATTCTCTCGTTCGAGACCGGGCGGCCGGCCATCGCCGAGGCCGCCGACGACGAGGCGGCGCTGGTCGTCGACGTCGGAGGCTATGAAGGGCCGCTCGATCTGCTGCTCAACCTGGCGCGGCAGCAGAAGGTCGACCTCACCAAGATCTCGATCCTGGCGCTGGCCGATCAATATCTCGCCTTCGTCGAGGCGGCGCGGAAAATCCGGCTGGAGCTGGCCGCCGACTATCTGGTGATGGCGGCATGGCTGGCCTTTCTGAAATCGCGGCTCCTGTTGCCGGAGCCGCCCTCCGAGGAAGGACCGAGCGCCGAGGAAATGGCCACCGCGCTCGCCAACCGGTTGCGCCGGCTGGAGGCGATCCGCGAGGCTGCGAACCGGCTGATGACGCGGCCGCAATTGCAGCGCGAGATTTTCATGCGCGGTCAGCCCGAGGCGATCGCCGAGATCAGGCATCCGAAATTCACCGCGACGCTGTTCGATCTGCTCAGCGCCTACGCCGCGCAGCGCCAGCAGCGCGTGCTGGCCACCGTGCATCTCGCCAAGCGCACGGTGTGGTCGCTGGCGGAAGCGCGCGCCTCGCTGGAGCGTCTCGTCGGCATCGCCGAGGAATGGAGTTGTCTCGACGAGTATCTCACCGCCTATGTGCTCGATCCGTCGCAGCGCGCCACCGTGTTCGCGTCGAGCTTCGCGGCCGCGCTTGAACTGGTGCGCGAGGGCACGATGGAAGTGAATCAGAAGGCGGCGTTCGCGCCCCTTTATTTTCGTAGGCGGATGCCGGTCGCGGCGTTCGATGCAGCGGCTGCGCCGGACGCTCCGGCGCAGTAAGTGGAACAAGGAGGCATCGCCATGGCAAGTCTGGCTGGAAAGCGCATCGAGCATTTCGAGATCGTCGAAGATGTCGCCGCGCAGCCTCGTGTCGAGGAATCCCGTATTCAGGAGCCTGATGTGGCTCCATCTGACGCCGCTCCGTCTGATGCGGCTCCGTCTGATACCGCTCAGCCTGATGTCGCTCAGCCTGAGACCACGGAATCCGGCGTTCAGTCCGAGACGCGGCCCGAGGAACTGCGTCTGCTCGAAGCGTTGCTGTTCGCGGCCTCCGAGCCGCTCGATACGGCGTCGCTGGCCAAGCGCATGCCCGACGGCGTCGACGTCAAGAAGGCACTGGCGCAATTGCAGGCGGATTATGCCATGCGCGGCGTCAACCTGGTCCGCGTCGCCAATAAATGGACATTCCGTACCGCGGGCGATCTGGCGTGGCTGATGACGCGCGAGAGCACCGAGACGCGCAAATTGTCGCGCGCGGCGATCGAGGTGCTGGCGATCGTCGCCTATCATCAGCCGGTGACGCGGGCCGAGATCGAGGAGATTCGCGGCGTCGTCACTTCCAAGGGCACGCTGGACGTGCTTTTGGAAACCGGATGGATCCGGCCGCGCGGCCGCCGCAAGACGCCGGGCCGCCCGCTGACCTTCGGCACCACCGAAGCCTTCCTCTCGCAGTTCAGCCTTGAGGCGCTGAGCGATCTGCCGGGCCTTGAGGAGCTCAAGGGCACCGGCCTGCTCGATTCGCGCCTGCCATCCGGCTTCAGCGTGCCGATGCCGTCCGACGACCCGGCGCTGCGCGAGGACGAGGACCCGCTGGAGGATGGCGAACTCGAACTGGCGCTGGCGCCGCCGGCCGTGGAACCCGAAGGCGAGGCGGAAAGCTGATTCCGTAACAGCGGCCACGCTTTAAGACTAACCGAAAGGCGGACCTCCGGCTGCCGATTGACGCGGCTGAAGTCCTTGTTTTTGCCGCCCTCGCAGCCTAGGTTCAGACCGAGATGAGGCCGGTCGCCGGCCACGTGTTTGGAGGAAGGCAGGATGGGTTCACTCAGCATTTGGCACTGGATCGTCGTCATCGCGATCGTCCTGCTGCTTTTCGGGCGCGGGAAGATTTCCGACCTGATGGGCGACGTGGCGCAGGGCATCAAGGCTTTCAAGAAGGGCATGCAGGACGATGAAAAGCCTGCGGAAAAGCCCGAGCCGGTCAAGACCATCGATCACGGCGCGCAGCCTTCGGCGGCGCGTTCCGACGTCGGCAGCAAGGTCGGCTGACCAGTCCGGCAACGGGTTCGCCGGCGGCGGTTGGCGGTGGCGGCGTGACCGGAGCGGGTTCGCCGCCGGCCGGCGATGATCGGCTCCCGTGAGCGGATTTTCTGATATTTGGCGCGGGTGTTTGACTCGGATGTTTGGCGCTGATGTTTGACATCGGGTGGAGTGAACTGGTCGTCATCGGCGTCGTGGCGCTGATCGCCATCGGCCCGAAGGAACTGCCCGGCGTGCTGCGCACGGTCGGGCAGTGGATGGGCAAGGTGCGCCGCATGGCGGCCGACTTCCAGGGCCAGTTCAACGAGGCGATGCGCGAGGCCGAAATGGCCGATCTCAAGAAGTCGTTCGACGAGATCAAGGACACCGCCACCAGCCTGTCCAAGAATAATATTCTGACGTCCCTGACGCGGGAGGCCAGCGACGCGCTGAACGTCGGCGACCTCAACGCGCCGACATCATCGACGCCCGCGTTGGCGTCCGAACCGGCCACGCCGTCGGGAGGGACCGAAACGCCGGCCGAAACTCAAGCTGAGACTCAACCCGAGACTCCTGGCGCGGCGTCGGAGCCGTTGGCGATCACCCGCGAGGCGGCCGCCGCGCCGCACGATACGGCAGGGGCCGCCGCCGTCGAGGTTGGCGCGGCCGACCGCTATCTTGACGCCGATCTGCGCAGGGATGCGAAAGCGTCATGAGCGCCGAGGACATCGAGGCCAGCAAGGCCCCCCTGATGGATCACCTGATCGAGCTGCGCTCGCGGCTGATCAAGGCGCTGCTGGCGTTCGGCGTGGCCTTCATCCTGTGCTTCGTGTTCGCCAAGCAGATCTACAACGTGCTGGTGTGGCCGTTCGTCTGGGTGGCGGGGCCGGAGAATTCCAAGTTCATTTACACCGCGCTGCTCGAATACTTCATCACGCAATTGAAGCTCGCGATGTTCGGCGCCGGCTTCATCTCGTTCCCCATCGTCGCCGCGCAGATCTACAAGTTCGTCGCGCCCGGCCTCTACAAGCACGAGCGCAACGCCTTCCTGCCCTATCTGGTCGCGACGCCGTTCTTCTTCGTCCTCGGCTCGCTGGTGGTGTATTTCCTGGTGCTGCCGATGCTGATCCGGTTTTCGCTGGGGATGCAGCAGGCGCCCGGCGCCGACACCGCGCAGATCGCGCTGTTGCCGAAGGTCGGCGAATATCTGTCGCTGATGATGTCGCTGATCTTCGCGTTCGGCATCGCTTTCCAATTGCCGGTGATCCTGACGCTGCTCGGCCGCGTCGGCGTGCTGACCTCGAAGCAGTTGCGCGAGAAGCGGCGCTATTTCATCGTCGGCGCCTTCATCATCGCCGCGGTGCTGACGCCGCCCGACGTCATCAGCCAGATGTCGCTCGCCGTGCCGCTGCTGCTGCTCTACGAGGGCTCGATCATCGCGGTGCGCGTGGTGGAGAAGAAGGCGGCCGCCCAGAAGGCCGGCCCTGCGTCGTCCGCCCCGCCGCCCGCCGAGAGCAAGCCGGCGGAATAGGGTTTCCGTGTCCCGGGCGCGTCCAAAGCTGCCCTCATAACCGTGATTGCTAGGCGCGTCAGCGACGAAGCAATCCAGTCCTGGCTTCGCGGCTTCTGGATTGCTTCGCTTCGCTCGCAATGACGGAGAGAAGGCCGGGTTCTATCCGCGATTTCATCGTTTGAGGTTTCAAATCGGGCCGTTTCGGGG
>JBDHSX010000051.1:0-22417 GCA_039808365.1 Xanthobacteraceae bacterium | reverse complement strand
TTGTATTCGAAGTTGATTTCGAGATCGATGCTCGGCCGCTGGTCGGCGATGGTGGCGATCTGCTGACGCTCGCCGGACGACAGCGAGCGCGTGGCGCGGTTGCGCACGGTGTCGATGAACCGGGCGTTGGTCGATGTCGTGGCGGCTTCCGGCGGCGGGGTCATCGACAGGCTGCGTGTCAGCGGCTTCTGCGGCGTCAGCGCGCGCAGGATCTGTCCCTCGGTGACCTCGCCCGCGCTCGCCACCCCACAACTCATCGCGGCCAGCACGCCGATGGTCAGCAGCGAACGGAGCGCGATGCGGCCTTGCCGTTTCAATACGATCGCCATGATGAAATCCCTCCCTGCGAAAATGCCAGCCGTGCTGGGATCAGAATGATGCGAAGATCGGCTCGGCGACCGATCCCCGGAGTCCAATATCGCGTCAGTTCAAACCGTAACCGGAAAATTCCTTGACAATGTTCGGGTCCATCGCCTTGGCGTTGGCGATATCGACGTCGCCGGCCGCCGCCGCGCCGCTGCGCCGCCTGGCGAGGCCGCGACCGTAGAGCGAGGAGGTCAGCCGCGGGTTGGCCTTGAGGGCGGCGTCGAAGTCGACGATCGCCTCCCTGGCCTGGCCGCTCTTGAGATAGAGCAGGCCGCGACTGTCGAGCGCGTCGACGAAACCGGGGCGCAGCCGCAGCGCTTCGTTGCAGTCCTTCAGCGCCGCCGACAATTCGCCGACCACCGTGCGGGTCCAGCAGCGGTTGTTGAGCGCCTCGACATCCTTCGGGTTCAGCTTCAGCGTCTCGTCGAAATCCTTGATGGCCGCGCTATAGGCCCCCTTGCTGGCATAGACCTGGCCGCGCCGGTACAGCGAATTGACGTCCTTCGGGTTGGCGGCGATCCGGGCGTTCAGCGCCTGCACCGTCGGCTCGTTGGCGAGCGACGCCACGCTGGTCTCGACGCGAGGCGGCGGCGGCGCGGTGGTGACGGCCGGCTTGACCTCGGCCGGCTTGGCAACCTCGGCCGGCTTGACGACCTCCGCCGGCCTGGCTTCGATGGGCTTGGCTTCGATGGGCTTGGCTTCGACCGGCTTGACCTCCGCCGGCTTCACCGGCTCCGGTCGCGGGCTGAGCGCCGCGGGCTGCGCCGGCGCGGGCGCGACCGGCACGGCCGGCTTGACCTCCGGCACGACCGGCGGCGGCGCCGGCTTCGGATCGACCCTGGCGACCTTCGCGCCGGGGACGAAAGCAAAATCCTCCGCGAGCGACGACGAAATCCACGGCACCTGCTCGCCGCGCGAGGCGCGGGTGACGCCGACGCGGGTGCGGTTCAGCGTTTCCTCGGCGGTGAGACCGGGAACGCGGATCTCCTTGAGCAACTCGCCGACGAACAGGCTGCGCTCCGCGCCGGAATCGCTGACCACCGAACTCAACGCCGCCGAATACATCACCAGCGTGCCGCTCGGCGCGATCACCGGGGCGAGCCCGGCGGAGAAACTGCGGAAGCGGCGCTCGAACGGGTTGCGGCGCGAGGCGTCGAGCAGCGCGATCTTCACCCCGGCGCCGCGGCCGTTGATCTCGCCGAGAATGGTTTCGAGGCTGAGGCCGTCGCGGCGGACATCGGCCTCGGTCCAGATCTGCGCGTCGACCGGCAGGAGGTAGCTCTGCCGGGCCGACTGGACGCCGAAGCCGCTGAAGAAAATCAGGGCGGCGGAGCCGGGCTTGATCCGCCCGTAGAACGCATCGAGGGCGCGGCGCATGGCGTCGCCGCCGAGATTCTCACCGATCTCGACGTCGAATCCGGCGCGCTTCAATTCGTCGGCGACGTCGCGGGCATCGTTGATCGGCTCCTTGAGGGGAGTCTCATTGTCGGGATATTTGGCGTTGCCGATCACCAGGGCGACACGGGCGCCGGCGGCGAGCGCCGCGTCCGCCGGAAGCAGCGGCGTCACCAGCATCGACAGGGCGGCAAGCAGGGCGATGCGCAATTTCATGAAGCGAGGGTCCGCGAAAATCTGACAGATCGAATGTCGCAACAACACCACGAGCGTACCCCACGCCTCCCGTATTTTCAAATAGGCCGGACGCCCCCCTGTTATGGGGGGCTTCATCATTGGCGTCGGAGATCGGGCGACGCGGGACTTTCAAACCGCGCCGCAACTTGAATCCGTTACTTGGCCGCCTGCTCCTTCTCGGCCACATTGACGATCTCGACACGGCGATTTTCGGCGGCGAAGGGGTCGGCGGGGTTTTTCAGCCCGGACTTGCCGTAGCCCGAGGTCACCAGCAGATCCGGCGCGAGCTTGTAGTTGGCGACCAGGAAGCGCTTCACCGTCTCGGCGCGGCGTTCCGACAGTTGCTGATTGTAGTCGTCGCCGCCCTTGGCGTCGGTATGGCCGCCCAGCATCACCACCGCGCCCTGCAATTCCGGGCTGGTGAGCGCCTTGCCGAGGCTGTGCAGTTGCGGTTCGGCGCTGGGCGACAGTTCGGCCGAGTTGAAATCGAAGTTGATCTCGACGTCGATCTTCGGCCGCTTGGCGGCGATCTCGGCCATCTGCTGGCGGTCGCCCAGCGACAGCGACCGGGTCTGGCCGCGCACCCGCCGGATGAACGCGGCGTCGGCATCGTTGAGATTCGCGCGGGTCGAGCCGCTGAGGCTGCGGGTCTTCGGCTTCAGACCGTCGATGATCTGCTGCGCCGAAAGTTCGCCGGCCACGGCCGGCTGCGGGGCTGGCCCCATCACGAAGCCGCCAGCCAGAATTGCGAGGGCGAGCATGGCGCCCGAATATTTTCGCCGGCTCATCATGTGATCTCCGTTTGCTTGAAGGTTGCGACAGGTGCCATCATAACTCCCGCCCCGGCGCGCAATGTGATATCAATCACATAGAGATGTTCGCGGCGATCGAAGTCTGGATGACACCTCAGCACGTCCCCGATTGGACGCGGCCACGGCGGTTCAGGTTCAAACGACAGCGGCGCGACCGCCGCCTTTGACATTCGCGGTGATGGCGGCCTCAATGCGGGCGGGAAACGCGCCGAGAGGACCGCTGGTGTCACAAATCTACGAAATCTTCGCCATCCGCTACGCGACGATGTCGCCGCGCACGCCGCACATGAATTTCCTCAGCCCCGACCCCCACGAAACCACGGCATCGGACCTCGACTATTTCGTCTGGCTGATCCGTGGCGGCGGCCGCGACATTCTGGTCGACACCGGCTTCAACGAAGCCGCGGCCAAAGAGCGCAGCCGCCGGCTGACCGTCAACCCGGTCGACGCGCTGGCGGCGTTCGGCGTGGATGCGCAGAGCATCCGCGACGTGGTGGTCACGCATCTGCATTACGACCATGCCGGCAATCTCGACCGCTTCCCCAACGCCCGGTTCCACCTCCAGGATCGCGAGATGAGCTACGCCACCGGGCGTTGCATGTGCCACGGCGCGCTGCGGCATCCATTCTCCGTCGAGGATGTGACCTTGATGGTGCGCCATGTCTACAGCGAGCGGGTGAGGTTTCATCGCGGCGACGGCGAGGTCGCGCCGGGCGTGACGCTGCACCATGTCGGCGGCCACTCCGACGGCTTGCAGATCGTGCGGGTGCCGACCGCGCGCGGGCCGGTGGTGCTGGCGTCCGACGCCGCGCATTACTACGCCAACCTGCAGCGGCGCAGCCCGTTCCCGATCGTCTACAATGTCGGCGACATGATCGACGGCTGGGCCACCGCCGAGCGGCTGGCCGGGCATCCCGACCGCGTCATTCCGGGGCACGATCCGCTGGTCAGCGAGATTTATCCGCGCGCCGGCGACAAGGCGGACGCCTTCGCCCTGCATCTCGCTCCGTCGCGCTCGTTCGCGACGTAGAGTCTGTTTCAATTGCGTTGAATCAGACTCCTTGCTTATCCTTTTGTTTGAGCATGATCTTGTCCGAAAACCGGTTTCCACTTTTCGGGATCATGCTCTAACCGGCGACCCCGCTCTCACTTCCGAAGCGGCTTGTCGTCGTCGAGCAGGATGCGTTCGGCGGCGCCGTCGAGGTCATCGTACTGCCCGCTTCGCAACGCCCACATGAAGGCGGCGAGACCGGCGAGCCCGAGACCGAGCGCGATCGGCACCAGATAGAGAAAATCGGTCATCCGCTGTTCCCTGCGACAGGTTGCGCGACCAGCGACGGCGACGTTGGCGCGCGCGCCGGGGTACGGCCGCGCCTGACGCCGCGCAGCCGCAGCGCATTGGCGATCACGATGATCGACGACGACGACATCGCCGCCGCCGCGATCAGCGGCGTCACATAGCCGAGTACGGCAATCGGCACCGCGATCACGTTATACCCAACCGCCAGCGCGAGATTTTGTTGCACCAGCCGCGCGGCGTTTCGGGCGATGCCGATGGCTTCCGGAACCGCGCGCAGGCTTTCGTGCAGGAACACCAGATCGGCGGCGTTGCGGCCGACGTCGGCGGCGGACGCCGGCGCCATCGAGGCGTGCGCGGCGGCCAGCGCCGGCGCGTCGTTGAGGCCGTCGCCGACCATCAGCACGCGATGGCCGCCTGCCTCGATCTCGCCGATGCGCGCGACCTTGCCGGCGGGCGTCACCTCGGCGAGATGCCGCGCGCCGAGCTCGCCGGCGATGCGGCGCACCGCCGCGTCGCGGTCGCCGGACAGCACCTCGACATCGAAACCCCGCTCGGTCAATTCGCCGATGGCCGCGCGCGCGCCGTCGCGCAAGCCATCCTCGAACGCGAAACCGGCGAGCCGCCGCCCATCGCGCGCCAGCACGACATTGGCCGCGCCGATATCGTTGTCCTCGTCGGGTCGCGACAGCGCCCAGCTCGCGCGGCCGAGGCGATAAACCTGCTTGCCGATGCGCGCTTCCAGTCCGGCGCCGGGATGCTCGGAGACGACGCTTGCGTCGAGCGGCGGCGCCAGCGCGGCGCCGGCCGCCGCCAGCGCGCGGGAATAGGGATGGCGCGAATGCAGCGCCATCGCCGCCGCGAGGCCCAGCGCGTCGGCGTCGATCGTCTCGGGATGCAGCAGGCGCGGCTGGCCCAGCGTCAGCGTGCCGGTCTTGTCGAACACCACGGTGTCGATCTCGGCCAGCCGCTCCAGCGCGCCGCCGTCCTTCAGCAGCATGCCGCGCTCGAACAGCCGCCGCGCCGCCATCACCTGCACCATCGGCACCGCGAGGCCGAGCGCGCAGGGACAGGTGATGATGAGGACGGCGATGGCGACGGTGACGGCGCGGTGCAGGTCGCCGGTCACGATCAGCCAGCCGATCAGGGTCAAGAACGCGGCGGCGTGGACCACCGGCGCGTAGAGCCGCGAGGCGCGGTCGGCGATGCGGCGGTAGGCCGAGCGGCCGGCTTCCGCGGCTTCCATCAGCCGCATCATTTCCGCGAGGAAGGAATCGCGCGCCACGGCCGTCGCGACCAGCGTCAGCGGGCCGGTGAGGTTCAGCGTGCCGGCCTGCAACAGCGCGCCGGCGGCGACCGGCGCCGGGGCGCTTTCGCCGCTGAGCAGCGAGCGGTCGATATCCGACCGGCCGCTGACGACGCGGCCGTCCACCGGCACCCGCTCGCCTGCCGCCAGCAGAATGGTCATGCCGACCGCGATGTCGTCGACCGGGAGATAGACGTTGGCGCCATCCGGCTGCCGGACCAGCGCGCCGCGCGCCGCCAGCCGCGCCAGCCCCTTCACCGCGGTGCGGGCACGCTCGCGCATCAGGTGATCCAGCGTTCGGCCGATCAGCAGGAAGAACAGCAGGGTGACCGAGGCGTCGAAATAGGCGTGCGCGCCGCGATGCAGCGTCTCGTAGACGCTGAGGCCGAACGCCATCGTGACGCCGATCGAGATCGGCACGTCCATGTTGGTGCGGCCGTGTTTCAGCGCGTTCCACGCCGAGCGGAAGAACACCCGGCCGGAATAGGCCAGCGCCGGCAGCGCGATCAGCGCCGAAAGCGCGTGGAACAGGTCGCGGGTGGCGGGATCCGCCCCGGCCCACACCGACACCGACAGCAGCATGATGTTGCTGGCCGCGAAGCCCGCCACCGCCAGCGCGCGCAGCAGCTCGGTGAGCGCGGTGTCCTTCGGCTCGGTGCCGGGATCGTAAAGATGGGCCTCGTAGCCGATGCCGCCCAGCGTCTCGACGAATGGCGGCGGGCCCGCGTCGTCGCGCCAGCGGATGGTGGCGCGACGGCTGGAGAGATTCACCCGCGCATCCTCGACGCCGGGCAGCGCGCTCAACGCGCCCTCGACCGCCTGAATGCAGCCGCCGCAATGCATCGCCGGCACCGACAGGTCGGTCTGGCGCAGGCCATCGCCGAGGTCGCGGCTCGCCAGCCGCACTTCCTCGGCACGGCTCGCGGCGGATTCGCCGGCGGCCGGCTCGATGCCGGGTGCGCAGCAACTCATGACAATGCTTCCCTCCGCCGGCCGTCGCCCGGTCCCGGGCGATGGCAGCGCGTCATATTATGCCTCCAGGCGCGATGCTGGAACCCATCGCCCCGGAGCCCACGGGCAAACCCGCGCCGCGGAAACCTACGCCGCGACGCGGCGGGCGCATTGCGCTGGCGCAAGCTGAAGCGAGAGGTTGTTTCAGGCCGCCGCCGGGCGGGGTCCGTCGGCTTTCAGCGGGTCCGTGAAGCGGCGTGAGAATTGTCGGACGCCGCCGCGCCGGGCCGGATATCGAGTAGCCGGATCAGACGGCCGCGCGGCTCGATCAAATCCTTCAGGGTGTAGCCGTCCAGCACCTCGACGAAGGCGTCGCGCGCCTTCTCGAACGCATTCTTCAGCACGCAGCAGGGCCGGATCGCGCACGGCTCCTCGATCGGCTTGAAGCAGGAGACGATGGCGAAATCCGGCTCGGTGCGGCGCACCACCTCGCCGAGCCCGATCGATTCGGTCGGCTTCGCCAGCCGCAAGCCGCCGCCCCGGCCCCGCACCGTCTCGACATAGCCGGCGACGCCGAGCTGATGCACCACCTTCATCAGATGGTTTTTCGAAATCGAATAGCTGGCGGCGATCTCCGAGATGGTCGCCAGCCCGTCTTCCTTGAGCGCGAGATACATCAGGACGCGCATCGAATAATCGGTATAAGCGGTGAGGCGCAATGTTCGGGCTCCCGGCGGATCGGTCCAAAGATATATTAAATATATTGCTTTTCCGCAAGCGACGTCGTAGTCAGCCACCAAAGGGATTCGGCCAAGACCCGGACAAGATGATGGGCACGATGGAAAAACTCAACACCATTACCGAGGACGGCATCTGCCGGCTGGTCGACAGCTTCTATGACAAGGTGCGGGCCGACCCGGAACTGGGTCCGGTCTTCGAGGCGGCGATCCACGACTGGCCGCCGCACCTCAACAAGATGTACGCGTTCTGGTCCTCGGTGATGCTCACGACCGGGCGCTACAAGGGCAACCCGCTGATCAAGCATATGGTTCTGCCGGGCATCACGCCCGCGCTGTTCACCCAGTGGCTCAAGCTGTTCGACCAGACCTGCACCGAACTGTTCGACGACGACATCAGCGCCGCGTTCCGCGTCAAGGCTGAACGCATCGCGGAGAGCCTCCAGCTCGGCATCTTCTATCGGCCGGACCGGCCATGGCCGCCGCAGCCGGCGGCATAGAACCTTTTCAATCGCGATCCGGCGGCGCGGCCGCGGCGCCTTTCTCGATCAGGAAAACCGTCACCGCCTGCTCGCGCCGCATCGTCTCGACGCGGTCGCCGGTCTGCGCCACCAGATGCGGAATGTCGATCGCCGCCAGCGGATCGGAGCAATGCACCTCAAGCCGGTCGCCGGGCGCGAGATGCCGGAGCGCCTTGCGGGTCCGCAACACCGGCAGGGGACATTTCAGCCCGGTCAGATCGAGTTTGGTCAGCGCCATGGGTGCGAAAAGATCCGTGCTGGTGAAGCGGCTGCGACGTTGCTATCAGGATCGCCGCGCGTTGTCATACCGCGCGACAATCCTGACGGGACCGCAATGATGACCCTTGAGGTGGACGGCATCATCGGCGTCATTCTGGCCGGCGGGCTGGCGCGCCGCATGGGCGGCGGCGACAAGCCGATGCAAAATCTCGCCGGGCAAAGCCTGCTGGGGCGCGTGATCGCCCGTCTCGAACCGCAATGCGGCGGCCTGGTCCTCAACGCCAATGGCGATCCGGCGCGGTTCGCCGCGTTCCGGCTCCCGGTGGTCGCCGACACCGTGGCCGGCTTCCCCGGCCCCTTGGCGGGGATTCTGGCGGGGCTGGACTGGGTCGCCGAAAACCGCCCGGACGCCCGTTTCATGCTCAGCGCCGCCGCCGACAGCCCGTTCCTGCCGCGCGATCTGGTCGAAAGGCTGCGCCAGGCCGCCGCCGCGCAGGATGCACCGCTGGCGGTCGCGGCATCGGGCGGGCAACGCCATCACGTCACCGCGCTGTGGAGCCTCGCGCTGCGCGGGCGGCTGCGCGAGGCGGTGGTGGACGAAGGCTGCCGCGCGGTGGGCCGCTGGATGGCGCGCTTGCCGGTTGCGACCGTCGAATGGCCGGCGACGCCGCTAGATCCGTTCTTCAACGTCAACACCCCGGAGGATTTGGCGCGGGCCGACCGCCTCGCGGCGCTGGACGACCGCTGATTAATGGTTGCCACCGCTTCGGGCGAACCTTATAGCTCTGTCCGCCGTCGCAACTGGCGCGGCAGACGTGACAGGCGGGTGTGGCGGAACTGGTAGACGCGGCGCACTCAAAATGCGTTGCCCAAAAGGCTTGGGGGTTCGAGTCCCTCCACCCGCACCAATTCCACCCGCACCAATCCGCAAGCGACAGCATGATCCCGAAAAGCCCCCCTCGGACCTGACCCGAGGGTGGAAGCCGGATTCCGAAAAAGATCACGCTCAAGCAAAAAGATACGCGACGGGGTCTGATTTAATGTGGTTGAGCCAACCCCTGATGTAATGTTCGCGAGCTGACCGACCCCGTTCGTCCATTTCACAAAACCGGATCTTGCCATCCCGCCCGAAGGCGCGGGCAAGGCCGCAACACGCAGGGAACAAGCCATATGTTATTCAACGGCGGATTTACATTCGCGAACTTTCTCGTCGACGTCTTCGCCATCTTCCTGTTCATTCTCTGGTTCTGGCTGCTGGTGGGAATCTGCGGCGATCTGTTCCGCCGTCAGGACATCTCGGGCTTTGCCAAGGTCCTCTGGATCATTTTCCTGATCGTGCTGCCCTATCTCGGCATCTTCGCCTATCTGCTGACGCAAGGGCGCGGCATGTCCGAGCGCGAAACGGCGCGCATCAAGGGCGCGCAGGAGCATCTGCGGCAGATGATCGGCTTCAGCGCGGCCGACGAAATCGAGAAGCTCGATCGGCTGAAGGCCGCCGGTTCGATTTCGGCCGAGGAATACAAGGCGCTGCGCGCGCGGGTCGTTCAATAACGCACGCTTTGAGACGAGCCGGCGGTCATCTCACCGCCGGCCGTATGTCTGCCAGACCCAGATCACCAGCAGCACGATCAACGATCCGACGAACGCGGCCACGATATCCCGCAGCGATATCGCGATGCTGTCGAGCCCGACGAAAAGCTGAAGGCTTTGAAACAGCACGCCGCCGACGATGGCGCCGGCCAGACCCAGGGCCAGATTGCGGACAATTCCGAAACCGCGCCGCTCCCACGTCATGACCAGCCCGGCAAGAGCGCCGCCGATCAATCCGACGATCATCCAGACGATCAGGTGATCCAGCATCGAGGTCGCTCCCCTTTTTAAGGCGTCGTCGTCATCAGGCGGCGATCCAGAACCCGGCCAGCCCCGTGCTCACGCCATAGAGCGCGAGGAAATAGAGTAGCACACAAAGCGCGTAGGTTTGGCCGTCGCCGGTATAAACCCGCCGGAAGCTCGCCGCGGCCGCCAGCGCGACGTCTCGCACGCCGGCCCAGAACCACGTCGCCAGCGGCGGCACCGTGCGCGCGATCAGCGCGCGGTAATAGCCGTAAAAGCGGGCCCGATGACCGGAGCGGTGAACGCCGCTGCGATAGAAGAACCAGGCGACGACGCCGAGCACGGCCGCGACGCCGACCGCGATCATCATCACGGGGATCGGATTCCAATAACCGTAGATGGTGTAGAGCGACATGCCCTCCCAGACCAGCGTCGAGGCGAATTGCGGGTCGATCGCCGCGGAGACCGGATCCATCAACAGCTTCGGATAGAACGAGAGCACCAGAATGCCCGCGACCAGCAAGGCTTGCGGAATCAAGAGGGCGACCGGCAATTCGCCGACATCCTGCTGTCCTGCGGCGCGCGGGCCGAGGAACAGGCCGGTGATGAGCCGGATCATGTAGAGGAAGCCGAGGAAGGTTGCGATGAGGCCGGCGATCGCCAGGGCGTTCCAGCCCTTGTCGGCCATGGCGGACAATAACAGCCACTTGCCGCCAAACCCCATCAGCGGCGGCAGGCCCGACATCGAGATGATGGCGACGGTGAACAGGACGAAGGTGACCGGCATGGCGCGGGCGAGCCCGCCGGTGCCGCCGAATTCGCGCGTCCCGGTGCGCAGGATGATGCCGGCGACGGCGAGAAACAGAATGCCCTTCACCATCATGTGGTTGGCGACGAGGTAGAGCGCCGTCACCCAGCCGAGATGACTCATCAGCGCGATCGCGGTGACGATGTAGCCGAGCTGGCTCATGCTGGAATAGGCCAGGAGGCGCTTGAAGTCGTTCTGGTTCAGCGCCAGCAGCGCGCCGGCGATGGTGGTCAGCATGCCGACCCAGGCGACGCCGTGGGCGATCTCCAGCGAGACTTTCGACAGGATCGCCAGATAGGTGCCGGTCAGCAGGGCGAACATCGCCACCTTGCTGACCACGGCCGACAGCATCGCCGTGAAGTCGTCGTCGGCCTCCGCATAGGCGCCCGGCAGCCAGACATGCACGCCGACCGCGCCGGCCTTGATCAGGCAGCCGATGGCGAGCAGCACGAAGGCGATCGCTGTGTCCTGACCGCTGGTGAGCAGCGCCGAGAGATCGGTGGTGCCGTTCAGCGCCGCGATGCCGGCGAAGCCGGCGAGCAGAAAGAAGGCCGACACCAGCGAGAACAGCAGAAACGTCAACACATGCGGTCCCGCGCCACGGCTTTTGGCGATCAGGAAGCAGGAGGACAGCGTGATGATTTCCCAGCTGAAGAAGAATTCCAGGCTGTTCGACGACCGCAGCAAGGCCGGGATCGACAGCAGCAGCGTCGCCAGCATCGGGTAGTAGCCGGGGCGCGGATCGTCGCGATAGAGCCCGGCGGCGGCGATCACCAGGCCGCCGGGCAGCAGCACGGCGGCGAAAAGCCGGGCGATGCCCACCGTGCTTTCCGAAAGCCAGAACCCGACCAGCGCCACCGCGATCAGCATCAGCACGTTCTTGACGCGGCCGGGCAGGCCGTCGAGCGCGTAAAGCACGACGCCGGTGGCGAGCGGCGCGAAGATCCACAACGCGGCGATGCCGGACAACCGGGCGGCGATGATGCCGCAGGCGACCAGCAGCAGCGCGACGCCATAGATCGGCAGCAGCGCCACCAGATCGGGTCCCCGTCCGGAACGCACCTCGGCCGGCTGCAGCGCCCGGACGAACCAGTTGAACATATAGGCGGCTTCAAGCAGCGAGCCGATCAGGATCAGCCCGACCCAGGGCAGCTTGCCGGAGGCGGTGAGTTGCAGCACCAGTTCCCACTTGGCCCAGAAGCCGGGGAACGGCGGCAGGCCGGCGATGGCGACCATGAACAGCGCCAGCAGCGCCACCAGAAGCGGCCGGCCGGCCAGGCTGGTGCGCGCCTCGACATCGTCCTGCCGCAGCACGCCGGCGAGCCAGAACAGGCCCGGCTTGGCGAACAGATGGTTGGCGAACAGACCGCCGACCACCAGCGGGATCGACGCCTCCGCGCCGACCTCGGTCAACAGCGCCAGCGCCATCGCCATCAGCCCCATCTGGCTGATCGAGGAATAGCCCAGCATGCGCTGGACCTTGGTCTGCTTGAGGCCGATCAGGTTGGAGAACAGGAAACTGATGCCGCCGGACGCCGCGATGACGCCGAGCTGACCCTCGAACAGCGGCAGCAGTTTCATCAGCGCGAAGAACACGCCCGCCGACACCCCCACCGAGACCAGCGAGGCGATACCGCTCGGCGCGGTCTCGTAGACGTCGAGGCCCCAGCCGTTGGCGGGGAACGGTTTCAGCTCGATCAGCAGGCAGGCCAGCACCATCAACAGCGCGGCGGTGGCGATCGGACCGGCGATCTGCGCCCGCCCGGCGATCAGGGCGTCGATGTTCAGCGTCCCGGTGACGTAGTACAACAGCACCGTGCCGAGCAGGAACAGGGTCGAGGCGATCACCGTCGCCATGATGTATTTGAACGCCGCCGCCATCGCTTGCGGCGTCCGTTCCAGCCCGAGCAGGCCGTAGGTCGCGATCGAGACGATCTCCAGGAAGACAAAGAGATTGAACAGGTCGCGGGTCATGACCATGCCGTCGATGCCCATCACCAGGATGAGATAGAGCAGCAACGCGCCGTAATTGCCCTTCAGCCGATCCCACAGATGCAACGCGCCCAGCAGCGCCACGAGGCCGACGCTGACGGTGGCGAAGCCCTCCCACGCCCCGAAGCGCAGATTGATCGACACCGGCGGCAGGCTGCCCGCCGTCAGCACCTCGATGCTGGGCGCGCCCTGAAGCAGCTGGGCGTAGGACACGGCGCAGACCGCGACGATGCCGACAAGCGCCAGCCAGAAACCGGCGTGCAGCCACGGCTTGCCGAGCCGGTATAACAGCGGAATGACGAAGCCGCCGCCGAGCCCGAGCAGAAAGATGTTCAGCGGATGAAACAGCGCCGCTACCATTTCGACTCCGTGAATGCGTCGATGGACAGCGTCTTCTTCGCCGCGTAGAGGCGGATGGCGTAGGACAGCATCACCGCGGTCACCGACAGGCCGATGACGATCGCGGTCACCACCAGCGCCGAGGGAACGGGATCGATGGCGCGTTGCGCCGCCTCCGCCTTGGAGAGCGCCTTGTCGATGATCGGCGCGGTGCCGCCGGTGACATAGCCGGTCGCCACCATGACGATATGCAGGCCGGTGTCCATCACCGCGAAGCCGATGATGATGCGCAGGATGTTGCGATGGGTCAGCATGCCCCAGATGCCGATCAGCGACAGGCAAAAGCCCGTGACCAGCAGGATGGTGGAAACCGGAAGGCCCGTTGTCATGATCCGCCCTGCCCGATCAGTTTCTGAAACGGTCGATGATGACGCTCAACTCGGCCCCCACCTTGATGCCGAGCAGCGCCGAGATCAGCGGAATGGCGCCAGCGCTGATGAAGGCACCGAATTCGCCCTTAGGCATGAAACGCGGATCGAGAAACCCGCCGGCCAGCACCAGGCCGAGAATGCCGAGCAGCACGTAGAACACCCCGGCGAAGGATTCGACAATCGAGAGCAACGCGACGTTCAGCGTCGCGCCCGGCCCCGCCAGCAGCAGTAGCATGACGCCCGACGCGACGATGGCGCCGCCCTGAAAACCGCCGCCCGCCGAGAGATGGCCGTTGACGATGACGTAGGCGCCGAAGGTGAAGATCAGCGGCAACAGGACGGCGGTGCCCGTCCGCACGATTTCGCTGGCGGCGCGACGCGGCGCGGCATGGCCCAGCACGCCGTCCTGCTTCAGCAGCAGGCCGACGCTCGCCGCCACCATGAACAGCACCGCGACCTCGCCCAGGGTGTCGAAGCCGCGATAGGTGATGAGAATGCCGGTGACGATATTCGGCGCGCCCAATTCGGCCGGCCCCTCGACGACATAGAATCGGGCCAGCGACCGCAACGCGTCGAGTTCGACATAATTCGCCGCAAGCCGCGCGAAAATCAGCCCGAACAGCACCACGACGACAGCGGCGACGATGCGGCGCGTCATGCCGGCCTCCCCCGCTCCGCCGGCGCATCGGAGACACCGTCGGCCGCGTCATCCTCCTGCCCCTTGAGCATGTCGGTCGTCGTCGCCTTGGTCATCGGGGTGCGGATGCGGTAGGCCGCGCGCGACAGCGCGTGCGAGGACACCGGATTGGTCATCAGCACGAAATAGATCGCCAGGATCAGCTTGAATGTCCAGCCGGGATGATAGACGGCGAGGCCGGCCAGCACGAGGATGTTGCCGAGCGTGGTCGCCTTGGTGCCGGCCTGGATGCGCGTATAGACGTCCGGCATGCGCAACAGCCCGAGACCGGCCGAAAACAGGAAGATCGCGCCGAGCAGGATCAGCAGGCTGCCGAGCAACTCCATCATGGCTCGGCCTTCCCGTTGCCGGTCTTGCGCATGGCGTAGAGGAAGATGAATGTCGCGAGCCCCGAGCCGATCGCCGCCTCCGCCATCGCCACGTCGGGCGCCGCCAGCAGCAGGAAGGACACCGCGGCGAACAGGCTGGCGAGGCCGGACGACACCATCGCCGCGAGCAGATCCTTGAGGCAGACCGCCAGCACGCCGGAGACAAGAATGCTGGCGCAGACCAGGAGGAGCAGGAATTCGAGCATGCTCAGAGTCCCTTCTCAAGATAGCGGGCGATCGCCAGCACCGCGAGAAAACTGAGCAGGCCGTAGACCAGCGCCACGTCGATATAGACGAAGCGTCCGGAGACATGGGCGTAAAGCGCGATCAGCGAGATCGAGATCACGGTCAGCATGTCGACCGCGACGATGCGATCGACCACCGTCTCGCCGCGCACCAGCCGGATCACGGCGAACAGGATCGCCAGGAAGATCAGCACGGCCGCGATCTGGACGATGATGTCAGCCAAAGACCTTCTCCAGATGCCGCTCGAACGGCCCGGCCAGCGCCTCCGTGGCGACATCGATATCGGTCGACTGGACGTCGAGCCAATGGATGAAGATGGTCTCGTCGCGAATGTCCATGACCAGCGAACCCGGCGTCAGCGCGATGGTGTTGGCGAGCGCCAGCCGGCCGATCGGCGACTTGAGCCCGGTGCGGATTCTGACGATGCCGGGCTTGATGTCGATGCGCGGCGAATAGACCACGCGCATCATCGCGAGATTGGCCTTGACCAGCTCGACGAAGAACGTGCCGCTATAGGCGAGGAAATGATAGAAGCCGGAGGGCGTCCAGCGGATTTGCCGCCACACGTCGCTCGTCGACACGAAGGCATAGGCGAGCACGCCGGTGATCGCCAGTCCGAGGATCGCGACCTCGACGGCCAGCGTCGCATTGGCCACCGTCCAGACCACGAAAAGCACGATCCAGAGGCTGACCATGCCCGGCGGGATGAGGCCGGATCGCTGGTCCGGGCTGTGCATGGACATCAGGCGTTCTCCAAATACACGATCCCGGCCGCAAATCCGTATCGCCTGGCAGCTTCGCCGATCACGCTGCGACGGATGCCTCCTTCGGCGTCTCGCGGGCGATCGCCACATAGAGCGCGGGCAGGAAGATCAGCGTCAGCAAGGTCGCGACCAGAAGGCCGCCCATGATGGCGAACGCCATCGGTCCCCAGAACACGGTGGGGGCGATCGGGATCATGCCCAGCACGGTGGACACCGCGGTGAGCATGATGGGCGTGAAGCGGGCGGAGGAGGCGTCGAGCACGGCGTCGCGGATGCTCTTGCCGGCGGCCCGCTCGGCCTCGATCTGGCCGATCAGGATCACGGCGTTCTTGATGATCATGCCGATCAGCGCCAGCACGCCGAGGATGGCGACGAAGCCCAGCGGACGGTTCGAGACCAGCAAGGCCAGCACCACGCCGATCAGCCCCAGCGGGGCGACGCTGACGACCATGAACGTCAGCGAGAAACGGCGAAGCTGGGCCATCAGCACGGTGAGCATGATGAGGATCATCACCGGCACGACGGCCATCACCGAGGCGAGCGACGCGGCGCTTTCCTCCACGGTGCCGCCGGTTTCGATGCGATAGCCGGTCGGCAACGTCTTGGCCAACGCCTCGATGCTCGGCTTGAGTTGCTGCACCACCGTCTCCGGCAGGTAGCCCGCCGCGATATCCGACTGCACCGTCAGGGTCGGCGTCCGGTTGCGGCGCCAGACCAGCGGATAGGTCTGCTCGTAACCGAAGGTGGCGAACTGGCTGAGCGGCACGGTGCGGCCGCCCGCCACCGGCACCTGCGTGGTGCGCAACGTATCCAGCGACACGCGCTGCTCGTCGGTGGCGCGCAGCAGCACGTCGACGAGATAGATGTCGTCGCGCACCTGCGTCACCGGCGCGCCGGTGACGACGGTGTTCAGCACCCGCCCGATGGCTTCGGACGACAACCCCAGCAGTCGCGCCTGATCCTGATCGATGTGAACGCGGATTTCGCGCGCCGGCTCGATCCAGTCGTAGTTCACCGTCTTGGTCAGCTTGTTGGCGGCGATGACTTCGGCGAGCTTGTAGGCGATATCGCGGACCTGCCCGAGTTCAGGCCCGAGCACGCGATACTGAATCGGCCAGCCGACCGGCGGACCGAGCTCCAGCGGCGAGACCCGGCTCACGACGTTCGGAAACTGCTCCGCGAACAGCTTGTTCAGCTTCTCCTGCAAGCGCTCGCGGGCGTTGACGTCCTTGGCGACGACGACGGCCTGGCCGAAGAAGTCGTTCGGAAGCTTGGCGTCGAGCGGCAGATAGAAACGGATCGCGCCGCGTCCGACATAGCCGCTCCAGCGCGCGACGTCGGGATCGCCCTTCAGCGCCGCGTCGAGGCGCTCCATGGCGTTCTCGGTCGCATATATCGATGAGTTCTGCGGCAGATCCATGTCGACCAGAAGTTCCGGCCGGTCGGAGGAGGGGAAGAACTGGCGCGGGATCAGCGGCAGCAGCAGCACCGAGACCACGAACAGCGCCAGCGTGATCGCGATGGTCACCCAGCGGCCCTTCAAGGCGACCGACAGGAAGCCACGATAGATCCGCATCACCCGCGATGGCTCGCCGCCGGCGTTCTTCGGCGGCTTGAGGATCAGGAGCCCGATCAGCGGCGCGAACACCACCGCCACCAGCCACGAGACCAGCAGCGCGATGCTCACCACCGCGAACAGCGTGAAGGTATATTCGCCCGCCGAACTCGCCGCGAAGCCCACCGGCACGAAGCCCGCGATGGTGACCAGCGTTCCCGACAGCATCGCGAAGGCATAGGTCTTGAACGCGAAGACCGCCGCCACCTCCTTCGGCTCGCCGAGCGCGAGGCGGCCGAGCGTCGCGTCGGTGGTGGTCATGGCGTCATCGACCATCAGCGCCAGCGCGATAATCAACGCGCCCAGCGAGATTCGCTGCATATCGATATTCACCAGCCACATGATGGCGAACACGGCGGCGAGCGTCAGCGGAATGGTGATCGCCACCATCAGCCCGGCGCGCACGCCCAACGCGATGAAGGAGACCACCAGAATGATGGCGATGGCCTGCCACAGCGATTCCATGAACTCGGCGATGGCGCTCCGCACGGTGACGGCCTGATCGGCCACCAGATGCGGCTCGATGCCGATCGGCAAATCGCCCTTGATCGCGTGCATCTCCCTGTCGATGTTGCGTCCGAGCCGGAGAATATCGCCGCCCTCGCGCATGGCGATGGCGAGACCGATCCCCGGCTTTCCGTTGACCCTGAACATCGGAGCCGGCGGATCGACATAGCCGCGCCGGATGGTGGCGATATCGGCGAGACGCAACATCCGCCCGTTGACCGCGAAATTGATGTTGGCGATGTCCTGCTCGGTCTGGAAAGCCCCCGAGACGTGGAGCGAGAGATTCTCATAGCCGGTCTGGATCGTGCCGGAGGGCTGCACCACGTTCTGCGCGCGCAACGCGGCGATCAGGGCGGCGCGGTCAATGCCGAGATTGGCCAATTCCTTGGTCGAGAACTCGACAAAGATCTGCTCGTTCTGCTCGCCGAGCAGTTCGATCTTGGCGACATCCGGCACCTTGAGCAGCCGCGAACGGGCGCTCTCGACATAGTCGCGCAATTGCCGGTGCGTGAAGCCGTCGGCCGTGAAGCCGTAAATCAGGCCAAAGGTGTCGCCGAACTCGTCATTGAAGCCCGGCCCGATCACGCCCTGCGGCAGGGTGTGGCGCATGTCGCCGACGCTCTTGCGCACATGATACCAGGTATCGGCCACCTGTTGGGCGTTGGCGCGCCCCTCCAGATCGACGAAGATGGTGGTGATGCCGGGGCGGGTGAAGCTGCGGATATTGTCCAGATACGGCGTTTCCTGCAGCGTGCGCTCGATGCGCTCGGTGACCTGCTGCAACGTATCGTCGATGCTGGCGCCCGGCCATGCCGCCTGCACGACCATCGTCTTGATGACGAAGGACGGATCTTCCGCCCGGCCCAGGCGGGTATACGCGAAAATGCCGGCGCCAAGCACGGCAATCATGAAATAAATGACGAGCTGCCGTTCGCGAACCGCCCATTCGGAGAGATTGAACCGCATTATGACCCCGACGAACCGAGCACACGCACCTTCTGGCCGGGATAGAGCGCCTGGATGCCGGCGGTCACGATCACGTCGCCGGCGCTCAGGCCGCTGCCGACGCCGACGTTGACATTTCCGAAGCGCGCCACCTCGATATTCCGCAGCGCCACCGTTTGCGTCTGCGGATCCACCAGCCACACCGCGGGCGCGTTGTTGACGGCCGTCAGCGCGCTCGCCGGAATCTCGATCACGGCGGCGCTCTCGATCCGCACCTGTCCCTTGACGGTGGAGCCCAGCCGCATCGCCTCCGGCGGATTATCCAGCCCGATGCGGACGCGGAAGGTGCGCGTGACGGGATCAGCCTGCGGTGACACTTCGCGAACGCGACCGGTGGCGGTGACCCGCGGATCGTCGCTCAGCGCGATGGTGATGACCGAATCGGGCATCACATCGCGCAGGACCTGCGCGGGCACGTCGAAAACGGCGTCGCGGCCGCCTTCGCGGGCCAGTTGCACGATCATCTGTCCCGCCTGCACGACCTCGCCCGGCTCGGCGCCGCGCGCCGTCACGGTGCCCGGCGCGTCGACGATCAGATTGGTGTAGCCAAGATTATCCTGGGCGATCCTGAGTTGGGCCTCGGCATTGTCCACCGCCGACTGCGCGGCCTGCAGGCCGGAGCGCGCGGCGTCATGATTGGCGCGGGTGGTGAAGCCGCTGGCGAGCAGATGATCCTGCCGCTCGAAGGTGTTCGTGGCGGTGACCAGATGGCTCTCCGCGGCGGCGAGCGCCGCTTGCGCCGAACGCAGCGTATTCTGCGCGTTCTGCGGATCGAGCCGGGCGATGACCTGGCCGGCGGTGACCCGGTCGCCGACATTGGCCGTGCGCTCGATCATCCGGCCGGAGACGCGGAAGGCGAGCGACGCCTCGTCTTGCGACTGAATGTCGCCGGTGAAGGTCGCCGGACGACCGCTCACGCCCTTCTGGACGGTGGTGACCTGAACGGGGCGCACCTGGGCCGGCCGCTCATCGGTCTCCTGGGAGCACCCCCCAAGCAGAAGCACCATGGGCAGCAGCACCGTGGCGAACGTGAAGCCGATCACAGGCCGGGGCGAACCGGCGGCAAAGTCGTTAAACATGGTCACCGCACGTCGTCTCGAATGTCCCGCGCGCCGATGCCATGGGCACAGCGCGATCGAATAGCAAGTTATCAGTCGAGGGAAGCATGTACACCTGAAAGGGAGATTCGCCAACCGTGTATGCGCAAGTCATGCAATGCGACGATCCGCTGGGCGGCATGCTTTGAAGTGAGAAGCTGTCAAAGTTAATAATTAATATGTGGTCACAGCGCCGATGCTGCGCTACAAGGCCCCGCCGGTGTTCTGCGGCGGTGCGACAATGCCGGCAGGCCGCGTGTCACGGCAGCGTCACTGATTGACGGCAGACACTTCTCAGCAACGACAATAACAACTCAACCGGTTCAAGCGCGAGCGGATCGTGACGGATCCGGATTCAGCGGACCGGGCAGACATAGGACAAGACAATGGACCGCTCTCCTGTTCTGGTCGACCTCGCTCTGCAAGGTGGTGGATCGCATGGCGCCTTCACATGGGGAGTGCTGGATCGTTTGCTGGAAGAGCCCTGGCTCCAGATCGAAGGCGTTTCGGGCACGTCGGCGGGCGCGATGAACGCCGCGGTGCTGGCCGACGGCTTCGCCGCCGGTGGCGCGGAGGGCGCGCGGAAAGCTTTGGACACTTACTGGCGTCATGTCTCGGACGCGGCGCGCTTCAGCCCGTTCCAGCGCACGCCGCTCGACCGGATGATGGGGCGCTGGTCACTCGATTACTCGCCGATGTATCACGCCATGGACATGACATCGCGGCTGTTCTCGCCCTATCAGCTCAACCCGATGGGCTTCAACGCGCTGGCGCCGATTCTCGACAAGGAGATCGATTTCGAACGCCTGCGCGATTCGCCGATCAAGGTTTTCATCACTGCCACCAATGTGCGCACCGGGCGGCCGCGCGTCTTTCGCAATGCCGACCTCACGCCGGACGTGCTGATGGCGTCGGCCTGTCTGCCGACATTGTTTCAGGCCGTCGAAATCGACGGCGAGAGCTATTGGGACGGCGGTTACTCCGGCAACCCGACGCTGGCGCCGCTGGTGAGCGAACTCAAATCCGACGACACCATCCTGATTCCGATCAATCCGGTCGAGCGTCCCGGCACGCCGAAAACCCCGGCCGAAATCCTCAACCGCCTGAACGAGGTGTCGTTCAACGCGGTGCTGATCAAGGAATTGGCGATGATGGCGCTGTTGCGCCGGAACGCATCCCAGTTGTCCGACCCCGAAGGCAGCGAATGGGCGCGGATGCGGGTTCACATCGTGCGCAACGGCTTGATGGACAAGCTCGACTTTTCCTCGAAGCTGAACGCCGAGTGGGACTTCCTCAGCATGCTGAAGACGAAGGGACGCACCGCCGCCGAGGAATTCCTCGTCACCCACGGCGACGATCTCGGAAAGACCAGCACGGTCGATATCGATCAACTGATCGCGGAACTCTGAGCCAGGAACTCTAAACCATGGGACTTCTGGGCATTCTCGTCGGCCTCGCGGGCCTGATCTACTTTGCGTTCCGCGGGTCGAGCATCCTCGTTCTCGCGCCCATCGCCGGCCTGATCGCCGCGGCCTTCTCCGGCGAGCCGCTGCTGGCGAGCTGGACGCAGACCTTCATGCGCAACGCGGCGGATTTCGTCGCCCAGTTCTTTCCGCTGTTCCTGCTCGGCGCGATTTTCGGCAAGCTGATGGAGGACTCCGGCTCCGTCACCTCGATCGCCAACTACATGACCCACAAGCTCGGGACCCAGCGCGCGGTGCTGGCGATCGTGCTGTCGGGCGCCATCGTCACTTATGGCGGCGTCAGCCTGTTCGTCGCCTTTTTCGTGATCGCGCCGATGGGCATGGCGATGTTCCGCCAGGCCGGCGTGCCGCGCCGGCTGATGCCGGCCGCCATCGCGCTCGGCACCTCCACCTTCACCATGTCGGCGATGCCCGGCACGCCGGCGATCCAGAACGCCATCCCGATGCCGTTCTTCGGCACGACGCCGTTCGCAGCGCCCGGACTCGGCATCATCGCCTCGGCGATCATGCTCGGCTTCGGCATGTGGTGGCTGAAGCGGGCGGAGACCAAGGCGCGCCTCGCCGGCGAAGGGTTCGGCCCCGATGACGACGGCGCTCGCGCCGATGAGGCGGCGGACGATCCCATCGTGCGCGAGCGCGCCTCGACCGCGCACGAGTTCGACCCCGCTGAAATTCATCGCAGCGCCGCCACCGACAAGACCCCGCCGATCTTCCTCGCGGCGCTGCCCATCGTCGTGGTCGTCATCGTCAACCTGCTGATGTCCTTCGTGATCCTTCCGCGCATGAACACCGCCTTTCTCGCCGAGCCGCAATGGGGCGGCACGTCGATCATGGCGCTGGGCGGCATCTGGTCGGTGATCGTGGCGCTGTTCGCGGCGATCGTCGTGGTCATCGCCATCAACTTCCGCAGCGTGCCGGCGCTGCGCGCCACCATGACGGCGGGCGCCAACGCCTCGGTCCTGCCGATCCTGTCGGTGGCGAGTCTCGTCGGCTTCGGCGCGATCGTCGCGGCGCTGCCGGCCTTCGAGGCGGTTCAGAACTGGGTGCTGTCCATCCAGGGCGGCCCGCTGGTCTCGCTGGCGCTGGCCACCAACGTCCTCGCCGCGCTCACCGGCTCGGCCTCGGGCGGCATGACCATCGCGCTCGATGCCCTCGGCCCGACCTATATGAAGCTGGCGCATGAGATCGGCATGAACCCGGCGCTGATGCACCGCGTCGCCGTGATCGGCGCCGGCACGCTCGACAGCCTGCCGCACAACGGCGCGGTGGTGACATTGCTGTCGGTGTGCGGCGTCACCCACAAGGAAGGCTATCTCGACATCGTCATGACCGCCATTGTCAGCGCGCTGCTCGGGCTGGTCGCCGTGATCGTGCTGGGCACGATGTTCGG
>JBDHSX010000050.1:0-22725 GCA_039808365.1 Xanthobacteraceae bacterium | reverse complement strand
TGGATGGACGGCGTGCTGGCGATCGGCGGCTGCGACAAGAACATGCCGGGCGGCATGATCGGCATTCTGCGCGCCAACGCCCCGGCGATCTATGTCTATGGTGGCACCATCAAGCCGGGCCAGTGGAAAGGACAGGACCTGTCGATCGTTTCGGCCTTCGAGGCGGTCGGGGCGTTCATGGCCGGCAAGATGAGCGAGGAGGATTTTGAGGGGATCGAGCAGAATGCCTGCCCCTGCAACGGTTCGTGCGGCGGCATGTATACCGCCAACACGATGAGCTCCTCCTTTGAGGCGCTCGGCATGTCGCTGCTTTACTCCTCGACCATCGCCAATCCCGACCGCGAGAAGCTCGATAGCGCCGCGGAATCCGGCCGTGTACTGGTCGAAGCGGTGAAGAAGAATATCCGCCCGCGCGATGTCGTCACGCGACAGTCGATCGAGAATGCGGTCGCGCTGATCATGGCGATCGGCGGCTCGACCAATGCGGTTCTGCATTATCTGGCGATCGCGCACGCGGCCGAGGTGCAGTGGACGCTGGATGATTTCGAGCGCGTGCGCCGCAAGGTGCCGGTGCTCTGTGACCTGAAGCCGTCCGGCAAATACATGGCGGTCGATCTGCACCAGGCCGGCGGCATTCCGCAGGTGATGAAGATTTTGCTGAATGCCGGGCTGCTCCATGGCGACTGCCTGACGGTCACCGGTCGTACGTTGGCTGAGGAACTGGCTGATGTTCCCGATGAGCCGCGTGCCGATCAGGACGTCATCATGCCGATCTCAAAGGCGCTTTACCGCGAAGGACACCTCGCGATCCTTCGCGGCAACCTGGCCGAGGACGGCGCGGTCGCCAAGATCACCGGCCTGAAAAGTCCGGTGATCACCGGGCCGGCACGCGTCTTCGATGACGAGCAGTCGGCCATGGACACAATCCTATCCGATGGGATCAAGCCGGGTGACGTGGTCGTGCTGCGTTACCTCGGTCCCCGCGGCGGGCCTGGGATGCCCGAGATGCTGGCGCCGACCTCAGCCATCATCGGGCGCGGTCTTGGCGAGAGCGTCGGCCTGATCACCGATGGGCGGTTTTCGGGCGGCACCTGGGGCATGGTGGTGGGCCATGTCGCGCCGGAGGCCTATGTCGGCGGGACCATCGCGCTGGTCAAGGAGGGCGACATGATCACCATCGACGCTCACAAGCTGCTGTTGCAGCTCAATGTCAGCGAGGCTGAGATCGCCCGTCGTCGCGCCGCCTGGACGCAGCCGAAGCCGCGCTACCCGCGCGGGGTGCTGGCCAAATTCGCCACGCTCGCACGGCCCGCCAATGAGGGGGCCGTGACAGGATAGCTGAGAGGCGGCGCGCCGGCCACGCTCAGCCGCTCTGTTTGCGGTTGATATCGATATCCTCCAGGGTCGCCAGCGCCAGATTGGAATGGGCGAATGCGCCGCCGGCGCGCATTTCTGCTGCGACCCAGATCGCTTCCATGATCTCTTGCGGCGTCGCCCCGTCACGGGTGGCCGCCTTGGTATGCCCCTGAATGCAGTAGGGACATTGCGTGACATGGGCGACGGCGACAGCAATCAACTGCTTGGTCTTGCGTGATAGCGCGCCATCCTTGAAGACGGCTTGGCTGAAAGCTCGAAATGCCGCCTCTGCCTCTGGCGCCAAGTCGCGACGTTTGTCTGCGAGGGCCTTGGTTGGTTTGGGATAGAGGGTATCGCTCATCGGTAAGCTCCTTTTCTGATCAATAGCCAGATCGCCCCAGGCACAAACGCTCCTCAGCGGGCTGCGCCGTCGCCGTTACGGCTCCACCACCAGCCGTCCGATATTATCGGCAATAACAATCGAAGGTACCAGCCTGTGACGGGAACTTGCTCGGAAGATATTTCATGCGAAGATCGCGAACCTTCACGCCGGGCATATTCGGCAATCGAGGCGCCGGAAGCTTTCGCTGGTGTTGTCGGCGGAGTCATCGAATATACCCGTCCGGTCGATCTCAAGCGGGATTGAGGCGATCGGACGTTCCCGCAGGACGGCACCACAGCATGAGAAGGTTTGGCATGGCAGGCATTCTGAACGGAAAAGTTGGGTTGGTTACAGGTGGCGCGTCCGGGATCGGGCGAGCCGCGGCGATAGCGATGGCTCGCGAAGGCGCCCATTTGGTGGTGACCGACCGTGCCGAAGAGAGCGCGACTGCGACTGTCGAACTGATCAACGCCGCCGGCGGCTCGGCAATTGCCTTCGGCGGCGACGTCACAAACGAGGGCGATGTCGCCGCGATGGTTGCTCAGGCTGTCGCGGCCTTCGGGCGAATCGATTGTGCCTTCAACAATGCCGGGATCAATTCACGCGCGGTTGGCCCGGCGGGTCAAAGGACACATGAGTTGAGCCGGGCGTCGTTCGATCAAATGTTGGCAGTCAACCTGACCGGCGTATTCCTGTGTCTCAAGCATGAGATCAAGCAGATGCTGATGCAAGGCGGCGGTGGTGCAATCGTCAACACGGCATCAATCGCGGGCCTGGTAGGCCTCCCTACAGCTGCCCATTACGTGGCAGCCAAGCACGGAGTGGTCGGCCTGACGAAAACCGCAGCATTAGAATACGCCCGGGATGGCATTAGGATTAACTGCGTCAATCCGGGCTACATCGCCACACCGATGACAAAGGCGACGATGGAAGCGCACGGTCCCGAGGTTCTAGCCAAGACACCAATGCATCGTATGGGCTCGCCTGAGGAGATCGCGGAGGCGGTGGTCTGGATGTGCTCGGACAAGGCATCGTTCATGACCGGTGCTTCGCATGTCATTGACGGAGGGTACTCGGCCGAATAGCGCTCGCAACCACGCAGCATCGGGATCCGCGCCTGCCCACCACGCCGCCACACCGGACAGGTTAATCTGCGGCCGGAGCCGTTTCCGGCAGCGCAGCGCCTCCCAAGTTCGGCCTCGAACACGAGAAAACATCGAACAGGCGTCACCGGTGCTCAGATCAGCCGACGATCATTTTCCCTGAAAGTCACAATCCAGCATACGCTGATAGGTCTGCTTGAGAGTACGTTCAACATATGTCCGGCACAGTTCACGCCGATCCTGCGCCGAGAAATGGATATCGTCGGCAATCTCCAAGCCGCTATCAGCCATTGTCGCAGCAGAGGAAATCACCGCGGGGGCAAATGGTCGCCCTTTGAGGGATTGTTCGACTTCGCGCGCATGGACAGCGTGCTTGTGGACACCCGTTATCCCGACACGCGCCTCAATACAACGACCTGATTCATCAGTTGTGACGGCGGCCGAGACGCCGACAAGTGCAAATCGGGAAGCCGGGTGAGGCAGTTTCTGATAGGCGGCCGCCGTACGTGGTGGAAGGTGCTTAAATCGAATCGCGCACAAGATTTCGCCATCCATAAGCGCGGTTACAAACAGATCTTGAAACCATTCAGCCGCTTGGACAACGCGTTCACCACGCTGGCTTCGACACACAAGTTCCGCATCAAGCGCAACAATCGTCGCCGGCCAATCCGCGGCTGGATCGGAATTGGCCAACGAGCCTCCCATTGTGCCCCGGTTGCGCACCTGCGGATCAGCGATCACGCGAGCAACCTCGCAAAGGACCGGCAGCGCTTCTTTGATATCCCTCGACGATTCGACCTCCCAGTGGGTTGTCGCCGCACCGATGGTGATCACGTCATCATCGACCCGAATTCCCTTTAATGCGTCGATCGAGGCAAGATCGATCAAATGCTCCGGTTGAATCAGGCGCAGCTTCATCGAGGGAATGAGGCTATGCCCGCCCGACATCAACTTGGCATTGTCGCCGAACTCTTCAAGGAGCGCCAAAGCTTCGTGAAGCGTCGTCGGCCGGTGATATTCAAATGCCGCCGGAAACATTATGACAACCCGACACGCGCTTCGCGGGCACGGATCTTTTTGCCGGCGACCTGAACAGCTTTGATGATATTGTGATAACCGGTGCAACGGCAGATATTGCCATCAAGCTGATGTTTGATCTGCTCCAAGGTCGGTTCAGGATAGCGATCGAGAAGTTGCGTAACCGCCATCATCATGCCTGGCGTGCAAAATCCGCATTGCAAACCATGACACTCATGAAACGCTTCCTGTATCGGGTGCAACTCCCCCGATTGAGCGAGCCCTTCGACGGTTGTCACGTCGCCCCCATTCGCCTGGACCGCGAAAACGGTGCACGACTTCACCGCCTGGCCGTTCAATCGTATGGTGCATGCGCCGCACTGGCTGGTGTCGCAGCCGACATGCGTTCCGGTCAGATGGAGCGTTTCGCGTAGAAAATGAACGAGAAGCAGGCGCGGCTCCACTTCTCGGGAATACGGCGCGCCATTTACCGTTATCGAAATCTGATGTTTCATATTGTCCGCAATGCCGCCAGAATTTCGCGCCGCGTTACCGGCAGCCTGGTGATATTGATCCGGCCTTCAAGCGCATCTTCGATCGCCGCGCTCAAAGCGGCACCGGGCGCATTCGGCGCGCTTTCACCCACCGACTTGATACCTAGCGGATTGTCACTGGTCGGAAATATCACATGCTCAATCTGAATTTCCGGGACATCGGAAGCACGGGGCATAAAATAGTCCATCAAACTTCCAGTCAGCACCTGACCATCCTCATCGAAGACGAGACGCTCACCAAGCGCGATGCCAAGCCCTTGAGCAAATCCCCCCGAGATCTGCCCCTCGACCACTAACGGGTTCAAGGGAAGTCCGCAGTCATGGACGACAACATATTTCAGGATCTCCACCGCCCCCGTCTGCTTGTCGACTTCGACGACGGCCATATTGACCCCGCTGCCCCAAACCACCGTGTTCGGATAAAAGAACTCCGTTGCATTCAGGCCCGGGCCGCCGAGATCAATCATATGACGATCCCTAACCGCACGCGTGGCCAATTCGCCCAGCGTGATGGAATTCTGCCGGGCACCTGCGACCGCGACGATGCTATCGTTAATAATAACTTCGTCTTCACTGCAGCCGAGTATCCGTGACGCGAGATTGACGACCTTTCGACGCACCGTGCCAGTCGCGCGCAGCACCGCGTTTCCGGAATTAACCGCGACCCGGCTCGCTCCGGTGCCAAAGCCGAAATTCATAAGTCGCGTATCGCCGCCAAACACCGAGACATCTTCGAATTTGGCCCCGAGCGCATGCGCACAGATCTGCGCGAGGGTCGTTTCATGACCTTGCCCCTGCGAATTGACACCTACAAAGACCGATATCCGACCCTGGGTATCGATCTTTACGGTTGAACCTTCGCACGGTCCAAGCCCCCCAGCCTCGACATAGCTGCCGATCCCTATTCCGACGTAACGTCCCTGTGCGCGGAGATTCTTTTGGCGGTCCCGCCAACCGTGATAATCAACACACGCCGCCGCTTTACTCAAAAGCAGCGGAAAATCGATGTCGTGATATTCCACCGGGACGCCGTCACGATAGATTTGCCCGTTTCGGTAAGGCATATCCGCCGGTGTGACGATATTTCTATTCCTGACCTCGAGCGGATCAAGCCCGGTTTCCTTGGCAATGGCATCGAGCACGCGATCCATGGTGAACACGGCTTCGACACGGCCCGCACCGCGATACGGCGAACCTGGTGGCGTGTTGGTTGAGATCGCCCATCCCTCGATTTCCAGCGCGGGGACCTTGTAGTGGGTCGTCAGGTGATTGACGGTATTGATCTGAAGCATCATGTCGAAGTGATCGTATGCCCCCACTTCCTTATAGAGCTTGAGATCCAAACCAAGAATCGTGCCATCGCTCTTCGCCGCGATACGGACATCGTGCGCCTGATTCCCCGAGTGGTTCGATGAAATCATGTGTTCGTTGCGCGTTTCAGCCCAGCGGATTGGCCGCCGCAGATGGTAGGCGAGAACTGGAATGATCACGTCCTCTGCATAAAGCACGCCTTTCAAGCCAAAGCCGCCGCCGATATCGCGCGCGATCACGCGAACCTGATCTTCCGGCAAGCCGAGGATGCCCGCGACAGTGCCTCTCGTCATGTATGGAAACTGGCCGGTCGTCCAGATATTGAGAGTACCTGTTGCTGCATCCCACTGCGCGGCGACTGCGCGGCATTCGATCGCCATGCATTTGAGGCTCTGCGTCTCAAGGCGACGCTCGATCACGATATCCGCGGCGGCAAAGGCCGTTTTGACATCGCCGACCCGATGTTTGAGATGCGCGACGACGTTGTCGAATCCGTCATGCACCCGCGGCGCATTCAGCTTCATCGCGGCCTGCCAGGTCGCCACCGCCGGGAGCGGCTCATACTCGACTTCGATCGCAGCGACGCCATCCGCAGCGGCATAAGGGGACTCGGCGACCACGACGGCCACCTGCTCGCCGACATAGCTCGCACGGTCGGAAAACAGATGATGGTGCGGGATGTTGATGTGATCGATATACGGGCTCGTCAGCGTGACCGAGCCGTTCAATTCAGGAAGCCGCGCCCTCAGCTCAGGCCACTCGCTACCGTGAAATACGCCGATAACGCCTGGCACCGCGAGCGCGGCCTCCTTGTTGACTTTCAGAACTTCAGCACGCGCATAGGGGCTGCGAACGAAAGCCGCATAGCACATCCCCGGCAACTGCAAGTCTTCAACGTAAAGGCCGCGACCGGTGATCAGCCGAATGTCTTCTTTTCGTGGAACCGCCTCTCCAAGCATCACGTGCACTCTATGAGAACCGAAAGTTCGGCTACAGCTTTCTCATCATAAAATCCGCCATTCCGGGACGAACAATATGCGATCTGTCATGACAGCAATGCACGCTATCCGGCCAGATCATCGTTTCGACGTCGTGCTTGAGATCCTTGAGCAGAAGATCAGCATTATCCTGCGGGGTGATCGCGTCAAGGCCGCCATGCACGACCAGGGTCGGGCACTTGATCTTCGGCGCATAAGGCGCGAGGTCGACGGTTTCAAAAAACCGCTCCATGTCAGCAAAGGACTTGCTGTTGGTAACGAACATGAACCCTTGCCTGGTATGCTCAGGAACGTCCTTCAAATTGCGCATATGATACATGACACCCCATGCACATAGCGCCTTGATGCGGTCGTCGATCGCCGCTGCCTTCGGCGCGTAGCAGCCACCCATGCTGCGGCCGATAATACCGATGCGATGACTGTCCACCTCGGGGCGCGTTTCAAGATAATCGATCACGGCAATGACGGATTTCTCGAAGTCGGTCGGCCACCACCGTTCGAACACGGTTTCTCCCTGTCCGGGACCGTCGAAAGCAAGCGTTGCTAACCCGCGGTTGATGCAGTGATCGTTGATCGTCAGATAATCCTCTTTCGTGGTATCGAGGCCGCCCTGCAAAATCACGACGGGCGGCTTTTTCACACCGGGCGGAAGGCGAAGATACGCAGCCATCTCAATGCCGTCATAAGGAATGCCGACACGCTCGAATGGCACATTGAACAAACCCAGGGCCTTCGTGAAAGCCGCCACCTTCCGATCGTGAAGGCGCTTCTTTTCCTTGATGTCGTCAAAGTACAGATACTGGCTGTAGTGATGCAGCAGCGATGCGCGCGCATATTCCGTGGCAGCCGTAAGCTTTTCACTCCTGCTTTTCGCCTTGTCGCCCCGCTTCTCCGCCTCCTCGCCCCACTTCGACCAGGTCGCGGGCCAGGAGGCCCAATCCGGCGCAGCCTTTCGAATATCCATGAGATCGCGATAATGGATACCATCCGCGAGAAAGCGGTTGATGCCTTGATCGATAACAGTTTCGACGACGGATTTGCTCACGCTATTTCCTCACTTGAGCGAGCATACATCCATCCGCTCGCCTCATCATTGCTTCAGGGATGCTGAACTGGACTTCAGACCTCCGCGCGCTCCACCCTTGACAGAGCAGAGCCCGCCGACGCACCAATACGGACACATGCCGCGGTTGGAATTCGATCGCGTCTCATGTCATCTTTGTATACAAAGATGCCGAATGAGTCAACCCTCGAACCATGTCACCATGACGACCACGAGCGAACGAAAAGCCGGAAACATCAAGAACGGTACGCGCGATTACCTGTATCGCGACGTCGCGAGCAAGCTGCGCGAGCGCATTACTTCGGGACAGTATCCGCCGAACACCAAGCTTCCGAGCCTCTACGATCTCGTCCAGGAGTTTGGCGTCAGCGCGATATCCGTTCGTCGGGCTTTGAAAGATCTCGCCTACGAAGGACTTGTGTACGGCGAGCAAGGCCGTGGTGTCTTCGTCAAGGCAAAAGGGGTCATTCATCGCGTTCTGGCCGCCAAGACCGACCAGTCGATCGGTGACGAGATCGCGCGGGCGGGATTCGTTCCCCGAATTCTCGAATTGAGCCACGAGCGCGTGAAGGCCACCGAGGAAACCGCTCGCCGCCTCAAGATCAAGCCCAATACGCGAATTTGGCGGCATCAGAAGATCGTTTATGCTGATCAAAAGCCGGTTAGCCTGCACTACCTCTACTATTCGGACGATATCGCCGATCGGATCAAGGACAGCATTGGCCAATTGTTCGTGTTCCCAATGCTCGAAAAGGCCAGGATACGGGTGCGCGAATCCCGCTTCGAGTTCGGCGCGATTGGCTTGTCAGCAGAACACGTCGATCTGTTTCAGTTGCAAGCTGGCACGCCGATGGGCCTCATTTACTTCACGCCCCTCGACAAGAGCCGTAATCCGCTCCTCACGGGACTGACAATCTACCGTTCCGACAGTTTTCTGTTTGAATTCGATATTCCGCACTGATCGTTTCATGCCTTTGGCAAAATGCTTCAGGACCAAAGGGATGACCCGACCGGCGACCTGTTTCTCGAAAGCTGGATGCGCGAATCACAACCCTGCCCTGTAGCGCTTTCAGCAGCGCGAATGCCGGCTCGGGTCACAAATGCGGCAAATCTGAATCGGTGAGTCCCGGTGCTGGCGCGATCATACGCGAGAGCCTCTAAGTTATATTCGCGCCGCGTTCGATCGTATACCTGCGATCCAGCAGCTTGGCAGAGTGATTGGCGTCGGACTGAGCAATCAGCACCGAAAGCTTTTCGCTGCGTAACGCTCCGATCACCTCCGAAAGACGCTGCGACAGTGCAGGCGCAACTCCCTCGAATGGCTCATCCAGCAACAACAATCGCGTGCCGGCGACAATCGCACGCGCAAGCGCCACGAGCTTCTGCTGACCGCCGCTGAGCAGAAGCGCACGCCGATCCCGCATGGTGGCGATCTCAGGCAGAAAGTCGTAGGCGATCTTCAGCCGCTCGGCGGCGTCCAGATGCTTCATCGCCCAGACCGGCAAAAGAACATTTTCTTCAACCGTCAATTGAGGTACGAGCCGCCGATCTTCCGGCATATATCCAATGCCGAGCGCCGCTCGCTTGTTGGGGGCGAACGCGTTGATGTTTCTGCCTTGAAAAGCGACGCTTCCCTGTCGCAACGGCAGGATTCCCATCAGCGCACGCATGGTTGTCGTCTTGCCGGCACCATTGCGGCCGACCAGGCCGACCATCTCCCCTTCATCAATCCGGATATTGATGCCGCGCAGGATTTCCACCGACTTGATGGAGACATATAGCGAGTTTGCTTCAAGCATCGTCAATTCGCTGTCCCAGTGATGAAAGTCCTTACTGTCTGGTTTGCGAACACCGTCTCGGGAAGATCGTCCGCGATGATTTTTCCGTCATAGAATGCCAGAACGCGCTGGGCATAGCGAGACACGATGTCCATATCGTGCTCAACAAAGAGCACGGTGACGTCGCTGTCGAGCGCGGACATCACGATATCCATCAAGGCAAATTTTTCCTCGACGGCGACACCGCTGGTCGGCTCGTCCAGCAGAAGAACCTTGGGCTTGCGAGTCACGGCGATCGCAATATCAATCAATTTGCGTACGCCACCGGGTAGTTCCGCCACCATCCGATTGCGGTAATCGATCAGACGGAACCGCTCAAGCAGATTCTCCACCTTTCCTTCCATCTCCGCATCAATCGATGCACCGGGAGAGAACGCCCGACCGTCGGCAATGCCGAATGCCACCGCAAGGCTTTGTGCCGTCGTCAGCGTCAGAAAGAGTTGCGGCACCTGGAACGAACGGCATACGCCGGCCCGTGTGATCGAGCGCGGGGTGTGGCCGGTAATGTCCCGCCCTTCGAGCCGAACGGTCCCGGTGTCGGGTTTGATATAGCCGGTTACGATGTTGACGAATGTGGTTTTTCCGGCGCCATTTGTGCCGATAAGACCAAGACGTTCGGACCGATTGACGATCACGCTGATGTCGCGCGCCGCGACCACCGAACCAAACGATTTGTTGAGCTGCTTCGCTTCCAAAGCCGCCGTCATGCCGGATCCTTTCCGGGATCACACGCCTTGCGTCTCACGATCAAGCCGCCGATGCCGTTCGGCAAGAACAGGATCGACGCCAACATGAAGATGCCCAGGGACATCTGCCAAGCGTTCGGGAAGTACTGACTTGAAAATGAGCGGATAAGTTCCAGCAAGATCGAGGATGCGAAGACCGCTGCGACACTGAGATAGCCGCTCAGAATAGCCACAAAAACGAATTCACCGGACGTTGTCCAGAACGCAAGCTCCGGATCGATATGGCCGACCGCGATCGCATTGAGAGCGCCGCCTACTCCCCCGAGAAATGCGGCGGCGACAAAGTTTTCTGAAATCACACGGCTAACCGACGCGCCGAGATATTCCACCCGGATCTCGTTGTCGCGTGTCGCGAGCGAAAGAAGGCCGCGCAGGGAATCGAAATGACGCCGGCAAGCGACCGCGACCGCGACGACCAGGACGCTGGAGAAGAGATAGAGCATATGGACGGCTTCCGCCGCAGAAGCCGGCCGCAAGCCGAAAAGGGTCGGCGAATGCAGGTTGAGGCCATCCGATCCGCCGAGGAAGTCCGCCTTGGTCAAGGCGCCATGCATGAGCATGGAGAGCGCCAGCGTTAGTGTCGCGAAAAATATCCCGCGGTAGCTCGCCAGCAGCGGCGCCGTCAGCAACCCAAATAGCAGGGCGACCGCGCCGCCGGCCAGAACGAGCAACGTCATGTCGGTTATGCCGCCCCATAGCATGAGAAGGCCGGCCCCATAGCCCCCCGCGCAATAAAACAGGCCCTGCCCGAACGAAAGCAGCCCCGTGCGGATGACAAGAACGAGCCCGAGCGCGGCGAGCCCCTTGGCGGCCGCGGTCACCAGCAGGAAAACGCACCAACTGGGCAATACCTCGCCCAGCGCGACGAGAATGGCGAGGGTCACGCCCGCCAAAAGCCACACCATGAGACGCGACAGCATGGTCAGATTTTCCGAAGCGCGGTAGGACTAAAGATACCCTGCGGACGCACCGCGAGCATCAGCGCCATCGCGAGATAAACGATGAAAAGTTCGGCCCAGGGCGCCAGATGGATGGCCAGGGCTCGCGCGATTCCGACAAGCAGCGATGCGATCGCCGCGCCTTCGATACTGCCCAGGCCGCCGATCACCGCCACGGCAAAGCTGAACAGCACCACCATGACAGCAAGACCGGGCTGCACCGATATTTTCGGCGCGGTAAAGGCTCCGCCCAAGGCGGCCAGGAATACCCCGATCGTAAAGGAAATCACGAATATCTTGGTCACATTCACGCCGGCTGCGCTGCTCATCTCGCGATCATGAATAACCGCCAGCACCACCTTTCCACTTCTGGTTCGGTTCAGACCAAGCCAGAGCAGAATGCCGATGACGATCGCCATGCCGATCAGGAAGAAATCATAACCAACATAATCGAGCTTGCCGATGCTGACGGTGCCAAACAGGCCGTACGGCTCGTAGGCGTAGTAGGGATTAACACCCCAGATCAGCTTGGTTGCGTCTTCAAGTATCAGGAACAGCGCATAGGTGACGAGCACCAGGACGATTTCATCGCGGTGATAGAAGAAGCGAAACAAACCGCGTTCAAGCAAGGGTCCAAGCACGATTGCGACCACCAGCGCCGCCACTGTCATGGCCACGAGGCCCAGCATCGGCATACTGGCTCCCGCTCCTGAATAATAGACGCCGACGGCGTTGGCGGCGGCGTAAGCGCCAATCGCATAGAAATTCCCGTGCGCGATATTGAGAATGTTGAGCACGCCAAAAATCAGCGTCAGCCCGACCGCGACGATGAAGATCCACGACGCATCGATCAAGCCGTCGATAAGAATGGTGGTGACGAGTTCCAAGATCTGACGGCCTTTCGACTTGCAACATCGAGACGCAACGGCCATCGCCGCAACGCCCCGCTCCCGCCGGCGCCATTACAGCGCCGGCCTGACGGATAGCTCGCTAGTTACATTTAGCCCCAGGAAAACCCTGCGCGATCCAATCTTCCGACCTGACACCCGGCGGCGGATTGACGCATTCCGCCGCGAAGGTTTCAACATCCGTCACAGTCATGACGTTGCGCTGCGGATCCCACTTGGTTCGACCGATCGCGTTAGCCTGAATCGCCTGATGCCCGTTTCCGAGCGCCATTTTGATTTTCCCGGAAGGCGTATCCCATTCAAGGCCCGTCAAGGCAGCCGCGATTTGCTCCGTCGTCGGCTTCTTGTTGCCATTCGCAGCCATCGCCTTTTCCACCGCAGCTTTGAGTCCGAGAACCGATTGCGTCATGCGGTAATGGCCTTGACTTGGCATGACGCCGGGCTCGTGCTTCTGAGTGCTGCTGACCAACCAATCGTTCAGAGCGCTCTTGACCGCGAAGGGACCACCCACGCCGCGCGCGCCAATAATGACGCCTTCGGGCATGCGCTTGCCAAGGGCGTGGAGAACATGATCGCCGGCCATGATCGCGACTTCTCGCCCCTTGAACAGCCCGCGCGGCGCGGCCTGCAAAATGAAGGCCTGCAGATCGCCACCCCAAAGACTGGTATGAATGATATTCGGATTTGTTTGCTGCAAGGCGGAGATTTCCGTCCCGTATTGTCCGGCGCCGAGCTTCGGCCAGAGCTCCGCCGCAACCTTGGTGTCCTTGCTGACCTTCTGCAGACTTTGGATAAAGTCCTTCCAATTGTCGCGACCATACGCATAGTCCGGGTTGATGCCGGCAGCTGTATCAACCTTGATGTGGCGCTTCTGGACGTATCGAACGAGCGCGACGTTATCCATGGTCGCGTGCGACGAATTCCGGAAAACGTATTGATAGCTTCCGTCCTCGAAAATACGAGGCGTGCCACAATCAAACAAGATCAGAAGTTTTTTCAGCTCTTCCGCAACCGGAGCGGCCGCGAGGCAATTGCTCGACGAGATATAACCGATAATGGCGTCATAGCCGTCTCGCTGAAATGCGTTTCGGAGTTCCTGCACTTGCTTTGTCGTGCCACCGCTCTCGTCGATGACGCTGACATCGACCTTGAGCCCGCCAAAACCAACCTTATCGTATGGCGCCGGCACCTGGCCGCCTTCGTTCAGCGCCTGAACCAGCCGCTGCGCCGCGTACCAGCTCGGCGCGCCGAAGGACTCCGCCCCCGGCCCGGACATGAACGTAACGATTCCAAGCTTGAAGACGTTGTTTTTGTCCTGTGCCAGCGCAGGCTGAACAAGCGAGACAAGCGCGAAAAACGAGGCAAGTCTAAGCGAGGCAAGTCCAAGCGCGGACCAGAACGGCTTTTTCATATTCCTCTCCTGCAACCTTTTCTCCTTGAGCTTTTTTGACTATGTATACAAAGTCAATTGTAGTCAAGGGTCGATAAAGAAGGGAAGGAAACTTTATGATCGTGGAAATGCGGACTTACACCCTGAAGCCCGGCACCGTCGCTGAATATCTCAAGTTGTATGAGGAAAAGGGCCTGGGAGTGCATCGGGAGATTCTGGGAACGTTGATTGGTTACTTCACGACCGAAATCGGGAATATCAACGAGGTGGTTCACTTATGGGGATACGCCTCACTCGAAGATCGTCAGATCCGCCGCAGCAGGCTCGCGACAAACAAGGAATGGCGGGATTTTCTCAGGTCTGCCTCGCCCTATTTTGAAAGGCAGGAGAACAAGCTTTTGGTCGGCACTCACTTCTCGCCGATCAAATAGGCGGCGCAGGCAGCTTCATTCTGGGCGGACAACGATCCCGAACCGATCGTTCGCCGTGTCGATGACGCTGCCGATGGCTTTTGGCTCGCGCTTTGCGCGCAGCAGCTACGTCACGCTGCGGTCTTCTCCGGTTGTGACGAAATGGAAGCCCGTCGGCACCTTGCTGCTCGCCGCGCGCCGTCTCCAATCCACCGAAAGATTCGCCACGCGTTCCGCGCGGATACGCACCGTGTCGTGTCACTCACCATAGCGGCGCAGGCGCTCCAGATCGAGAATGGTGAGACCACCGTATTCGAGCCGCAGTACGCCTTCCTTCTCCAGCGCCTTGAGGCAGCGGTTGGCGTTCTGCCGTGACATGCCGGACAGCGCGCCGATTTCCTCCTGCGTGATGTCGAGCTGCCGGGCGCCATCCGGATAGAGGATCGGGTTGAACAGCGAAGCGATGCAGCGCGCCAGCCGCGCGGTGGGATCGAGCATCCGCCCGTATTCCAGAAGCCCCATGAAATGGCCGACGCGCTCGTTCAATTGCGCCACCAGAAAGCGGTTGAAGCCGACGCTGTTTTCGAACAGCCACTGGAACGTGGCGTGCTCCATCAGCGCGATACGGCTGTCGCGCAGCGCCACCGCGTCGTATCGCCGTGTTTCGTTCTTGAGCACCGAGCCTTCGCCGAACCATGCGCCGGCGGTGAGCCCCGTGAAGGTGACCGCCTTGCCGGCCCGCGACACCGTGCCGATCCGCACCAGACCGGCGACCACCCCGGTCCAATAGGCGAACCGGTCGCCGCGCATGCAGATATATTCGCCGGCGCCAAATGCCTTCTCGCTCATCCCGGCGCGCGCCACCTCGATCTCCCGCTGGCTCAGACCGGGCGCCCACAGCGCGATACCTCGGAGACGATCGGCGGCAATCATCGCGCGGGCAGCCCGGTCAAGCCGCGACAGCGCGCCGCACCGGCCGGCCGGCGGCATGATTGCGAACAATGTCGGCGAAAAGACAGTCCGGGGATCGGCTTTGCCATAGACATATTTAACAACGGCATGCTCGGAATCGCTCAGGCGGCCACCGGCGGCGGATGGACTGGCGGGAACAACGGCAACAATAGCGGGACTCGCGACTAAGGTCGTACTTTAATGCGGCCGGTTTGATGCGACAACTTGCAAAAATCCCGGCGGCGCCCGGATCCGACCTCACGCGGCGTCCCACGGATTTATAAGCAAAATCCGCGACTTGAGAGACCGGCGGCAAGGACGGATGCGCCCCGGGTGCGGCCGGCAAGAGCGTCGAAGACGCCGATCGGGATCGAGGGAGGGAACGAGGTGAACGCGATAGCAGACTGTGCCTTGGAGGTGCGCGGGGTTTCGCTGCGCTTCGGCGGCGTCCGTGCGCTGACCGACGTCAGTTTCAGCGTGCGCGAGGGCGAGCTGTTCTCCATCATCGGCCCCAACGGCGCCGGCAAGACCTCCATCGTCAACTGCATTTCCGGCCGCTACCGTCCGACCGAAGGCAAGTTGTTCTATCGCGGCCGCGATATCACCGGCCTCACCACCAACGCCCGCCCGGCGCTGGGCATCGGCCGCACCTTCCAGAACCTCGCGCTATTCCACCACATGAGCGTGCTCGACAATATCATGGTCGGCCGCCACCACCTCCTGAAGAACAACTTCCTCACCGGCTCGCTGTACTGGCTGACCGGCGCGCGCAAGGAAGAGCTGGACCAGCGCCACAAGGTGGAGGAGATCATCGACTTCCTCGATCTACAATCGGTGCGCAAGGCGACCGCCGGCACTCTCTCCTACGGCCTGCGCAAACGGGTGGAACTCGCGCGCGCGATGGCGATGGAGCCGAAACTGATCCTGCTCGACGAGCCGATGGCCGGGATGAACTTCGAGGAAAAGGAGGACATGGCCCGCTACATCGTCGACCTCAACGAGGAATTCGGGATGACGGTGGTGATGATCGAGCACGACATGGGCGTGGTGATGGATATCTCGCACCGCGTCGTCGTGCTGGATTTCGGCAAGAAGATCGCCGAGGGCGAGCCGGCCGACGTGCTGGCCGATCCGCATGTCCGCAGCGCCTATCTCGGCGAGGAGGACGAGGCGCTCGCCGGCCCCGACGATGCGGTGCGGCCATTGGAGGCCAGCGCATGACCCGGCAACCGGCCTTCGACTATCACGCCCGCGTCGCCCAGGCGCCGACCTTTGCCAAGATGCTGCGGCTCAATGCCCGCGAGCATGGCGACGAGGTCGCGCTGCGCGAGAAGGATTTCGGGCTGTGGAAGCTGTTCACCTGGAACGACTACCAGGCGCGGAGCCGCGACTTCGCGCTCGGGCTGGTCGAACTCGGGCTCGGCAAGAACGACGTGATCGGCATCATCGGCGACAATCGGCCGGACTGGGTCGCGGCCGAAATCGCCACCCACGCCATCGGGGCCTTAAGCCTCGGCCTTTACCGCGACGTGCTGGAGGACGAAGCCGCCTACCTCATCAGCTACGGCGAGGCCAGGGTGGTGTTCGCCGAGGACGAGGAGCAGATCGACAAGCTCTTGAACCTCGGCGACCGCATCGCCGGGGTCCGCCACATCGTCTATTCCGATCCGCGCGGGATGCGCAAATACGATGACCCCCGGCTGATGACCGCCGAACGGCTCGCCGAGATGGGCCGCGCCCGCGCCGCGCGCGAGCCCAACCTTTACGACCGGCTGGTCGACGCCACCGATGCCGACACCACCGCCGTGCTCTGCACCACCTCCGGCACCACCGCCAACCCGAAGCTGGCGATGCTGTCCGCGGGCTCGGTGCTGCGGCATTGCGCGACCTATCTCACCTTCGACCCCAAGGGGCCCGATGACGAATACGTCTCGGTGCTGCCGCTGCCGTGGATCATGGAGCAGATTTACGCGCTCGGCATGGGGCTGTTGTCGCGGATGAAGATCAACTTCGTCGAGGAACCCGAGACGATGATGAACGACTTCCGCGAGATCGCGCCGACCTTCGTGCTGTTCGCGCCGCGGGTCTGGGAATCGCTCGCCGCCGAGGTGCGCGCGCGGGTGATGGACGCCTCGCCCCTGAAACAGAAGCTCTACGACATCGGCATGAAGACCGGGCTCAAGGCGCTGGAGCAGGGCAAACATTCCGTCGTCGCCGACGGGCTCCTGTTCCGCGCCTTGCGCGACCGCCTCGGCTTCACGCGGCTGACGTCAGCGGCGACCGGCGGCGCCGCGCTCGGCCCCGACACGTTCAAATTCTTTCGCGCCATGGGCGTGCCGCTGCGCACGCTCTACGGCCAGACCGAAACGCTCGGCGCTTACACACTGCATCGCGAGGATCATGTCGATCCCGACACCACCGGCGTCGCGATGGCCGACGACATCGAACTGCGCATCGACAATCCCGACGCCAACGGCGTCGGCGAAATCCTGGTGCGCCACCCCAACATGTTCCTCGGCTACTACAAGAACCCGGAAGCCTCCCGCGCCGACATGGACGATGGCTGGATGCGCTCGGGCGACGCCGGCTATTTCAACGCCAGCCGCGAACTGGTGGTCATCGACCGCATCAAGGACATGGCGCAGACGCTCGGCGGCGACCGCTTCTCGCCGCAATACATCGAGAACAAATTGAAGTTCTCGCCCTACGTCGCCGAGGCGGTGGTGCTCGGCGACGGCCGCGACAAGCTGGCCGCGATCATCTGCATCCGCTATTCCATCGTCTCGAAATGGGCGGAGAAGAACCGCATCGCCTTCACGACCTACACCGACCTGTCGTCGCGCCCGGAGGTCTACAAGCTGCTGCACAAGGAGGTCGAGGCGGTGAACGCCACGCTGCCGCCGGCCCAGCGCATCGCCAAATTCCTGCTGCTGTACAAGGAACTCGACGCCGACGACGGCGAATTGACCCGGACCCGCAAGGTGCGCCGCAGCGTCATCAACGAAAAATACGCCGACATCATTAACGGCATCTACGGCGGCGAGAGCGACATCAAGGTCGATACCGTGATCCGCTTCCAGGACGGCACCACGCAGCGCATCCGCACCACGCTGAAGGTGGTCGATCTTGGCGCCGCACCACGCCTGGCGGAGGCGGCGGAATGAGGGAGCTGACGCACGCAGGACGCTTTCTTCACCCCTCCCCGCACGCTGGGCGACCGCAGCCGCTGCCAAAGCGTCAATTCGGCGTCGGTCGCATTGCGGCGCAGCCGTCGCGCTCGCAGCGTCGATTTTTCATTGGCTCAACGCATGTGGCGAGTCCCACTCACCCGGCGCGCGATGCGCGCCGACCTCTCCCCGCAAGCGGAGCGAGGTTAGCACAACTTCACGCGCCTACGATGGATCACGCTCCATGAACACGCAACTCCTGATCCAGCTTCTGGTCAACGGCCTCGTGGTCGGCACGCTGTATGGCGTGGTCGCGATGTCGTTCGTGCTGATCTACAAGGCGACGCAGGTGGTTAACTTCGCCCAGGGCGAATTGCTGCTGGTCGGCGCGTGGGTGTGCTGGGCCTTGATGATAAAGTACCAGGTGCCGTTCTATCTGGCGATGCCGATCACCATGGTGTTCATGTTCGTGTTCGGCATTCTGGTGCAGCTCGTGTTCATGCGGCCGATGATCGGCGAGCCGATCATCTCGGTCATCATGGTGACCGTCGCGCTCTCCACCGTGCTTCAGGCGGCGATGAAGTGGATTTTCGGCGTCAACCCGCAGCCGTTCCCGCGGGTGTTCGCCAGTCAGTCGGTCGATGTGTTCGGGCTGCAAATCCAGACCGTCTACGTCATGAGCCTGATCGTCTCGGTGGCGATGATCGCCGGCATGGCGTGGTTTTTCCAGGCGTCCAAGCACGGTCTGGCGATGCGCGCCACCGCCTTCAACCAGCAGGTGGCGCAGTCGCTCGGCATCTCGGTGAAAAGCGTGTTCGCGATGTCATGGGCGATTTCGGCGACGGTCTCGGCGGTCGCCGGCGTCGTCGTCGCCGCGGTCAACGGCGTGTCGTCGGGGCTGTCGATCTACGGCATCAAGGTGTTTCCGGCGACCATTCTCGGCGGCCTCGATTCGATCGGCGGCGCGGTGCTCGGCGGCATCATCATCGGGCTTCTGGAGAACTTCGCGCAATTCGTCGACGGCGAATATCTGCATTGGGGCAATCTCTACGAAGTGGCCCCGTTCTACGTTCTCATCATCATCCTGATGATAAAGCCCTACGGGCTGTTCGGCACCAAAGACATCGAGCGGATTTAACCAGCATGATCGCCGAAAAGTGGATACCGGTTTTCGACAACGATCATGCTCTTGAAATGAAGCGCATGAACATGATTCAAACCAAGCATTGCGGGTCGTAGCGCGATGGCCAGTTCGCTGATTCCCGCCGGTGACTTCCGCACCTCCTACGCGGTCGATACCACCATCTTTCCAACGGTGACGAGCCGCAACTTCGCCATCGCCGGCGTGGTGCTGTGCGCGCTCGCGCCCTTCGCGCTCAACGACTATTGGATGAGCATGCTGATCGCGATCGGCATCTACGGCATCGCGGCCCTGGGCCTCAACGTGCTGCTCGGCTTCACCGGCCAGATCTCGATCGGCCACGCCGCGTTCTTCCTGTTCGGCGCTTTCACCTCGGCCTATCTCTCGACCAAGATGGCGATCCCGGCGTTCTTCGCCATTCCCCTGTCGGGGCTCGCCACCGCGCTGATCGGGCTGGTGTTCGGCCTGCCGGCGGCGCGGCTGAAAGGGCTTTACCTCGCCATCGCCACCCTCGCCGCGCAATATATCCTGCTCGACTTTTTCGCCCGCGCGGAATGGTTCTCCGGCGGCTCGGTGCCGGCCACCGCCGAGCCGTTCTCGATCTTCGGCTACACGCTGACCGGCGACCACCAGTATTTCTATGTCGTGCTGGCCTATGTGGTGATCTCGTTCCTGCTGGTCACCAATTTGATGCGCACGCGCGACGGCCGCGCGCTGATCGCGGTGCGCGACCATTATCTCTCCGCCGAGATCATGGGCATCAACCTGACCTATTACCGCACGCTGTCGTTCGGCATCGCGGCATTCTTTGCCGGTATCGGCGGGGCCCTCTATGCGCATTACCAACTCGTGGTGTCCTATGAAGGGTTCGGTATCGAACGCTCAGTGCTGTTCCTCGCCATGGTCATCATCGGCGGGCTCGGCTCGGTAATGGGCACGTTGATGGGCACCGCCTTCGTCGTGCTGCTGCCGGAGGCGATGGAATGGCTGAGCGCGGCGCTGCGCGGCGGCATCATCGATCAGACGCTCGGCCTGAAGAACAACATCACCTTCGTGCGCGAGATCGCCATCGGCGCCATCATTATCGCGTTTCTGGTGTTCGAGCCGGACGGGCTTGCGCATCGCTGGCACCAGATCAAGGCTTACTGGAAGTTCTACCCGTTCTCGCATTGATGCGGGCGCGGACCAAAACCCGATTTCAGGAAGCAACAGGAGGAAGACCCCATGAAGATCACCACCCTGCTCGGCGGCGCGGCGCTCGCGCTGGTGCTGGGCGCCAGCGGCGCGCTGGCGCAATCGACGATCCGGATCGGCCATCTCGCCGATTATTCCGGCGGCACCTCGGACGTCGGTACGCCCTATGGCCAGGCCGTCGCCGACACCTTCGCCTGGATCAACAAGAACGGCGGCATCAATGGGACCAAGGTCGATATCGAGACCGTCGACTACGGCTATCAGGTGCCGCGCGCGATCGCGCAGTACAAGAAATGGACCGGCTCCGACAAGGTCGCCGCCATCATGGGCTGGGGCACCGCCGACACCGAGGCGCTGACCGGCTTCGTCGCGCAGGACAAGATCCCGTTCCTGTCGGCCTCCTATGCCGGCCAGTTGACCGACCCGACTGGCGCCGCCGGCAAGTCCAAGGCCGCGCCCTACAACTTCTTCTACGGCCCAAGCTATTCCGACGCGCTGCGCGCCGAACTGACCTGGGCGGCGGCGGACTGGAAGGCCAGGGGCAAGACCGGCGCGCCGAAATTCGTCCACATGGGCGCCAACCACCCCTATCCGAACGCACCCAAGGCGGCCGGCGAGGCGCTCGCCAAAGAGCTTGGCTTCGAGGTTCTGCCGCCCTTGGTGTTCGCGCTGACGCCCGGCGACTACAGCGCCCAGTGTCTGAGCCTCAAGAGCTCGGGCGCGAACTATGCCTATCTCGGCAACACCGCCGCCTCCAACATCTCGGTCATCAAGGCGTGCAAGACCGCCGGCGTCGATGTCCAGTTCCTCGGCAACGTCTGGGGCATGGATGAAAACGCCGCCAAGGCGGCGGGCGAAGCCGCCGACGGCGTGGTGTTTCCGCTGCGCACGCCGGTGGCGTGGGGCGGCAACGCGCCGGGCATGAAGACGGTGCAGGAGATTTCCAAAATCTCCGATCCGAGCGGCAACCTCTATCGCCCGGTGCATTACCTCGCCGGCGTGTGCAGCGCGCTGTACATGAAGGAAGCGCTGGAATGGGCGGCCAAGAACGGCGGCCTCAGCGGCGAGAACATCAAGAAGGCGTTCTATCAGAAAAAGGGCTGGGTGCCGGCCGGCATGGAAGGCGTCTGCAATCCCTCGACCTGGACCGATACCGACCATCGCGGCACGCTGACCGTCGATCTCTACCGCTCGAAGGTGTCGGGCGCGACCGACGGCGATCTCAACGACCTGATGAAGAAGGGCACCATCAAGCTGGAAAAGGTCAAGACCGTCGAACTGCCGCGCAAGGCCGAATGGCTTGGGTGGTGACGATCTCATCATCCTGCACGGCCACTCCCTCTCCCCGCCCGCGGGGAGAGGGTTGGGGTGAGGGGCCGGGAAGATTAGCGTGAGGGCCTCTCTCTCACCGAGACGCCCCTCACTCGGCCGTCTCCGCTACGCTTCGCCGGCCGACCTCTCCACGCGCACGGGAAGAGGTGATGCGGCAACTGATGGGATACCAATTCTCCCGTCGTTCGGAGTTCAATTGACATGAGCGTTATCGAGGCAACGCAGCCTTCGCCACAACCCGCCACAGCCGCCCAACCGCTGCTGTCGGTGCGCAATATCGAGGTGGTTTACGACAAGGTCATCCTGGTGCTGCGCGGGTTGTCGCTCGATGTGCCGAAAGGCGCGATCGTGGCGCTGCTCGGGGCCAACGGCGCCGGCAAATCGACGACGTTGAAGGCGATCTCCGGCCTGCTCAAGACCGAGGAAGGCGAGGTCACTCGCGGCGACATCGTCTTCAACGGCGAGCGCATCAACGGCATCGACCCCGACAAGATCGTCCGCCGCGGCATCTTCCAGGTGATGGAGGGCCGCCGCATCATCGCCGACATGACGACGCGGGAGAACCTGCGGCTCGGCGCCTTCACCCGCAGCGATGGCGGGGTCAACGCCGACATCGACATGGTGTTCAACTATTTCCCGCGCCTGAAGGAGCGCACCGGCCTCGCCGGCTATCTCTCCGGCGGCGAGCAGCAGATGCTGGCGATCGGCCGCGCGCTGATGGCGCGTCCCAAGATGATTCTGATGGACGAGCCGTCGATGGGGCTGTCGCCGCTGTTGGTGAAAGAAGTGTTCGCCATCATCCGCCAGATCAACCGCGACCTCGGAGTCACCATTCTCCTGGTGGAGCAGAACGCGCGCGCCGCGCTGTCGGTGGCGAGCCACGGCTACATCATGGAGCAGGGCAAGGTGGTGCTCGACGGCACCGC
>JBDHSX010000049.1:0-22981 GCA_039808365.1 Xanthobacteraceae bacterium | reverse complement strand
CCGCCATCGGTCGTGACATAGGCGCAACGGCCATAATCCTCCGGCCCCCGTCCCCAAGCGATGGCAGATGGCCCGATCATTAGGTCGACGACGGGATCGCCGAGAATAGACCGTCTCGGACCTTTATTTGCCGCAGGATCCAGAGAAACAAGGTCGATAGTGTTTTGACGGTGCGTGGTCAGATAGGCAAGGCTGCTTTCCTCGTCGATGCAAAAATCGTCAGCCATCATGCCTCTGGCGACAAGCTCGGGTTCGCCGACGGGGCTCATTGTGCTCGGATCCACGGCGACGCGCATAAAAAGCTGCTGAGCTGTCGACGTGTAATAAAGATAGTTGATCTTGCCGGCATAGCGCACGCCGTTAACACCCGGCTGATCAGGCATCGCGCCGTCAGGATTGTGCTTCATACTGTCGTGCTTCAGCCATTCGCGAAGAGTTCCCCTCCTCCCATCCGCGCTTAGGTCGACGCGAAAGATGGAGCCCGCGAAGCAATCGGCCAGCAGGATTACTCCTTCGCCCAAATAGCAGCTGCCATTGAGCATGCCGAGGGATTTCGTATCGTCAATGATGATTTCCGGCGCCAACGTCGCGCCTGGCGCCCAGCCGCGAAGATCGAAGCGGTACAGCCGGCCGTGCGATGGCTCGCCAGTCGATACGTAAAATATATCCGGATCTGATTCGATAATCCCCATGGCTTTTTGGTCGAAGGTGAAAAGCGGAATAGGCTCCGCCATAGTGCCGCGGAAAGGGGAAATGTACCAAAGCTTCCGATGCGACAGATCGGTAACCAGAAGTGAACCGTCCTGACGAACAGCGATGTTTTCAAGGAAATGCCCCGCCGGAAACGAGGCGACTTCGGTAAGTCCGATCAAGCTATTCTTCATGCTCTGGCTCCAATACAAAACTTGACGCCTTGTGTTCGGCGTCCATTCGGTTCGCGACGCTCGTTCGCGCGACGGGTGACGTTCCTGACGCCGCGTCTGTTTCCATCCCTCTGTCGCAGCACTTGCCGTCACCCTGATAGCCGCGCCCTCGCAGACGATTTCTCATATTCGCGCATGCCGACCGCGATGCTGGCGACCCTTCGCATTGGCGAAAACTAACGAAACTCCGGTTACCGCGCGCGGATGACGAGACGAAACGCGAATAACGATGGCGGCACCAGGACCTAGCTAAATGACCGAAGCGGACATCTCTGAACGATGCGGAACATGGGTTCCTTGCAGTCGCAAAAATCGATGACCTATAGGTTCAGACGGGTCGTGCGGCCTTAAGGAAAAAGGCGCAAATCGCCGCCAAAGCTGCGGGAGCCGCGAAAAAGGTAAACAGCAAATCCGTTCCTGTTTGCGCACCTAGCAACAAGCCGCCGAAGATCGGGCCCAGGATGGAGCCGAACCGGCCGATGCCCAAGGCCCAAGAGACACCCGTCGCTCGCACCTCCGGAGAATAGTGCGTGCCCGAATAGGCGATGATTCCGCCGAGCCCGCCCATGACGAAAAAGCCCGACGCTGCGGCGCAAGCCAGTATCAAGACGAAAGACTTCGAATCGACCTGATCGAACAGCACGCAACAGACCGCGGCACCGATGAAGGCCAGACCCATAAGAAGGTGAGACTTACCTGAGCGATCCGAATAATAGTTCACCACCAAACCGCCGACGATCCCAAAGATCTGGAAAACGGCCGCTGTCTCATTCGCGGCGCGCAATGGCAATCCCGCGCCGTGCACGACGGTCGGAATCCAGTTCACAAAGAAATACAGCAGCAGGAGATTGCAGAACGCGATGGCCCAGATCAGCAAAGTATGGAAGGTTTGGCCTCTGTCAAACAGCACAAAGACGGGAAATTTCCTCCCGGTGGATTCGGGTACTGTATGTTGGGAGAGGGTCCATCCTGGCGCCAGTTTCTTCACCACCCGATCAAGTTCATTCTGAAACCGTGCATCAGAAAGCAAGCGGGGCAAAGATTCAGGAAACCAGTAAATGAGCAACGGCAGCAGAAACAGCGGCATCACTCCGCCAATGAAGAAGACGGAGGTCCAGCCGAAGCGCTCGACCGTCACGGCGGCTACAAGCGCACCGATGAGACTGCCGATCGCGAACCCCGCCGTTGTGATGGCGACCATTTGCAGCCGAACGCGCGTCGGCGAATAGTCCGAAACGACAGCGATCGTCACCGGCATTGCACCGCCAAGGCCGAGCCCCGTGATGAATCGGATAACGAGCAAAGCGTCAAACGACGTGACCTGCGTCGTGACAAGTGTCGCCACGCCATACAGAATGGTGCAGCCAATCAGGACCGGCCGGCAACCTATTCTGTCGGCGATAGGACCACAGATTAGCGTGCCGATCGTCAGCCCGATCAACCCCGCCCCAAAAATGCTTCCAAAAGCACCCGGCTGCAAATGCCAGAGCTGAGTGAGAACCGGAGCGATATACCCAACGATCTGGACGTCATAGCCATCCATGACAAGGAAGACGAAGCCAGCTGCGACCAGCATGGCTTGGAATCTCGATAACGGCCGCTTGTCAATCTCCGAGCGGAGCGATCCTCTATCTTCCTGCATTTCCCCCTCCGTAGACACCCCTTGCGGCGCGGATTCATCCGCAGATCCCCGAGCCGGTCGAATGGAGTTGTTGCTGTTCCAGTTGTGGGATTCTTGTTCTCGACCGGGAAACATGATGCGACCGCAAACTGCGGCAACTGAAAATCATGCGTCTCGGTTCAGGCAACTTGAAGCATTGTCGCTCTTAAGGGCAGAGGGGGCGCTCGAATAAGCAACATTCGCGACACGAATGTGAAGTGCCTTGCCTCGGCCGGACACTCCAGCCGCCCGATCGCGCGCTACGACACCTGCGCCTCCGCCCCGCGTCACGATGGACTCATCGGTCAGCCAGCGCCCAGATGGGCACCAGAGTCGACGAGCAGGGTCTCGCCGGTGATATGCCGAGCTCCGGGACTGGCCAAAAAAGCGGCGGCCGCAGCCACATCCTCTGGGCCGGATGGTGCTCCGAGGGGAGAAGCGGCGCTAAATCTCGTTCGTAACCCGTCCACAGCCTGCTCCGGCAAGGCCTTTCGGAACCACGGCGTATCGACAAAGGCCGGGCAGACGGCATTCACACGAATCTTGGGCGCCAACACGCGCGCCAGCGACAGGGTCAGTGTGTTCAAGGCCCCCTTCGAAGCCGAATAGGGTATTGAGGATCCGGCCCCGGTCATGCCTGCCATCGAACTAATGTTCACCACCGCGCCGCCGCGAGGGGAGGCTTCGAGTAAAGCGCGCGTGGCACGAGCCATCTGATACGCTCCGACCACGTTCACCGCATAGATTTGTAGGAAATCGGTCAACGAACAACCATCGAGGTCGCGTCCAGCAACGAATTTTGTTCGACCCGCGTTGTTGAACAGCACATCGAGCCCGCCGTTGTTCGCCATGATCTCGGCAATGGCTCGGCAGGTGTTGTCATCGGAGACATCACCTTGAATCAGCACAGCCTTCGCACCGAACGCCGAAACCTCGCGCGACGTCTCCACCGCGCCCGGCTCATTATTCACGAAATTGATGCCCACCACCGACGCTCCACGGCGCGCCACCTCAATCGCAATTGCGCGCCCTATTCCTGATGATGCACCTGTCACCACCACCTTCGTATCCGCGAAATCCTGCACTATCGTCTCCTTGGGTCTTATTCGAGCGTCAGTCCGGACGCTGCGGACACTCACTCGACATCTCTCATGTTGTGAATTGACACATAGTCACATGACCACGCCGGAAGGCGCGCAACGGTTACAAGTCCAATTAAGCAAGCGCCATTTCCGTCGATAGCGCCGGTGCTGGAATAAGCGTCATTTGCCGCGCGAATGGCCATACGATAGAATCGTTTTGCTTTCCCCTGGGCGACGTGGGTTTCGCAAGATGAATACCAAGATCGATCGTTTCGAGTTAATGCAACTGTTCATTCGAGTGGTGGAAACGCGCTCGGTCTCTGCAGCGGGACGGCTGCTTGGACTGTCCCAGCCTTCGGCGAGCAGACAATTGAAGCAACTTGAGATATTGCTAGGTGCACAGCTCGTGCAAAGATCGACGCACGAGTTGATGTTGACGGATGCGGGTGAGAAATTCTTCGTGGCGGCCACCGAAATGCTGGCGCGCTGGGAAAGCGCTGCCGACTCAGCGGCAGCAGATCGCGACGAATTTCATGGTCCGATCAGGGTAGCGGTGCCAGTCGCCATCGGCCCTACGATTCTGGCTGATATGGCGGCGCGATTCCTTCTAGAAAACCCGGGCATCACGTTCGATTGGCGAATCGTCGATGAGCCGGGCGACCTGGCCGCTGGCGGATATGACGTGTGGATTCGCGCAGGCGCGATCGCCGACGAGACATTGATCGTGCACCAACTACGGCAAGGTGAACGAACGGTCGTGGCGCGCGCGGACCATCCACGCGTTGATCATCCAAACGATCTCAGCCGGAGAAATGCAGTTCGGCTCGCCACATACGTATCGCCCAGCCTGACCCTCGAAACCAACGATGGACGTTCCGCTGTCGTGAAAATGACTCCCGTCTTTACGACCGATAATATCTATGCCGCCCTGGCCGCCGTCACGCGCGGTGTGGGATATGCCGTCCTGCCTTATTGGCTCATTCAAGATGAGTTGGAGACCGGATCTCTGATAGAGCTCTGTCCGTGCTGGAAGCCGACTGGAATATTGCTCTGCATTGCTTACCCGCAGTCGAAGTTCAGACCAGCCCGGGTCAGATTGTTCATAGATTATATCCGCCGGCAATTTGCCGCGAGCGATGGTCGAGATTTGACAGCGACGCATCTTCGACCATCGTTCGCCGGGGAGCTGCCTTCGGCCAGGAAGTGAATGCGAATGCGCCAGAGGCGGCGGCGCGCGACGCAATTTTCTATGGCTTTGTCCAAGGTATTGGAACGATCGCAGACGGATCGGTGTCAACATCGATCAGCGCGGGCCGACCGGCGGCAAGCGCCGCCTTGAAAGCCCCTTCGAATTCGGCCGCACGTTCCACTCGGTATGATTGGACGCCAAAGGTCGAGGCGATCGCCGCGAAGTCGGTACGACCGAATTTCCAATTCCTCTGGAGAGAGGGGTTCTCATCCCAGAGTACCCGTTCCTGGTTGAAGCCGTGATTGTTGTTGACCACCGTGACGGTGTTGATTCCGTACCGCACGGCGGTCTCCATTTCGGCGAAATGGTAGTAGAACGCGCCGTCGCCCGTGAAGCAAACGATCGGCCGCTCGGGATTTGCGCATTTGGCGCCGAGCGAGGCGGGGAAGGACCATCCCAACGAGCCCGCACAGCGAATGAGCGACTGTCCCGGGCGATCCAGATAGATGTTGCGAGCTGCCCATCCGGCCGAATGTCCGGTGTCGACCGCCACAAGCGCCCCGTCAGGAAGCAACTCGGACATCATCCGGCAAAGGCGTTCGGGCCGAATAGCCGTGGCCTCGGAGGTTTCGTATTCCGCGGCGGTGGCTGCCCATTGCATGCGCAATTCCGCGATCCGTGCGAGCCAGGCCGGGCAGCCCACGGGCCCCGCCAATTCCGCCCCGAGTTGCTCCAATACGACGGCCGGATCACCGAGTAACCCCGCGATCAATGGATAGTTTCGACCCAATTCGCGCGGATCGATATCGATTTGCACCGTCGGCGTTCCCGGCGTCGGAACCGACCACTGCCGCGTGGTCATGCTCCCCGTGGTCGAGCCAACAAACAGAACGAAATCGGCTTCCGACACCGCGATATTGGCCGTATCTCGCGAGTAGTCTCCGACCACGCCGATGCAGAGATCGTCGCTTTCGGGAATGGCGGCCTTTGCATCGAGCGACGTCGCAACCGGAATCTTCGCGAGCCGCGCGAACTTCAGAAGCGCTGCCTGGGCCCGCGAGACGCGAATGCCGGAGCCGGCGACTATGATTGGCCTCTTGGCGTTTCGTATTGCTGACGCGGCGGTTTGAATGTCCTCGACAGCGGCGGCGGGGCGAAATGAAGGGCAGCATCCATGGCGCGGTTCCGGGCCCATCACGGAGTCGAACTCCTCCATCAGCACCGCGCCCCAGAACCCACCGAGCTCCAAATGCACGGGCCCTGGCGATCCGGTCGTCGCAATGCGAAGCGACTGCCGAAGAAGATCCGGCAGCCGTTGCGCCTTTTCAACGCGCGCGCTGAATTTGGTGAGGCCGGCGTAGATCGATCGCAAGTCGATTTCCTGGTAGAAATTCCGTTCCCGAGTGTCTGCGGTTCCGCCTCCGGTAATCGCCAGGACGGGGGACTTCGCCATCAATGCGTCCAGCAAACCAGACGCCAGGTTCGTGGCGCCTATGGCTTGCGATCCGCAAACGCCTACGCGGCCAGATTCCCGCGCATACCCATCGGCCATGTAGGCCGCGGCTTTTTCCGAATGCGTCACAATCGATTTCACGCCAACGGCGGTCATTTCCTTGATTGTGCCCGGAATGATCATAGGGACGTTGAAAAAGCAATCGACGCCATAAGTTTTAAGCATTTCCGCAAGAACGCGGTTTCCTGACTGCTTTGTCATTGCAATCTCCGTTAAAAGTATGTTGGCGCGCGGCGACCCTCGATGGCTTCGCCGTTCTTGCGAGGGCCACGGGAGGAATTTCGGCCTGAGCAATAAGCCGGAGGAATTTATTTCAGCGGAGGCGCCGCTCTCGCTTTTAAAGCTGCGAGCGTTGGCTCCCCTGGACGCTCCAAACCTTCCGCATGGGCCGGAACGTCATAGGCGCGCAAGGTCATTGCAACGGTCGTGAAGTAGCCAATGATTGCGATGACATCCGTGAGCCCAGTGTGCCCCAACAGATCGATGGCGCGATCGTAAAGTCTCTGCGGGATAATCCGGGGCTCAAGAAGCGCGCGGCTGAGATCGTAGATCACTCTCTGGCGCGGATCGTCGAAAGTGGTTGCGAGGCCAGCCACTAGCGCCCCGACCGCATCCGGGGGAAGACCGCCAAATCGTTCCGCGATCCATTCATGCTCACCGGTTGCATACGCCGACATCCACTTCGAGGTCGTCAGGAGAACGGCGATCTCAATCTCGCCTTTGGAAAGGCTGGAGCCGGAATGATAGTGCTGAGCCAGCGGAAAGATCGCCTCGACAAGTTTACGATTCTGAAGCAAAATTTTATACGGGCCTGGGACCATTCCACGCCCGTCCAGGAGCAAGTTCCGAGACGCTTTCTCGTCATCGCTCATTTCCTCGAGGGTACGCTCGGCGTAGCGGCCGAAAGTCGTCGGCCGGGGTTCGATAGCGCGTTGATTAGACATCGGGTCCAGGATCTTCCCTAAGTTGCGTGATCGCAGCTTAAGCGAGCCCAATAAACGAGTTAAGCGAATACGATCGAAATCGTCATTCGGCTGACGAATTACGGTCATCCGAGGTGACTTCTTCGATGATACTTTGCAGTTGCGCGGTGATTTCCGCATAAGCCCCTCCGAATAATGCGACATCAGCGTGGTCGCACCACCGAGGCCCCGTCAGCGATCTTGCGCCGCGGGCTGTTGATGAGGGATCAACTCTCACCCCAAAGCAATGCTTGTTTCGCAGCAGGACGCCGACGCTTTCCGCGTGGAAACCGAACCGGTCTCAATCGATATGCGTGACGAGGGCGAGCACACCACAACCTGACATCCCCGGCAGCCGCCAGAATTGACCAGCGGCGAATTTTAGATGGTTCGCGTCGACTCTTTGAGCACAACGGCCAGGCTCGACTGACAGTTCGGCCGTCGACCGGACGTGGTCAAAGGATATTGATCATCTCACCTTAATACGGGTTGGAGGTCGGATGATTCTGAACAGTTCCATTTCAGCTGTGGTCACCGGCGGCACGTCGGGACTCGGCGCGGCCGTCGCGCGTATGCTGGTCGGTCACGGAGTGAGAGTGGCGGTGATCGGCCGCAATCAGGACAAGGGTGAAGCGGCCGCCAATCAAATCGGCGCGTTGTTCTGTCGGGCCGACGTCGGCAATGACGAAGAGATCGCCCGCGCGCTGACGCGGGCCCGTCAGGCCCACGGGCAGGAGCGAATCCTCGTCACCTGCGCCGGCATCAGCGGAAGCGCAAAAATCGCGTCGCGAGACCGGAAGACCGGCGAAGCGCGGCGCTTTCCGCCGGACCTCGCTCATCGAATCCTGCGGACCAACCTTGAGGGCACGTTCAATTGCGTCGCCCAGAGCGCGGAAGGAATGCTCGAACTGCCCGCGCTCGACAATGGCGAGCGCGGCGTCATTATCAACACCGCGTCGATCGCGGCCAGCGACGGCCTCGCGGGCCAGTCCGCCTATGCCGCCTCGAAAGCGGGCGTGACCGGCATGACATTGGCGGTCGCGCGCGATCTGTCCAACGACGGCATTCGCTGCAACAGCATCCTGCCGGGCCTGTTCGACACCCCGCTGTCGCAGCGCGCGCCGCAGCACGCGCGGGACGCCCTCGCCGCGCAGGTGCCCTTCCCCAAGCGCTTCGGTCTGCCTGACGAATTCGCGCAGGTCGTCAAAGCCGTGATCACCTGTAGCTACGTCAATGGCGAAAACATTAGGTTGGACGGCGCGATCCGGTTGTCTCCGCGCTGAATTAGAACGCGGTGCGTCCGGATGGGTGACGGCCGCGGATGAACACCGCAGCCGCTCGGCTCATTCTCAAGTTTGAATGCGCTCGAAATAACTCTCGGAGGCCGATTCCGCGCGATCCCATCCGGCGAGAACGCCGCGCGCGACCGTGAGTTTCATCGCCTCGTCGCTTCCTTCGGCGACCAGCATGAGGCGTTGATGAAAATACGCATCCTTCAGCCGCGAACTTTCAATGAAACCGAGTCCGCCCAGGATCTGAATGGTTCGATCGATCACATTGCAGGCCACCCGCGGACAATAGGATTTCGCCATCGCCGCCTCGACGCGGGCGTCCTCGCCTCGATCAAGCTTGGCGGCGGCCGAATAAGCCAGCAAACGGCCAGCGTTGATTTCGATCGCTGAGTCCGCCAGCATCCACTGGATGGCTTGTCGATCCGCCAGAGGTTGACCGAAGGTTTCGCGCCGCTTCGCATAGTCGGATGCGATGCTGAGGCACCGGTTGGCGATCCCGATCGCGCCGGCCGAAATGACGGCACGATTCCGATTGAGCTGCTCGTTGAAGTTGGCGAAGCCGAGCCCTTCCTGACCGAGCAGGTTCGAGACCGGAACACGGCAATCCCTGAATTCCAGATCCACCACCCGTCCCATTGTCGTTCCCGAGCAGGCCGTGGTCATCTTTCGAATCACGCGGATCGCATCGTTCGGATAATCCACAATGATCGAACTGATGCCGCGATAGCCTTCGCCCGGACCCGTCACCGCGTAGACGACGAAATAGTCGGGGCGCACATACGGCTCGTCGGGATCCTGCGTCCACCGCTTGACACCGTTGATCACGTAGTCATCGCCATCGCGGCGAGCGGTCGTCACGATGCCCGCCGCATCGGACCCCGTGGAAGGCTCCGAAATCGCGATGTGATACGTCTTGGTTCCATTGAGGATCGGCGTCAGGTACTTGTCCCGCAGCGCTTGCGGCGCGCGAAACAACGCCGGTGGCGGATCGATGTAATCGCGCCACAGCGCCATGTTGCCGTGGGTCACAAACGAGGATTTAAGCTGCTCATAAACCAGCGATTTGGCGAGCGCGCCGGCCCCCTTGCCGCCGGCGTCTTTTGGAATGGCGAGACCCCGAAAGCCGTATTCCTCGAACTTGTCGCGCAGATACTTGATCTGCTGCGGTGTCGCGTCGAAATCGTTCAGCGGCCAATCCTTTTCCATCGGACCACAGACGTTCCTCACAAAATCGACGGCCTTGTCCTTGATCATCTGTTGCGTCGGGGAAAGCCTGAAATCCATTGTCCTGCTCCAGGAAGAAGGGTCGTGTTGCTTGGCGTTGTCGTGCTCGCGAGCGACGGACGATTCGCGTTCAGTCGTCCGACGCGACGCGGACCGCCACCTTGCCGAGGACTTCGCGATCAGCCATGCGCTTGATGGCCTTGTCCGCTTCGGCGAGCGGAAAAACGGCGGAGACGGCGGGCTTCAATCGCCCGTCTTCGTACATCTCGACGATGGTGCTGATGTTCGACGCGCTGCGCTGCGGCTCATTGATATTGAAGTTGCGCCAGTCCACGCCGATGATCGAGCAGTATTTCAAAAGCGGCAGGTTCATCGGTATCTTCGCAATTCCTGCTGAAAAGCCGACGATGAGCAAGCGACCATTGCGCCCGATCGCGCGCAGCGCCGCTTCGGTGTATTCGCCGCCGACCGGATCCACAATCACGTCGACGCCCTTTGGCCCGGCCGCAGCCTTGATCGCGTCGGAGAAGGTCTTGGCCGCCTCCCGATTCATCTCCGGCGGGTAGACGATCGAGGCATCGGCGCCTCGCGACATCGCGAATTGCGCCTTCGCCGGATTGGAGCAGGCCGCGATCACCCGCGCGCCGAAAGCCTTGCCCAACTCCAAGGCGGCCGTCCCGATGCCGCCAGCCGCGCCGAGCACCAGCAAGGTTTCACCCTCCCGGATCGCCGCCCGATCGCGAAGCGCGTGATAACAGGTCGCGTAGGTGAACATGATCGTCGCCAGCTCTTCCGCCGGCAAGCCGTCCGGAACGCAAACACAGCGGTCGGCGGTCACGCGAACGCGTTGGGCCATGCCGCCCCAGCTACAACGCGCGATCACGCGCTGCCCGACGGCGAGTCCCTCAACGCCGCCGCCGACCGCGCTGATCAAGCCGCAGACTTCCGAGCCCGGCGAGAACGGCCGTGGCGCTTTCACCTGATATTTATCCCAGATCAGCAGCGCATCCGGAAAATTGACGCCGCAAGCCTCGACATCGATCACAACTTCGCCTTCACCAGGGATCGGATCCGGGACCGTTTCCAACGTCAGGGTTTCCGGTCCACCGATCTCCTTGCTCAGAAGCGCTAACATCTCGATCTCCTCGCGCGGGGCCGATCAGTGCGTGGACGTCTCCCGATCCTCGCCCGTCTGCATTGAGGTCGATCTGTAGTAATCGTCCCGCGCGCGAGCCATTGCCGATATGCTCATGACGCTTGCCGGTTTCGCTCAACAGCGAATCCGCGCGCCGCGAGCCGGACAGCGAGGTTAATCGGCGCCCCGGCCGCGATAATCGCTCGGCGCGCTTCCGGTCCAGCGGCGAAACGCTCGATGGAAGGCGCTGACTTCGAGAAAACCAACACGTCCCGCGAGGTCTTCCAGACGGAGATCGGTTTCGACCAGAAGGTTGATCGCGATGTCGCGTCGAACGGTATCCTTCAGCTTCTGAAAGCTTGTTCCATCCTCGCTCAGGCGGCGGCGCAAGGTCGCGACCGACATCCTGAGCTGGGCCGCCGCGCTTTCAAGCGAGTTTTGCTTGCTGACATTGGTCCTGAGGTAACGGCGGACCCGCTCCGCGATATCGGTCTTGTCGTCGAACGCAACAGCCAGGTTGCCGGGGCTTTGACGGAGCAGTTCGTCCATGGAACCGCGATCCTGCAAATTGGCCAACCGCAACCACCGTGCATCAAACACGATCTCCGTGTGGGCCGCATTGTACAGCACCGGGGCTCGATAGGCTCGCGAGAGCTCTTCGCCCGCACCCGATTCCGGCGAGGTGAAATACACTGCCCGCAGCGGAATCCGCCGGTCGGTCATCCAACACATCAGGCTGTAGAGGAAGAAGGTGAAAGTCGCGTGGTATTGCCGCCGCGCGTCCGGGTCGTCGATCGCGTCACTCAGGACGACGCGCGCCTGCGATGCTTCATCGACGCGCAGGCGGCCGATGAAACCGCGGGTGACGACCCGATAATCCGCGAGGCCGGCGGTCAGTACCTGCCCCAGCGTGCGCTGCGTGATCGCCGCCCGACAGACCATGCCAAAAGTCCCGATCGGGATTGGCCGCGGGCACAACCCCCACGACTCGTCTTTGCGTATGACTGCGGCCGACCGGAAAAATGAGGAAAACTGTGCTTGGGTGAGTCGGCTGTTTGCCGATGCGAGCAGGTCAGGCGATATTCCGGACCGGGCCAGCAGACGCGCCGTGTCGTATCCCCGCGATCGCCACAGCGATAGCAATCGCCGCGCGCGTTCGGCGGGTATCGTGAAGCCAGCAGACAATCCCTCCCTCCCATGTATTCCACGAAACCACGTCGTGGCCTGAGCAGAAATGACACTCTCGCGGAGCGCGTTAGGCATTGGGGAAAAGTACCCAATCGATAACGCTATGGCCAGCGATCGCTCATTCCGCGCATTCTTGTCCGGTATGGCTTATTCCTAACCGGATCAATACACGGATGGGTCGAGAGAATCCCATGAGGAAGCAATGACGATGATTTCTGTCGGGAAGCGGATCGCTCAACTGGCGGCCGCCGCTCCCGACCGTCCGATGATCACATGCGCGGACCGAACGCTGACCCGGCGCGAATTCGACATCCGCACCAATCAATTGGCGCGCGCCTTTCAGGCCGAAGGCGTGAAGGCAGGCGATTTGATCGCCATTGCCCTGCCCAACGACATCGCGTTTTTCGAAGCAGTATTCGCCGGCCTCAAGCTCGGCGCCACGCTGCTTCCGATGTCGCCGAAGCTGCCGCCCGCCGAACGGGGCCCGATTCTCGATCTGGCCAGGCCCGCCCTTGGCATTGGCATGCCCGCCGACCCGGCGCGGCGTTTTCCCGTCCACTCCGACGATATCTTCAGGCGGGCGGAAGCATTGTCGCCCGCCGCGCTGCCGGACGACGCGGTGTCGAAGCCGCCACGAGGCATCATGTCGGGCGGCAGCACGGGGCAGCCGAAGATCATTCTCACCACCGACAGCGGCGCGGTCGATCCTGACGCGCCGCCCGGCATGCACATTGAACCCGGCGACACGGTGCTGATTCCCGGCCCGCTCTATCACGGCATGCCGTTCGCCTATTCCTATCGGACGCTGTTAAGCGGCGGCCATGTCGTGCTGATGCCGCGCTTCGATCCGATCGAATGTCTCGCGGCGATCGAGCGACATCGCGTCCACGTCTTTCCGGTCGTGCCGACGATGATGAATCGGATCTGGGATCTGGGCGAAGCGATCCGTGGGCGGGCTGATCTCCAGAGCCTGCGCATGGTGGTGCACTCGGCCTCCGCCTGTCCGGCATGGTTGAAGGAACGTTGGATCGACTGGCTTGGCGCGGATCGCATTCATGAATTCTACGGATCATCCGAACGAATCGGATTCACCTGGATCACGGGTGCGGAATGGCTGAAGCACAAGGGCTCCGTCGGCCGACCCTATGACAGCGCCATTCGCATCCTCGATGAGGACGGACGCGAACTGCCCGCAGGCGAGGTCGGCGAGATCTTCATGCGCCACAATCAGGGAGTCGGCGCTACCTATCGTTATTTGGGAGCTCCGCCGCTGCGCCAACATGACGGCTTCGAGACAGTTGGAGACATGGGTTATCTCGACTCCGACGGCTATTTATATATCGCGGACCGGCGCGTCGATATGATCGTGTCCGGCGGCTCCAATGTGTTTCCGGCCGAGGTTGAGGCGGCGCTCGACCGTCATGCCAGGATCAAGGATTGCGCCGTGATCGGCCTTCCCGATCCCGATCTTGTCAATCGCGTGCATGCCATCATCCACGCCGATGGCCCCATCGACACGAACGAACTGCGCGACTGGTTGCGGGACCATCTGCTGGGATACAAGATTCCGCGAAGCTTCGAATTCGTCGACCACGAGCTACGCGACGAAGCCGGCAAGCTCCGCCGATCCCAGCTTCGCAACGCCCGCATCCCGGTTCGTTGATCCCCAACCTCCCAGCACGGAGCGACAGAGTTATCTCCATGATCCTTGAATTCTGCAAAGCCGAAGTTGACGGCAGGCTGCTAATCGTCACCATGAACCGCCCGGAGGTCTTCAATTCGCTCCATTGGCCCGCGCATCGTGAACTGGAAATCCTGTTCGACGACTACCGTCGCAATCCGAACCTTCATGTCGCGATCATCACCGGCGCCGGGGACAAGGCGTTTTCCGCGGGCAATGATCTGAAATACGACGGCCCGGAGCGCACTTGGGGGCTGCCGGAGCGTGGCTTCGCGGGCCTGTCGCGCCGGGTCGATATCGACAAGCCCATTATTGCCGCGGTGAACGGGCTCGCAGTCGGCGGCGGCTTCGAACTGGCGTTGGCCTGCGATGTCATAATCGCCGCCGAGAACGCGACATTCTCTTTGCCCGAGCCGCGCGTCGGCCTCGCCGCGCTGGCGGGCGGGCTTCAGCACCTGCCGCGTCAGATCGGATTAAAGCGCGCGCTCGGCCTCATCCTCACCTGCCGCCGGATCACCGCGCAGCAGGGCTACGAATTTGGCTTCGTGAACGATGTGACTCCGCGCGGCGAAGCTCTCGCCGTCGCGCGCCAATGGGCGACTGAAATGCTCGAGGCCTCCCCTCTCGCGCTTCGCGCTTCCAAGCAAGCGGTGCGGGCGGGTCTCCGCGAAACCGACCTTGAACGCGCCTTCATGGTCGAGCGCGCACTCCCATCGGTTCAGTCTCTGTTGAAAAGCAGCGATCGCGAGGAAGGCCGCCGGGCGTTCGTCGAGAAGCGGGCGCCGAATTGGACTCCGCTGGATTGATCGTCGCCACCTCGGCTCCAGTCTCTTGAGCAGATCGGACAGATGCTTGGAGACTTCATGACATGGAGGCATGCGACGCGATTCGATATTTTCGAGATCGCATTACGTTGGTCCGGGAAACAATCGGACATCACAAGAACCGGCAAGAGAGAATTCGCATCATGATCTCACGGAGAACCTTGATCGGCAGCGGCCTCGCGCTGCCCTGGATGTCCAGAATGAGCGTCGCGGCGAGCGAGCCCGGCATCACGCCGACGGAAATCCGGCTGGGACAAACGACCGCGTACAGCGGTCCCGTCTCGGGCGCCGGATCGTACAAGAAGGTTCAGACTGCCTATTTCGAAAAGCTCAACGCGGAAGGCGGCATCAACGGGCGCAAGGTCACGCTGATCTCGCTCGACGACGCCTATAATCCCGCCAAGACGATGGAGGCGACGCGCCGACTGGTCGAGGGCGACGAAGTATGCGCGACATTCAACTCCTTCGGCACCCCGACGCAGGCGGCGGTGCAGAAATTCCTCAATCTGAAGAAGGTCCCTCAGCTGTTCGTATCCAGCGGCGCCGAGCGCTTCAACGACCCGAAGAACGCCCCGTGGAGCACGCCCGGACTGCCGGATCTTCACGGCATTGGCGTCATGTATGCGAAATTCGTCGTCAAGTCGAAACCCAACGCCAAGCTTGCGGTATTTTATCAGAACGACGATTTCGGCAAGGACGTTCTGAACGGGATCAAGGACGGACTTGGCGCCGACAACAAGCATGTTCTGATGCTGGAAATGCCGTATGAGGTCACTCAGCCGACAATCGATTCCCAGATCGTCACGCTCAAGGCGAGCGGCGCCGACGCGCTGATCAATCTTTCGGCCGGGCGCGCAACGGTTCAGTCGATCAAGAAGATGCACGAGATTGAATGGAAGCCTCTGCATATTGTGAACGGGGCGTTCGCCACGATCTACCAGACCTTCATGCCGATCGGGCTCGACATCTGCCGTGGCATTTACTCCAGCGCCTTCGTCAAGGATCCGGGCGATCCGCAATGGGACAATGATCCCGGCATGATCGACTATTTCGCGTTCATGAAAAATCACGTGCCCGACCTTGATGCCCGCAACCGGACGGCGCTCAGTTCATTCGTTTGGGCTCAGGTCATGGCTCATGTGATCAGGCAGACCGGAAGCAATCCGACGCGCGAGACCTTGCTCAAGGCGGCAATCACCCTCGACAATCCGAAAGTCACCGACCTGACGATGCCGGGCGTCGAGATCAGGACCACCAATGAGCAGCGCAATCTGTTCAGCGGGGAGGTGATGGTGGAGTTCGACGGCCGCATCTGGCGGCAGGTGGGCGCGTAAGCCATTAATCCACGACGAACGTATCGCGTTGGTCGTTCCTGGCCGCTCTGGATGTCCAAACCTTGCCGGAGGTGAGCAACCCACGCGGATCGAACGCGCTTGATGGCGCGCATCACCGCCCGTTCCTGTTCGATCCGGCGTACCGGCAGCCACGGCTTCTTGTCGAGGCCGGTGCCGTGCTCGGCCAAGAGCAAATCCGCCGCGCTCCAGGGTCAAAGTTCAATCAGTGATCACACGTCAGACTTTCGCGCCGCCGCCTATGGCGCGGGTTGCGCGTGGCTCTGAGGCAGATGATTTTGTCGCGAATGGTCCAGCGCGCCGCGCGCCGCCTCCATCAGGGCCTCGCTCTGGGTCGGATGCGCATGGATGATCGCGGCGACGTCTTCGAGCCGCGCGCCCATCTCCAGCGCCATGGCGAAAGCCGCCGACAGCTCGGCGATACCGGCGCCGACGCCCTGGATGCCAAGGATGAGATGATTGTCGGCGCGTGCGACCACGCGGATGAAGCCGGCGTTCTGTTCCAGCGTCAGCGCCCGGCCGTTGGCCTGGAATGGCGACAGCCCGGTGCGGATATCGATGCCGGCCGCCCGCGCGGCGTCGGGAAGAAGTCCGGCGACGACGATCTCGGGATCGGTGAAACAGATCGCCGGAACGCACGCGCTATCCCAGCTTCGCTTGTCGCCGGCAACGATCGCCGCCACCATCTCGCCCTGCGCGGAGGCGCGGTGAGCCAGCATCGGCTCGCCGGTGACGTCGCCGATGGCGTAGATGCCGCGCATCGAGGTGCGGCAGCGCGCGTCGATGCGCAGGAACGGGCCGTCCATGTCGAGGTCGAGCGCCTCGAGGCCCCAGCCCGCCGTCAGCGGCGCGCGGCCGACCGCGACCAGAATGGCGTCGGCGGCCAGCGCCTTGCGTTGCCCGTCGGCGGTCTCGATCGCGAGCCCGTCGCCGGTCGGCGTCAGCCCGCCGGCTTTCGCGCCGGTCAGCACCTCGACGCCCAATTGGCGCAGCCGCGTCTCGACCGGTCGCGTCAGCGCCGCGTCGTATTGCGGCAGGATGCGCGGCAGCGCCTCGACGACGATGACATGGGCGCCCATTTTGGCGAAGGCGGTGCCCAGTTCCAGCCCGATATAGCCTGCCCCGACCACCACCAGCCGGCCGGGAACCTGGCGCAGCGCCAGCGCCTCGGTCGAGGATATCACCCGGCCGCCGAACGGAAGGGCGGTGAGTTCGACCGGCCGCGATCCGGTGGCGATCACCACCTGCTCGGCATGGATCACCTGAAGGCCGGTTTCGGTTTCCACCTCGACCGTCTTGCCGTCGCGAAACCGGGCGTGGCCCTCGACCACCTTCACCGCCGCACTCTTCAACAGCCCGGCGACGCCGCCGTTGAGGCGGCCAACGATCTCGTCCTTCCACCGCATGGTCTGGGCGAGGTCGATCCGGGGAGCATTCGCGACGATGCCGAGCGGGCTGTCGCCGGCGGCGAAGCGGGCGACCTTGTGATATTCGTCCGCGGCGTGGATTAGCGCCTTGGACGGAATGCAGCCGACGTTGAGGCAGGTGCCGCCGAGTTTCCTCGCTTCCACGATCACGGTGTCGATGCCGCGCTGGCCGGCGCGGGTGGCGCAGACATAGCCGCCGGGGCCGCCGCCGATCACCAGCAGCTTGCAGGACATCGCTTTCATGGCTCAAAGCCTTCCATGAAAATCAGCGCCGGCGTTTCCAGCAATGTCCTGATGCGCTGGATGAAGGTCGCCGCGTCCCAGCCATCGACGACGCGATGGTCGAAGCTCGACGACAGGTTCATCATCTGGCGCGGCAGGAAGGCCGAGCCGTTCCAGACCGGGCGCGTCACGATCTTGTTGACGCCGACGATGGCGACTTCGGGATGGTTGATGATCGGCGTCGAAACGACCCCGCCCATCGCTCCCAGTGAGGTGATGGTGATGGTCGAGCCGCTCAACGTCTCGCGCGAGGCGGTGCCGGTCCGGGCGGCGTCGGCGACGCGGGCGGCTTCCGCCGCGCAGGCCCATAGGTCCAGCGCCTCCGCGTGGCGCACCACCGGCACCATCAGGCCGCTCGCGGTCTGGGTGGCGATGCCGATATGGACGCCAGCATATTGGCGCAGCACGCCGGCGTCGTCGTCATAGAGCGCGTTGAGTTGCGGCTGCTCGGCGACGGCGCGCACGATCGCGCGCATCAGGAACGGCAACGGCGTCAGCCGGGGCTGCTCCGTCCGCTGATCGCGGTTCAGCGTTGCGCGCAGATCCTCAAGCGCGGTGACATCGATTTCCTCGACATAGGTGATGTGCGGGATGCGGGCGTGGGCGACCGCCATCTTCTCGGCGATGCGGCGGCGCAGGCCGACCAGCTTGACCTCGGTAATCGCGGTTCGGGCCTGGAGGCCGCGCGCCGCGGTAGCGCCCGGCGCGCGGGCGACGAAGGCGTCGAGATCCTCATGGGTGATGCGACCCGCCGGTCCGCTGCCGGCGACCTGACGCAGGTCGACGCCGGCCTCGCGCGCCCGCAGCCGCACCGCGGGGGAAGCGATCGGCTTCTCGCCTTCCCGGCGGGGCGCGCCCCAGACCTGACCTCGCGCCGGAGGCGGTTGCGGCGGAGGCGCGCCGGAAGCAGGAGCCGGCGGGCGCTGCGCCGTCGCCGCCGGCGGCTCCGGCCGGTCGGCCTCCGGCCCGCGCGGCCCGGTAGGCGGCGGCGCGGGCGCGGCGCCGATCGGGCGCGGCGGTGACGCTTCCGTGCCGTCATCGGCGACCTTGAGGCGAAGGAGCTCGGAGCCGATCGCCACCACGTCGCCGACCTTGGCGCCGAGCCAGATCACCTCGCCTTCGACCGGGGAGGGAATTTCAACGGTCGCCTTGTCCGTCATCACCGCCGCGAGCAACGTATCCTCGCGGACGACATCGCCCAGCTTGACGTGCCACTCGACCAGTTCGGCCTCGGCGACGCCTTCGCCGACGTCGGGCAGCTTGATCGCGCGCTCGCCCATCTCACTGCTCCATGGTTTCGAGCAGCGCCCGGCCGAGCCGGGCGGGGCCGGGGAAATAATCCCATTCCTGGGCGTGAGGATAGGGCGTGTCCCATCCCGCCACCCGCTTGATCGGCGCTTCGAGGTGATAGAAGCAGGTTTCCTGAACCAGCGCGGACAATTCCGCCCCGAAGCCCGAGGTCAGCGTCGCTTCGTGGACGATGACGCAGCGGCCGGTCTTGCGCACCGACGCGGCGATGGTGTCGAGATCGAGCGGCACCAGGGTGCGCAGATCGATCACCTCGGCGTCCACGCCGGTTTCCGCGGCGGCCGCCATGGCGACGTGGACCATCGTGCCATAGGCCAGCACGGTGAGGGCTGCGCCCTCGCGCCGGATCGCGGCCTGGCCGAGCGGGATGGTGTAGTGCCCGTCCGGGACCTCGCCGAGATCGTGCTTCGACCATGGCGTCACCGGCCGGTCGTGGTGGCCGTCGAAGGGGCCGTTGTAGAGCCGCTTCGGCTCCAGAAAGATCACCGGATCGGGGTCCTCGATGGCGGCGATCAGCAGCCCCTTGGCGTCGCGCGGCGACGACGGCACCACCGTCTTGAGCCCGGCGACGTGGGTGAACAGCGCCTCCGGGCTCTGGCTGTGAGTCTGGCCGCCGGAGATGCCGCCACCGGTCGGCATCCGGATCACCAGCGGACAGGTGAAGTCCCCGTTGGAGCGGTAGCGCAGGCGGGCGGCTTCCGACACGATCTGGTCGTAGCCGGGATACATGTAGTCGGCGAACTGGATTTCGACGCAGGGGCGCAGGCCGTAGGCGGCCATGCCGATCGCGGTTCCGACAATGCCGGATTCGTTGATGGGCGCATCGAAGCAGCGGCTCGGGCCGTATTTCGCCTGCAAGCCCTGGGTGGCGCGAAACACGCCGCCGAAGTATCCGACATCCTCGCCGAATACGACGACGTTGGCGTCGCGTCCCATCATCACGTCCATCGCGTCGCGGATCGCCTCGATCATGGTCCGGCGAGGCATGATCAGACCCCCACCTCGTGACGCTGGCGGCGCAAGTGCGGCGGCATCCGCGCATAAACGCCCTCGAACATGTCGCGCACCGAGGGCTGGCCGCCGGCGTGCAGGGTGCCGTGCTGCTCGGCCTCCTTCTGCGCCGCGATCACGGTGTCGAGAACCTCGGCCTCGGCCTGCTTGTGGCGCTCCTCCGACCATGCGCCACGCAGGATCAGGTGGTTTTTCAGCCGGATCACCGGATCGCCGAGCGGCCAGGCGTCCGACTCGGTCTTCGGCCGATAGGCGGCGGGATCGTCGGAGGTGGAGTGAGCGCCGACGCGGTAGGTGACGTGCTCGATCAGCGTCGGGCCGAGATTGCGCCGCGCCCGTTCGATCGCCCATCGCGCGACCGCATAGACCGCGAGGTAGTCGTTGCCGTCGACCCGCAGCGCGGGGATACCGAAACCGAGGCCGCGCGCGGCGAAGGTGCCGGAGCCGCCGCGCGCGATGCCCTGGAAGGTCGAGATCGCCCACTGATTATTGACGATGTTCAGAACCACCGGAGCCTTGTAGGTCGAGGCGAACACCAGCGCCGCGTGGAAATCGGATTCGGCGGTCGAGCCGTCGCCGATCCAGCCGGCGGCGATGCGGGTGTCGTGCTTGATCGCCGAGGCCATCGCCCACCCGACCGCCTGGATATACTGCGTGGCCAGATTGCCGGACACCGAGAAGAAGCCGTTCTTGCGCGATGAATAGAGCACCGGCATCTGCCGGCCCTTGAGGGGATCACGCTCGTTCGAATAGATCTGGTTCATCATGTCGACCAGCGGATAGCCGTCGGCGATCAACAGGCCGGCCTGCCGGTAGGTCGGAAAATTCATATCGCCGGGCGCGAGCGCCTTGCGAAAGGCGCAACTCACCGCCTCCTCCCCCATGTGCTGCATGTAGAAGGAGGTTTTGCCTTGCCGCTGCGCCATCAGCATGCGGGCATCGAACGCGCGCAGCGTCATCATGTGGCGCAAGCCGTCGAGCAACTCGCCGTCGCTCAGCAGGCCGGCCCAGGGGCCGACCGCCTCGCCGTCGCGGTTGAGGACGCGGATGATCGAATAAGCGAGATCGCGGATCGCTTCCGGATCGGCGTCAACCGGCGGGCGCGCGACCGATCCGGCCTTCGGAATGCGGACGCTGGAAAAGTCGGGCGTGCCTCCGGGCCGAACCGCCGGCTCGGGAATATGCAGGGTCAGCGGAGCATCGTCGGTCATCTGCTGCCGTCCCGTCGCGTTGCCGTCAGCACGCTCTGATCCGTCGCGGGAAAACGATCCGCGAGGCGAAGGAAGGAGAGTATGTCTGTTAACATGGCAACCATTCAGCCATTTGCAAGAGATATCCTTCATTCCACGCCCGACGTGGCGGCTTGGCGGCCGCGAGATCAACCGGTCTTGCGCCCAACCCGTCCTCGACGCTCGCCGCCCTACACACCTGTCGCTTCAGATCGGGCCGATCGCCGTAATCTCGGTAACGACGGCCGCTCTTGCAGGCTGATCCCGGCCACGCTCAGCCTTGGGCTTACATCGCGGCCGTATTAGTGCTCATCGCCACGCTTCCAACCTGGAAACCAGAACCTCGATGTGCCGGTTCGGCAAAAATTTTGCGAGGCGTTCAGTTGAAAAAAATGATCGATGGATAAAGGCAGAAAAATCTTGGCGCAGGATCTCTGAATACATTTTTCCGGAGAAGGAGCCATTTTAGTTCGAACCTAGCCAGCGAACCTGCCTCTGTCCCTCGATCAGGAACGAGGTTTTCCGACGCAGAGACAGACTCGCCGTCGGGCGCGGATTTTCCCTCCTGAGACGCGAGCCGAGGGAGGCAACCAGTTTGACCCCGCATAGACATATCCGCCCCCAAACCCGAATTTCGCTATGTGTCACCCGCAACGGCAATTCTCCCCGTGTAGGCGATGGCTTCTTCGATTCGCTGGCGCGACGCTGCCGCAAGCCGATCAATCTGCATCAGTCTTGCGAAGACAAGAGGCGGATCACCCTCGTCCAGCACGTCCGGATGCGCCATGATAAAGTCGGCGATCTCAGCCAGGCATATCTCCGATAGCGGACGGCGGTGATCCGGACTTATCGCGCGACGAAATGGCACACGAGACGCCACGGTGCCCGATATCCAAAGAAATACACCGGCAGTTTCTTCGGTTCGATCGAGACTGCGCAAATGCAATGCGATCTGTTCGCGAATACGACCGCCGGTACGGAGCCAGCCATGGGCCCGTGCAACGCGCTGCATAAGCACATCTTCGCGCAACGGTGCTTCATGCGCGATGATCTTATCGACTATCGCCTGGAGGGTGGGACGATAAGAATACATGAAGAAGGAATCCGGATCGGCCTTGAAGGCCGAGAGGTCGGTGATGGAGAATACCGGCCGATTTGGATCGCCCTGAGCGGCGTCAAGGACCTCGCTTGAGGATGCGAAGCGGACTTCCGCCGGCAGAGGCGAGCCTGCGACAACGTCAACCGGAAGATCCGTTGTTTCGCCGACAGCGTCAGGTTCGGGTACAGTGTTTTCTTCACCCGTGCCGGTTTCAGATTCGGAGCCATTAATCGTTTGATCGGGCTCGATGGTTTCCCTCTCGACGGTATCGACATCCCGCTCCGCACGGCTCTCGGCCAAGGCGTTTTCCAACGCCAGATGCAACCGCTTGATAGCGTCCTCGGCGTTGAACCACCAATCGGTCGACCAGACCCGCAAAATATTCCAGCCGAGGCCACGCAACACCTGCTCGCGCACCTTGTCGCGATCCCGCGCGGTGGCGGAGCGATGATAGCTGGCGCCATCGCACTCCACACCGGCCAGATAAACACCGGCGCGATCAGGATGACGGATACCGAGATCAATACGAAAACCCGAGATACCGACCTGCGGCACGACCTGCCAGCCGCGCAACTCCAACGCGGCCGCGACGGCCTCCTC
>JBDHSX010000048.1:0-23146 GCA_039808365.1 Xanthobacteraceae bacterium | reverse complement strand
GCCGCGGTCCAGCCGCCGTCGATGGACAGGTTCGCGCCGGTGATCTGGCTGGCGTCGTCGCCGCACAGGTAGACCGCGAGCGCCGCCACCTGCTCCACGGTGACGAATTGCTTGGTCGGTTGCGCCGCGAGCAGCACGTCGTTGATGACCTGCTCCTTGGTCATGTCGCGCGCCTTCATGGTGTCGGGAATCTGCTTCTCCACCAGCGGCGTCCAGACGTAGCCGGGGCTGATGCAGTTGCAGGTGATCTTGTGCGTCGCCAATTCCAGCGCCACGGTCTTGGTCAGGCCGGCGATGCCGTGCTTGGCCGAGACGTAAGCCGACTTGAACGGCGAGGCCACCAGCGAATGGGCCGAGGCGGTGTTGATGATGCGGCCCCAGCCGCGTTTCTTCATGCCGGGCACCGCGGCGCGGATGCCGTGAAACGCCGACGACAGGTTGATGGCGATGATGGCGTCCCACTTTTCGATCGGGAAATCCTCGACCGGCGAGACGAACTGGATGCCGGCATTGTTCACCAGCACGTCGACCGAGCCGAATGTCTTTTCGCCGAGCGCGACCATCTCCGCGATCTCGGCCGGTTTGGTCATGTCGGCTGGCGAATGCAACGCCTTGACCTTGAAGTCGGCTTCGATGCCGGCGCGCTCCTTCTCGATATCCTCCGGCTTGCCCATGCCGTTGAGCACGATATTGGCGCCGGCCTGGGCCATCGCCCGCGCGTAAGCCAGCCCGATGCCGCTGGTCGAGCCGGTGATGACCGCCGTCTTGCCTGTCAGAATACCCATGTCATGCGCTCCTGTTTCAATCTGTGATCGACGGCGGACGCTGCGCGGCGATGCGATCTTCCTCGGCGGTGAGATCGTAGGTCACCATGGTCTCGCCGTGCTGCGGCTGCTCCAGCCAGTTCCTGTGACGCATCGATTTGTCGACGTCATGCTCGCCGGAGGCCCAGTGATCCAGCATGGCGAGACGGGAAAAGTCGTAGTCCTTCGATACGCCGTGATAGTTCTTCTGACGGTAGATCAGATGCACCACCGTGACGGTGTTCTCCTTGACCGCCTTCCTGAGGTATCTGACCGAGACATCTTCCTGCAAACTGTCCGGCAGTTTCGAGAGCAGGTCGCGCACCGCCTTGCGCGCGTTGTGGATCTTCTTGTGCTGGTCGGTGTTGAGCCGGGTGCGGCTGGAAAAGCGGATGTCCTTCTCGCGCTCAAAGGCTTCCTGCATGGTGGTCGGCAACGGCCCGCGCGCGCTGAACAGGTCGGCCTGAAAGATCAGGAGATCGGCCCTGGTCTCCTGATCGAGCACGTAGTCGAGCGGGGTGTTCGAGGCCACGCCGCCGTCCCAATAATGTTCGCCGTCGATCTCGATGGCGGGAAAGCCCGGCGGCAACGCGCCCGACGCCATGATGTGCTCGGGGCCGATCTTTTGCCGCTGATTGTCGAAATAGACGAAGTTGCCGGTCGCGATGTTGACCGCGCCGACGCTGAGCCGCATCGCGTTGGTATTGATGCGGTCGAAATCCACCAGCCGTTCCAGCGTGGCGCGCAGCGGCGAGGTGTCGTAGAAGCTCAAGCCTTCCGGATTGGCGGTCGGCCAGAACTGCGTCGGCGGCACCCGTGGCAGGAAGAAGCCGGGGACGCCGAAGGTGGCGATCGCCGCCGCGCTGCTTTCGCCGAACAGGGACCGCACGTAGTCATTCGGCGGCGCCCATGACCACGGCAGCGGCGCGGAGACGAGACGCCAGAATTCCTCCAGCCGCTCGATCCGCCTCTCGCGCGGATTGCCGGCGATGATCGCCGCGTTGATCGCGCCGATGGAAATGCCGGCGACCCATTGCGGTTCGAAATCGTATCGGCACAACGCCCGATAGGCGCCGGCCTGATAGGCGCCGAGCGCGCCGCCGCCTTGCAGCACCAGGACGCGCCGCGCCTGTGCCGGAATCGCGGGTTTGGAAATATCGGACATGAGCATGATGAGGTCGGAATGATCGGAAATTCGGGCGGCACCGTGGCGATTGCGGCGGGCGCCGTCAATCGGCCAAATGGTATAGGCGGGTCACGCGCCGGTCATCGCGCCGCCACCGGCTTCTCGTCCGGCGCGGCGAGGATCAGCGCCCAGAACACCTTGTACTTGGTCCCCGGCGCATAGGTGGCGGCGATGCCGAGCTGGGTGACGCCCTTGTGCAGCATGTTGGCGCGGTGCGGCGGCGAATCGCGCCAGCCGGAAAACGCTTCCGCCAGGGTGTGATAGCCCGCCGAAATGTTCTCCACCGCCACCGCCGCCGGATAGCCGGCGGCGTTGAGGCGCTTGCCCAGCGCGCCGGCGACGTCGTGATCGAGCTTGTTGCGCCTCGCCATGGCCATCGCCTGGGCTTCGGCGGCCTTCATCAATTCGGGATCGACGCTCACCGCGCCGAGGCCGTTGTTGCGCCGGTAACCGGAGATCATCGAAGCGGCGACGCCGGCATCGACCTTGGCCCCGCCATGCGCCATGCTGAGGTAGAAGGCGGGCTGTTCGGGGGCCTGCTCGACAGTGGTGCCGCAGCCGCCCAGCACCAGAAGGCTGCTCAAGGCCGCCACGACGCGCTTCATGTGAAAATCCCCAAAACTCCGATGCCGCCGTTGTTGCACATCAACCGTGGCTGAAAGGTGAACGGCTCTCGGTTTTGGGGGGCGAGCGCGCTCAATCCGCGAAAATGCGATACCGCCTCGGGTGCAGTTCCACCGTCTCGCCGGCCCGCAGCTGATGGTCGCGCGCGGTATCGATCTCGATCACCGTCTCGCCATCGCCGGTGCGGACCGCGATGTCGGCGCGCTGGATCGCGCCGAAGGCGCGCACATGACGCACCGCGCCGCGCAGACCGATGCTCTCGGTGCCGACCCGCAGGTCATGACGGCGCACATAGAGCTTCGAGGGCCCGGCGACATTCGGCGCGGCGATGTTCAGCGGCTGGTCGCCGATCCATACCCGCCCCTCGGCGACGGTGACCGGCAGCACGACGGATTCCCCGATGAAGCCGTGGACAAACGCGGTCGCCGGCTCGTCATAGACCTCGCCCGGCGTGCCGACCTGCTCGATCCGGCCCTTGTCCATTACCACGACGCGGTTGGCGACTTCCAACGCCTCCTCCTGATCGTGGGTGACGAAGACAGAGGTGACGTGGATCTCCTCGTGCAGCGCGCGCAGCCAGCGGCGCAATTCCTTGCGCACCTTGGCGTCGAGCGCGCCGAACGGCTCGTCCAGAAGAAGAATGCGCGGCGCGGTCGCCAGCGCCCGGGCGAGCGCGATGCGTTGCCGCTGGCCGCCGGACAACTGGCTCGGATAGCGGTCGGCGAGCCAGTCGAGTTGCACCAGATCGAGCAATTCCTTGACCCGGGCGCGGATGCCGGCTTCGTCCTTGCGGATGGCGCGCGGCTGCACGCGCAGGCCGAACGCGACATTCTCGAACACGCTCATGTGACGGAATAGCGCGTAATGCTGAAACACGAAGCCGACCTGCCGCTCGCCGGCGCCGCGCGCCAGCGCGTTCTCGCCGTCGAACGCGACCGTGCCGCCGTCCGGCCAGTCGAGCCCGGCGATGATCCGCAGCAGGGTGGTCTTGCCCGAGCCGGACGGACCGAGCAGCGCCAGCAATTCGCCATCGGCGACGGTCAGATCGACGCCGTCGAGCGCGGTGAACGCGCCGAATGTCTTGGTGATGTTGGTCAGTTCAATCGTCACGCGTCTGTCGCCCCTGATCGAGATGCCGTTCCAGCAAGGTCTTCACCACAAGCGTGACCAGCGCCAGCAACGCCAGCAGCGAGGCGACGGCGAACGCCGCCACGAACTGGTATTCATTATAGAGAATTTCGACCAGCAGCGGCATGGTGTTGGTTTCGCCGCGAATGTGGCCCGACACCACCGACACCGCGCCGAACTCGCCCATGGCGCGCGCATTGCAGAGCAGCACGCCATAGAGCACGCCCCACTTGATGTTCGGCAGCGTGACGCGGAAGAAGGTCTGCAATCCCGACGCGCCCAGCGAGAGCGCGGCTTCCTCCTCCTGCGTGCCTTGCTCCTGCATCAGCGGAATCAGCGCGCGCGACACGAACGGGAACGTCACGAATGTCGTCGCCAGCGCGATGCCCGGCACCGCGAACAGGATCCGGATGTCATGGCCTTGCAGCCACGGGCCGAAAAAACCCTGCGCGCCGAACAGCAGCACGAACACCAGGCCGGCGATCACCGGACTGACGGAAAACGGCAGATCGATCAGCGTGACGAGAACCGTCTTGCCGCGAAACTCGAACTTGGCGACGGCCCATGCCGCGATCAGTCCGAACACCAGATTGAGGCCGACCGAGATCGCCGCCACCGTCAGCGTCAGCCGGATCGCCGACAGCGCCTCGGGCTCGGCCAGCGCCGCGAAATAAGCGCCGACGCCGTGCGAAAAAGCCTGGGCGAACACGATCACCAGCGGCAGCACCACGAACACCGTCAGAAACACAATCGTCAGGCCAATGACGATGGCGCGCGCCAGCCACGGCTCGGCGCGGACCGCGCCTGGTCTGGAATACGGTGCCATCCCGCTATCGGACATCGCAATGTTCCTAATGAACCGGGATGCGCGTTTGCGCCCAGTGTTGCAGGCGATTGACGGCGAGAATGATCAGGAACGCCGCGACCAGCATGACGACGGCGATCGCGGTGGCGTCGGCATAGCGAAACTCGGAGAGCCGGATCACGATCAGGAGCGGCGCGATCTCCGAGACGTTGGGCAGGTTGCCGGCGATGAAGATCACCGAGCCGTATTCGCCGACGGCGCGGGCGAACGCCAGCGCGAAGCCGGTGAGCAGCGCCGGGATCAGGCTCGGCAGGATCACCCGCCAGATGGTTTGCCAGCGATTGGCGCCGAGGCTCGCCGCCGCCTCCTCGATTTCCGGATCGAGATCGATCAGCACCGGCTGCACCGTGCGCACCACGAACGGAATGCCGATGAAGATCATCGCGACGAAGATGCCGAGCGGCGTGAACGCCACCTTGACGCCGAGTTCGGCAAGCGGCGCGCCGAGCCAGCCCTTCGGCGCGAACAGCGACGTCAGCGCGATGCCGGCCACGGCGGTCGGCAGCGCGAAGGGAATATCGACGATGGCGTCGAAGATGCGGCGGCCCGGAAAGCGATAGCGCACCAAGGCCCAGACCACGATGCTGCCCATCACCAGATTGACCAGCGCCGCCGCGAAGGCGAGCCCGAACGAGATTTTCAGCGCGTTCAGGGTGCGGCGGCTGGTGACGATGGCGGCGAACTCCGCGAAGCTGAGCTCGAAGGTTTTCAGGAACAGCCCCGCGAGCGGAATCAGGACGATGATTGACAGCCATGTCAGCGTCAGCCCCATGGTCAGGCCAAATCCCGGCAAGATGCTTCGTCGCCCCGATCGTGCTGTCACGCCACCGCTCCCCGCGTCCCGATCAGTTCTTATAGATCTGATCGAATACGCCGCCATCCGCGAAATGGGTCTTCTGCGCCTTGGTCCAGCCGCCGAACACGTCGTCGATCTTGAAGAGTTCGACCTTCGGAAACGCCTCGGCATATTTCTTGGCGATCTCGGGATCGGTCGGGCGGTAATAGTTGCGGCCGGCGACGTCCTGTCCTTCCTTGGTATACCAGTATTTCAGATAGGCCTCGGCGACCGCGCGGGTTCCTTTCCTGTCGACCACCTTGTCGACAACGGCGACGGGAGGTTCCGCCAGGATGGAGATCGAGGGCACCACGATCTCGAACTTGTCCTTGCCGAATTCCTTCAGCGCCAGAAAGGCTTCATTCTCCCACGCCAGCAGCACGTCGCCGACGCCGCGCTCGACGAAGGTCACGGTCGATCCCCGCGCGCCGGTGTCGAGCACCGGAACATTCCGGTAGATATCGCCGACGAATTGTTTGACCTTGTCCTCGCTGCCGAACTTCTTCTCCGCGTAACCCCACGCAGCGAGATAGTTCCAGCGCGCGCCGCCCGAGGTTTTCGGATTCGGCGTGATGACGCTGACGCCCGGCTTGATCAGATCGTCCCAGTCCTTGATGCCTTTCGGATTGCCCTTGCGCACCAGGAACACGATGGTCGAGGTGTAGGGCGAGGAATTCTGCGGCAGGCGCTTCTGCCAATCGGTCGCCAACAGTCCCTTGTTGGCGATGGCGTCGATATCATAGGCCAGCGCCAGCGTGACGACGTCGGCCTGCAAGCCGTCGATCACCGAACGCGCCTGCGACCCCGAGCCGCCATGCGATTGCTTGATCGTGACGCTCTTGCCGGTTTCCTTTTGATAGGCGGCGATGAACGCCTTGTTGAAATCGACATAGAGTTCGCGCGTCGGATCGTACGACACGTTGAGCAGCGAGATATCAGCGGCGAACGACGGTTGGGCAAGTAACAACGAAACGGCGGCGAGGAACGTGCGGCGATACATGTTGGTCTCCACTTGTCCGGGGCGGGATCGCCACGCGGAAGGCTTCGATAAAGCTGTTGAATCGCGGGGTTTTAGTCAACGAAACCGCATTTCAATGTTTGTCGCGCCGCAGCGGCAATTTACTACGAAGTCTTGACGGTGTGGATGCCGCATTCCGTCTTGGCGCGGCCACGCCAGCGGCCGGCGCGCGAATCCTCGTCCGCCGCGGCGCGCGAGGTGCAGGGCATGCAGCCGACCGAACGAAAGCCGGACGCCGCGAGCGGATGCGGCGGCAGCCGCGCCAAGGCATAGATCGCCACGATGTCCTCGCGCGAGACATTGGCGAGCGGATTGAACTTCAATCGCGCGCCGTCGTCCTCGACCACGGCGATGGCGGCGCGCGCGCCGCCCTGGAATCGCTTGCGGCCATTCATCCACGCGGCGAACGGCGACAGCGCCCGCTTCAGCGGCTCGACCTTGCGGACGCGGCAACAGGCGTCCGGATCGGAGAACCACAGCACGCCGTCGGCATCGTGACGCGCGAGATCGGCGGCGCGCGGCGCGATCGTGCGCACGTCGCGCAGGCCCAATCGCGCAATCAGTGCGTCGCGATAGGCGAGAGTTTCCTTGAACAGCCAGCCGGTATCGAGAAACACCACCGGGATCGCCGGATCGACATCGGCCGCCACTTTCAACAGCGCGGCGGATTCGGTGCCGAACGACGACACCACCGCGAGGCGCGCGCGGCCCACCGTCCGCAACGCGGCTTCGACGATCTCCGTCGGCGACGCCTGCGCCAATTGGCGACCGAGACGCGCGGCGGTGGCGGCGACGGTTGCGGTCTCGTCCGAAAGCATTGTCATTCGGCGGCCATCAGCAGGTTGGGATGCCCATGCGCCGGCACCGCCGCGCGCCACGGCGCCGAATGCGCGACGACATCGCCAATCACCAGAATCGCCGGGCCGCCATCGACCTGCGTCGCGAGGTCCGGCAGATCGTCGAGCACACCGACGGCGGCGCGCGAATCCGGCCGCGTCGCCCGCGCGAACACGCCGACCGGCGTCAGCGGCGAGCGTCCGGCTTCGATCAGCCCGGCGCGCACCGCCGGCGCGGCGCTCATGCCCATGTAGACCACCACGGTCGTTTCCAGATCGGTCAGCGCCGACCAATCGATATCGGCGGCGTCATGCGCCTTGTGCGCGGTGAGGAACGCGACGCGACGCGCCTGGTGGCGATAGGTCAGCGGCACCTCGAATTCGGCGGCGGCGCCGAGCGCGGCGGTGATGCCGGGAATGACCGTATAGGACACCCCGGCCTCGCGCAGCGCGTCGACCTCCTCGCCGCCGCGCCCGAACACATAGCCGTCGCCGCCCTTCAGCCGCACCGCGCGGCGGCCCTCGCGCGCCGCGTCGATCAGCAGGCGGTTGACCGCATGCTGCCCGATGCCGGGCTTGCCGACCCTGCGGCCGACCGGGACGCGCGCGGCGTCGCGGCGGGCGCGGTCGAGAATCTCCGGCGACACCAGTTCGTCGTGAAACACCACGTCGGCGTCCTGCAACGCCCGCAGCGCCTTCACCGTCAAGAGGTCGGGATCGCCCGGTCCCGCGCCGACCAGGGTGACGTGACCCTCGACGCCGGCGGACGTCGCGCCCGCGAATGATGACGGGTCGGTGATCGCGCGCAACGCCGCCTCGGCGTCGGCGCGGCGTCCCGCCAGCACCGCCGCGCCGATCGGGCCATCGACGACGCGCTCCCAGAATTTGCGGCGCAGCGCGAAGGCCGGCAGCCGCGCGTGAACCGCCTTGCGCCAATGGCCGATGAACGCGGCGAGGTCGCCGATCCGCGCCGGCAGCGCCGCCTCGATCCGCTCGCGCACCCGCCGCGCCACCACCGGCGACGCCCCGCCGGTGCCGATCGCCACCACGACATCGCCGCGATCGACGATGGCGGGCGAGATGAAGCTCGAATGCGCGAGATCGTCCATCACATTGACCGGCACGCCGAGCGAGCGCGCCCGCGCCGCCACCGCGAGCCCGGCCTCGCCCGCGCCGGCGCACAGCACGGCGATGACGCCGCCGAGATCGATCGCCGCCGGGTCCTGCGGGTCGAAGGTGATGCGCGCCTTAGCCGCCGCATCAAGACCGGCGAGATCGTGGTCGCCGTCGGTGACGTGCCAGCGCACCCGCGCCTGCGCCGCCAGCAGCGTGCGCAGCTTGGCGCGCGCCAATTCGCCGCCGCCTACCAGCAGCACCTCACCGCGCCGCAGGTCGAGAAAAACCGGAAGCCAATTCATGAAAAAGACGCTCGTATCGTGAGGCTCAGGATGAGGAAGAATTATTTTCTGTATATTCCCTTATCTACGGACGTAAACAGAAAAATTTTATCACTATCGCAACAGGAAAAAATGGAATTCCTTGCTAACAATTTCAGGCGCCGCGCATGCAACGTCCTTCCCGCGCTCCCGGAGCCGGCATCGCCGTCGTCGGCGAAATCGAGATCGCGCGGCGCAACCGGTTGCGGCGGAGACGGGATTGTCCGCTTTGGCGGACGATGACGGCTCGTTCCGGTCGGACGCGCGGGGTCGGCGCCCACCCTCCGACCGTCGACAGGGGCCTTCTCATGGCGGCGGCCGGACGCTAAAAGGGGCGCTCAACCCGCCTCGGCACGGGCCTTTTCGGCATTTTCAAGCCAAATATCCGCCTTTTGCCACCGCCCTCGTGAGACATCCCGTCATGAACCGTATCGACGCCCACGGATTGAAGATCGCCCCCGTCCTTCACGATTTCATCGTCAAGGAAGCCCTGCCCGGAACGGGCGTCACCGCCGATGCGTTCTGGGCCGGACTTGCCGGCATCGTCCGCGATCTCGGGCCGAGGAACCGCGAATTGCTGGCGGTGCGCGATACGCTGCAGGCCAAGATCGACGACTGGCACCGTGCCAACAAGGGCAAGCCGTTCGACGTCAATGCCTACACCAGCTTCCTCAAGGACATCGGCTACCTGCGGCCGGAGCCGGCGACGCGCGAGGTCGAGACCGCAAATGTCGACGAGGAAATCGGCAAGATTTGCGGACCGCAACTGGTGGTGCCGCTGACCAACGCGCGCTACGCGCTCAACGCCGCCAACGCGCGCTGGGGCAGCCTTTATGACGCCTTCTACGGCACCGATGCCATCCCGCAGGATCCGGCCGACACCGCCAGGGGCTACAGCAAGGCGCGCGGCGACAAGGTGATCGCCAAGGCCAAGGCGTTTCTCGACGAAGCCGCGCCGTTGAGCGCCAGCAGCCACGCCGACGTCACCGGCTACAGCGTCGCGAACGGCGCGCTGGTGGCGAAGACCGCCAAGGGCGAAACCGGCCTGAAGAACCCGAAGCAGTTCGCGGGTTTCCGTGGCGACGCCGCCCATCCGCAGGCGGTGCTGCTGGTCAATAACGGGCTGCATGTCGAGATCGTCATCGACCGCAACCATGCGATCGGCAAGGACGATCCGGCCGGCGTCGCCGACATCGTGATGGAAGCCGCCGTCTCCACCATTCTCGACATGGAAGACAGCGTCGCCGCCGTCGACGCCGACGACAAGGTGCTGGTCTATCGCAACACTCTCGGCCTGATGAAGGGCACCCTCGAAGACACTTTCGAGAAGGGCGGCAAGACGCTGACCCGCGCCCTCAACGCCGACCGCGTCTACACCGGCCCCGACGGCAAGGAAGTCCGGCTGCACGGCCGCAGCCTGCTGCTGATGCGCAACGTCGGCCATCACATGTTCACCGACGCGGTGCTCGACGCCGAGGGGCGCGAGATTCCGGAAGGTCTCCTCGACGCCGCCGTTTCCGGCCTGTTGGGCCTGCACGACCTCAAGGGCAACGGCAAGACGCGCAACAGCCGCACCGGCTCGATCTATATCGTCAAGCCGAAGATGCACGGTCCCGACGAAGTGCAACTGACCTGCGACGTGTTCGGCCGCGTCGAGGCGATGCTCGGCCTTCCCGCCAACACCATGAAGGTCGGCATCATGGACGAGGAACGCCGCACCACGGTCAACCTCAAGGCCTGCATCCAGAATGCGTCGCAGCGCATCATGTTCATCAACACCGGCTTCCTCGACCGCACCGGCGACGAGATCCACACCTCGATGGAAGCCGGCCCGATGATCCGCAAGAACGACATGAAGGCGCAGCCGTGGATCAAGGCCTACGAGGACTGGAACGTCGACATGGGCCTGCTCGACGGCCTGCCGGGCCACGCCCAGGTCGGCAAGGGCATGTGGGCCGCCCCCGACAAGATGGCCGACATGCTGGCGCAGAAGATCGGCCATCCGAAGGCCGGCGCGACCACCGCGTGGGTGCCGTCGCCGACCGCCGCGACGCTGCACGCGCTGCACTATCATCAGGTCGATGTCCACGCCCGTCAGGCCGAACTCAAGAAGGGCGGCCCGCGTGCAAAACTGTCGGACATCCTGACCATTCCGGTGTCGCAATCGAACTGGGCGCCGGATGATGTGCGGCAGGAGATCGACAACAACTGTCAGGGCATTCTGGGCTACGTGGTGCGCTGGATCGATCAGGGCGTCGGCTGCTCCAAGGTGCCGGACATTCATGACGTCGGCCTGATGGAGGATCGCGCCACGCTGCGGATCTCCAGCCAGCATCTCGCCAACTGGCTGGCGCACGGCGTCGTCACCAAGGATCAGGTGATGGATTCGCTGAAGCGCATGGCGGTGGTGGTCGACAAGCAGAACGCCGGCGATCCGCTCTACAAGCCGATGGCGCCGGCCTTCGACGGCGTCGCCTTCCAGGCCGCATGCGACCTGGTGTTCAAGGGCCGCGAGCAGCCCAACGGCTACACCGAATACATCCTCCACGCGCGCCGCAAGGAGGCGAAGGCGGCGGGGTGACGTGGCGGCGGGTGATCGCCCCCTCGGTCGTCATTGCGAGGAGCGAAGCGACGAAGTAATCCAGTCCGTCCCTCTGGATTGCTTCGCTGCGCTCGCAATGACGGGGATAGGCGTTTCAATCATCCCGAAAACGCCAAAAGCCCCGGCCTGCGACAGGCCGGGGCTTTTTGCATTCGCTTGATTGGCATCGGTGGCGCGGGAACGTGGCTCCCGCCGCCAATCCGGATCAATCCTTCTTGAGAAAACCCGAGAACTTCTTCTGGAACCGGGAGACGCGGCCGCCGCGATCGAGGATCTGCTGGGCGCCGCCGGTCCAGGCCGGGTGCGACTTCGGGTCGATGTCGAGGTTCAGCCGGTCGCCTTCCTTGCCCCAGGTGGAGCGGGTCTGGTATTCGGTCCCGTCGGTCATGACGACCGTAATGTTATGATAATCCGGGTGAATTTCGGCTTTCATGGCTACCTCTGGCGCCCCTGGCGCCGTTGTTGCGATTGATCAAAGTACGGGATTTGGCGGGCTCTATAACGCACCGCGAAAGCCGAGACAAGCGCCCGCGCGATTTGCCAGCCGGCGCGGCTGGGCCTATCACGAGCCCGGGCTCGTTTGGAGCCCTTATAAAATGCGACACACGGTTGGGACTGCGAGGCGAGATGAGCCCGGTATTGCGGCGGAACGATCAATCGCAGGCGGCGGCGCTGCCGCTCGCGCCGATGGTGGCGGAGACGGTCGCCGAAGCCGACTTCGTGGAGCACATTCAGGCCGAGGCGGAAGCGCCGGCCAGCGACCGCCGCAAGGGCCTGCGCCCGCTGCTGGCGCTGGCGCCCTATGTCGGGCGCTATCGCGGCCGCGCCGCGCTCGCGCTGATCGCGCTGATCGTCGCCGCGCTGACCACGCTGGTGGTGCCGATCGCGGTGCGTCGCATGATCGATTTCGGGTTCAGCCCCGAAGGCATCGCGATGATCAACAGCTATTTCAGCGTGATGCTCGCGGTGGTCGCGGTGCTGGCCGGGGCCAGCGCGCTGCGTTACTACCTGGTGACGACGCTCGGCGACCGCATCGTCGCCGATCTGCGCGGCGACGTGTTCGCGCATCTCACCGCGCTGTCGCCGCGCTTTTTCGATTCCGCGCGCAGCGGCGAACTGATCTCGCGGCTCACCGCCGACACCACCCAGATCAAATCGGCGGTCGGCTCCTCGGTGTCGATCGCACTGCGCAACTTCGTGCTGTTCGTCGGCGCGGCGTCGATGATGGTGATCACCAGCCCGCGCCTGTCGGGCTTCGTGCTGGCGGCGATCCCGCTGATCGTGCTGCCGCTGGTGGCGTTCGGCCGCTGGGTGCGGCGGCTGTCGCGCAACGCCCAGGACACGCTGGCGGACGCCACCGCCTACGCCTCGGAACTGGTCAACGCGATCCGCACCGTGCAGGCGTTCACCAACGAGAAGCTGGCTTCGACGCGGTTCAGCGGTGAGGTCGAGACCGCTTACGAGGCGGCGCGGCGCTCGACGCAGGCGCGCGCCACGCTTACCGCCATCGTCATCTTCATCGTGTTCGCCAGCGTGGTGATGATCCTGTGGGTCGGCTCGCACGACGTGCTGACCGGCGACATCAGCGCCGGCCGGCTCGGCCAGTTCGTGCTATACGCCGCGTTCGCGGCGGCGGGGCTCGGCCAGCTCAGCGAAGTGTGGGGCGAGGTGTCGGCGGCGTCGGGCGCGGCCGAGCGGCTGTTCGAATTGCTCAGCGTCAAGCCGGCCATCGTCGCCCCGAAGGTGGCGCGGCTGTTGCCGGAGCCGGCGCGCGGCGACGTGACGTTCGACAATGTGCGCTTCGCCTATCCGACCCGGCCATTGGCCCATGTCGTCGACGGCATTTCGTTTTCGGTCCGCGCCGGCGAGAAGGTCGCCATCGTCGGCCCGTCGGGCGCCGGCAAGAGCACGCTGTTTCATCTGCTGCTGCGGTTCTACGATCCGGCCTCCGGCGAGATTTCCTATGACGGCGTGCCGATCAGGTCGGTGTCGCCGCAGGCGGTGCGGCAGCGCATCGCGCTGGTGCCGCAGGAATCCGTGGTGTTCGCCGCCAGCGCGCGCGAAAACATCCGCTTCGGCCGGCTGGACGCCAGCGACGCCGAGGTCGAGCGCGCCGCCGATCTCGCCCATGCCAGCGACTTCATCAAGCGGTTGCCGAACGGCTTCGAGACGCCGCTCGGCGAGCGCGGCGTGACGCTGTCGGGCGGCCAGCGCCAGCGCATCGCCATCGCGCGCGCCATTCTGCGCGACGCACCGCTGCTCTTGCTGGACGAGGCGACCTCGTCGCTCGACGCCGAGTCCGAAACCCTGGTGCAGACCGCGCTGGAGGAATTGATGCGCCATCGCACCACGCTGGTGATCGCGCATCGCCTCGCCACCGTGCTGTCGTGCGACCGCATTCTGGTGATGGATCAGGGCCGCATCGTCGAGCAGGGCACTCATGCCTCGCTGGTCGCGGCGGGCGGGCTGTACGCGCGGCTGGCGCGGTTGCAGTTCGAAGGGGCGTGATCGTCTCGCGCGCCGAGCCCCGGCATTTTCCGAAGCGAGCCCGGCGCAATACGAGACAAGGCGAGGGGATTACCCTTATGATGCCGTGATGCCCGGCGTTGTGGCAGAACGGAAACGATCATGGTCCCTCGCACTCCTGAAATTGTTCGCTATCGTCATTGGCTCAACGACAAATACGGCCTCAACTTCTCGAATTACGAGGAGATGCGGGCGTGGTCGGCGCGCGATCTGGACGCGTTCTGGCGCAGCATCTGGGACTATTTCGATCTGCAATCGCCGACGCCCTACCGGGCGGTTCTCGAACAGCGAAGAATGCCGGACGCCGTGTGGTTTCCCGGCGCATCGGTCAATTACGCGCAGCAGGTCTTGCGCCACGTCGATGCCGCGGATCGCGCCGGCCTGCCCGCGATCATCAGCAGCGGCGAAAGTGGCGTCATCAGCGAAACCCGTTGGCCGGCGCTGCGCGACAAGGTCGCCGCGCTCGCGCTGCACCTCAAGGCGCAGGGCGTGCGCTCCGGCGATCGCGTGGCGGCCTATCTGCCGAACATTCCCGAAACCATCGTGGCGTTTCTCGCGACCGCCAGCATCGGCGCCATCTGGTCGCTTTGCGCGCCGGACATGGCCGCTCCCGCCGTGATCGACCGGTTCAGGCAGATCGAGCCCAAGGTGCTGATCGGCTGCGACGGCGTCACCTATGCCGGGCGCGCGCACGACCGCCGCGCGACGGTGGACGAGCTTCTGCGCGCGCTGCCGAGCGTCGAGCACGTCATCATCCATGGCAATCCCGAAAACCTGCGCCCCGGCGAGGTCCAGCTCGCTTCGATCCTCGCGGCCCCGAACCCCGCCATCGAAAACTTCGCGCCGGAATGGGTGCCGTTCGATCATCCGCTCTGGGTGGTCTATTCGAGCGGCACCACCGGCCTGCCCAAGCCGATCGTGCACGGCCATGGCGGCGTCATCATGATCGGCCTGGTCCTGACCGCCCTGCATAACGACATCGGCTGCAGCTACGCGCCCGCCTCCTTCGGCGAGCGATTCCATTGGTACAGCACGACCGGCTGGGTGATGTGGAATTGCCAGGTCGGCGGGCTCTTGAACGGAACGACGGTCTGCATCTTCGACGGCAGCCCCGGCGGCACCAAGGACAATCCCGACTGGACCACGCTGTGGCGATTCGCCTCCCAGGCGAAAGCCACGTTCTTCGGCGCCGGCGCAGCCTATTTCGCAAGCTGCATGAAGGCGGAGGTCGATCTGGCCCACGTCGGCGACCTGTCGAACATCCGCGCGCTGGGCTCGACCGGTTCGCCGCTGAGCCAGGACGTGCAGGAGTGGTTCAACGACCGGTTCCGGCGGATCTCCGCGTCCGCGCCCGGCGGCGAGCCGACCGAGATGTGGTGGGCGAATATTTCCGGCGGCACCGACATGGTCTATGCGTTCGTCGCCGGAAACCGCGAATTGCCGCAGATCCCGGGCACGCTGCAATGTCTCGCGCTCGGCTGCGCCGTCGAGGCGTTCGATGAATCCGGACATGGCGTCATCGGCGAGGTCGGCGAACTGGTCTGCACCGAACCGCTGCCCTCGATGCCGCTCTATTTCTGGAACGACCCGGATGGCGCGCGCTATCGCGCCAGCTATTTCGAAACCTATCCGGAGAATTTCGACGGCAGCGGCCGCGGCCCGGTCTGGCGCCATGGCGACTGGATCAAGATCAATCCGGACGGCACCTGCGTCATCTATGGCCGCAGCGACGCGACGATCAACCGCCACGGCCTGCGGATGGGCACCAGCGAACTCTATTCGGCGATCGAGGCCCTGCCGGAAGTTCTCGACTCGCTGGTGGTCGATCTCGAATATCTCGGGCGCGAGAGCTACATGCCGTTGTTCGTCGTGCTGCGGGAAGGACATCCGCTCGACGATGCGATGAAGGCGCGGCTCAACGCGGCGATCGCAAAGAGCCTGTCGCCGCGCTTCCTGCCCAGCGAAATCATCGCCGTTTCGGAAATTCCGCGAACGTTGTCCGGCAAGAAGCAGGAGCTGCCGATCAAGAAATTATTGCTCGGCCATCCCGTCGAGAAGGTCATCAACAAGGATGCCATGGCCAATCCCGATTGCCTTGAATGGTATCTCGCCTTCGCCAGGAACTATCTCGCGTCGCGGCCCGCGGCTTGACCGGAAATGGAGCAGGTCGGATCAAACCACCTCGGCGTCGTCCTCGCGCAGGCGAGGACCCATAACCCCTGGCGTTCGCCGTTTTAAAATAGCCTCGCCTGATGGAAAGAGCCGAAGCGCTGCGGCGTATGGATCCCCGCCTGCGCGGGGATGACGCTTTTCGTGTTGTAAGTCCGTGTACGATTTTCCGGGTGGCCTCTCACCGGCGGGAGAAGTGAAGCTCTGGCGATGGCCCCCAACGCTCAGCGGCCGCGCAGGCGGTCGAGCATGTCGGCGGTGGCGAAGCCGTCGGCGGCGACCCCGATCGACACCTGAAAGCCGCGCAACGCCTCGCGGGTCAGGCCGCCGATCTGGCCATCCGGGGTGCCGCGATAGAAGCCGCGCTGCGCGAGCAACTGCTGCAATTCCAGTCGCTCGGCGCGCGACAACACGCGCTCCTGTCGCGGCCACGGCTGCACGAACGGCTGGCCGCCGCGCAGCCGGTCGGCGAAATGGCCGATCGCCAGCGCGTAGGCTTCCGCCGGATTGTATTTCATGATGACGCGGAAGTTCTGCAACATCAGGAAGCCGGGACCTTCCGCGCCCGCCGGCGCCAGCAGGTAAGCCTTGTCGCTCGCGTGCGGGAACGGTACGCCGCCGGGCCGCGCCACGCCGAGGTGCTGCCACTGCGCCAGCGTCATCGGCTTGGCGCGGTCGGCGAGCATGTAGTTGAAGCCGCGCGGCACCACCACCTCGTAACCCCAGGTCCTGCCACTTTGCCAGCCGTCCTTCTTGAGGTTGTTGGCGGTCGAGGCGATCAGGTCGGCGGGATTGTCCACCACGTCGCGGCGCCCGTCGCCGTCGAAGTCGACCGCGTAGCGCTTGAACGAGGTCGGCATGAACTGGGTGCCGCCGAACGCGCCGGCCCACGAGCCGCGCAGATGCTCGGGCTGCACGTCGCCGCGATGCAGGATTTCCAGCGCCGAAAGGAATTCGTCCTTGAAATAAGCCTGACGGCGGCCGACGCAGGCCAGCGTCGCGGTCGAGTTGACCACGCTGCGGTCGCCCCCTTGCGTACCGTAATTCGACTCGATGCCCCAGATCGAGGCGACGATATAGCGATCGACGCCGTAAGCGCGCTCCATGGCGTCGAACTGCGGCTTGTACTGCGCCAGGATCTCGCGGCCGCGCGCGATTCGCTCGTCGCTGACCAGGATATCGAGGTAGTCCCAGATCGCCTTGGTGTATTCCGGCTGCGAATCCATCAGGTCCATGAGCCGCAGGTCAGGCCAAAGACCGGCGGTATAACGCTCGAAGCTCTCGCGCGAGACGCCGCGCCGGGCCGCATCCGGCCACATCGCCGCGACGCAGTTGGGAAAATTCGTCGCCGCCTCGCGGATCGCCGCCGCGGTCATCAGCGGGTTGCCCGATGCGCCGTCCTCGCCGCTCCACGCTGGCGCCGGCGCGTCCGGTGCAGGGTTTGGCGCAGGGACTTGCGCCAGCCGTGGGGCGGTCGGCGCGATCGAGCCGGTGAAGATATTCTGGAAGAAACCCAGCGGGCCGCTACCGGCGGGCGTCCCCTGCGCCGTCGCGGCGACCGGCCAGGTTAGCGCCGCGACCAGCACGCCCGCCATGCCGCCGATCCGCCGTCGTCGCCGGTGCATCGCTGGTTCCGTCATCCGCATCCCATCGTCCCTATTCCGAAAATCCGTCGGCATTCAGGAGGCCCCGACAGGGTTTCCATCAGCTTAACAGATCGCGGGTTTTCCGCGATCGCCCCATGGCGAAGCGCCGCAGGGAGTTCTCACCACAGATCCGCCTTTGTTGTTGGTTGCAAACCAGCTAGGTAATCATAGCCTGTCCCGCTGTTTTCTCTCACCGCAAGAGCCCCCATGAAAATCCGCAAAGCCGTGTTTCCGGTCGCCGGTCTAGGCACCCGCGTCCTCCCCGCCACCAAGGCGATGCCGAAGGAAATGCTGACCATCGTCGACCGGCCGCTGATCCAGTACGTGGTGGACGAGGCCAGGGAGGCCGGCATCGAGCACTTCATCTTCGTCACCGGGCGCAACAAGGGCGTGATCGAGGACCATTTCGACCGGATGTTCGAACTCGACGCCACGCTGGCCGCGCGCGGCAAGAAAGCCGAGCAGGACTTGCTGGCCCAGTTCCAGCCCGAGGCCGGCGCCATGAGCTTCACCCGCCAGCAGGCGCCGCTCGGTCTCGGCCATGCAGTATGGTGCGCCCGCGACATCGTCGGCGACGAACCGTTCGCGGTGGTGCTGCCGGACGAGCTGGTGCTCAACACGCCGGGCGTGCTGAAGCAGATGATCGCCGCCGCCGGATCGCTCGGCGACAAGGCCAACCTGCTCGCGGTGGAGGCGGTGCCGGAGGACATGACGCATCAATACGGCGTGGTCGGCGTCGGCGAGCGCCAGGGCCGGGTGTTCACCGTCGACGGCATGGTGGAGAAACCGCCGAAAGGCACCGCCCCGTCGAACCTCTCGATCACCGGCCGCTACATCCTGCAACCGGACATCTTCAAAATCCTCGAAACCCAGGAAAAGGGCGCGGGCGGCGAAATCCAGCTCACCGACGGCATGCGGAAGCTGTCGGAAACGCAAAAATTCTACGGCCTCGAATTCGAGGGCGAGCGCCACGATTGCGGCTCGCGCGCCGGCTTCCTGCGCGCCAACATCGCCTACGGCATGGCCCGGCCCGACCTGCGCGACGGCCTGCTGGCGGAGATGAAGAAATATTCGTGAGAACGGCTCAGGCGTCGCCATAACGTTTTGAACCACCCAGAACGAGGCGTCATCATCCGCGAAGGCGGATGATCCAGTATTCCGGAACGCGCAATGTCGATGGCAACGCCACGGGATACCGGATGCCCGCCTTCGCGGGCATGGCGACCCGCATCGGGTGACGTTCACCCGCAATACCAAGCTGGACAGCCGCGCCGTCTTCCGCGACCATCGCGCCGGAACCAGAATCAATCAGGGAAACGCCATGACATCACGTAACGCCTTCCGCGCGGCGATCCTCGCCGGCGCGAGCCTGATCGCGCTCGCCTCCGTCGCCCGCGCCGACAATCCGCCGAAGCTGCCGACCGCGGCGCAGACCGATCCGGTCGCGGGCAAGGTGATGCAAGGCTTTCCGCCGCCGCCGGACAAGACGGTGCGCTTCGGCGACGGCACCAGCAGCCGCTTCCCCGGCACCCGCTGGTCCTTCAGCCATATCCGCGAACTGGTGCCGACCGCCAATGTCTGGCGTGGCGACGGCGCGGTCGCGGCGTTGCCGCGCGCGATCCGCGACATCGATCAAATTCCCGTCACCACCATGGACGGCAAGGCGATCACCTTCGGCGACATGCCGGCGCTGACCTATACCGACGGCCTGCTGGTGCTGCACAAGGGCGAGGTGATCTACGAGAAGTATTTCGGCGCCGGCGAGGCGCATGTCCCGCATATCGCCTTCTCGGTGACCAAGTCGTTCGTCGGCACGCTCGCCGCCATTCTGGTGGCGCAGGGCAAGCTCGATCCCGACGCCCCGGTGACGAAGTACGTCCCGGAATTGAAGGACTCGGCCTATGGCGACGCCACCGTGCGCCAGGTGATGGACATGACCATCGGCGTCAAATATTCGGAGAACTATTCCGATCCGAAGGCCGAGGTGTTCGATTACGCCCGCGCCGGCGGGATGATGCCGCAGCCTCCCGGCTATAGCGGGCCGAAGACGTTCTACGATTTCCTCGTCACCCTGAAGAAGGAGGGCGAGCACGGCCAGGCGTTCGCCTACAAGACCTCCAACGCCGAGGTGCTGGCGTGGATCGTCAAGCGCGCGTCGGGCCAGTCGATGGCCGATCTGCTGTCGAAGGAAATCTGGCGCAAGCTCGGCGCGGAGAACGACGCCTATTTCATGGTCGACAGCATCGGCGTGGAATCCGGCGGCGGCGGGCTCAACACCACGCTGCGCGATCTCGCCCGCTTCGGCGAGATGATCCGCAACAAGGGCAAGTTCAACGGCCAGCAGGTGATCCCCGAAGCGGCCGCCGCCGAGGTCGCCAAGGGCGGCGACAAGGCGAAATTCGCGATGGCCGGCTACAAGACGCTGCCGGGCTGGTCCTATCATGACATGTGGTGGCACACCGAGAACGCCAACGGCGCGTTCGCCGCGCGCGGCATCTACGGCCAGTCGATCTACATCGACCCCAAGGCGGAGATGGTGATCGTGCGTTACGCCTCCCACCCCTACGCCGCCAACGCCGCCAACGACCCGGTGACGCTGCCGGCCTACGCCGCGCTGGCGGCGGAGCTGATGAAATAGACGCAGTAAATCGCCGCCGTCATCGCCGGGGTTGACCCGGCGATCCATCCCTTGTCGAGATGGATGCCCGGACCAAATCCGGGCACGACGCCTCACGGATTGCAGCCATCGCATCCGGGGGTGGATACGCGGCCAGCATCCGCGTATGACATCCGCATGGCCAACGACTACACCCTGCTGCGCGATTACCTGTCGGCCGAGAAGCGCGCCGATTTCACCTTGAGCTTCGACGAGATCGAGGACATCCTCGACGACGCGCTGCCGCGCGCGGCGCATCGCGCGGCGTGGTGGGACGTCACCCGCGCGCCGGAAGAACGGATGCCGCAGCGCGAGGCCATCATCGCGGCCGGCTTCACCGCCACCCGCGCCGCGGACGGCAAAAGCGTGAAATTCTCCAAGGTGCGGGCGCGGCGCTAGCGCCGCTGGCCGGCCGACGCCGTCAGGCCCTGGCGCGACGCAACGGATGGATGTCGCGCTCCTCGCCGAGCAGCCGGTCGCGAATCGCATCCTCGACCTGGGCGAGCATGCGGCTGGCGTCCCGCGCTCCCGCTTCGGCGGTCAAGGCACGCAGGTCCGCCGCCGCGGCCCGCGCTTCGGCGGCCTCGATCCGCGCCTGGGCGGCGGCCAGCGCCTGCGACACTTCCTGCAAGCGACGGTCGATGTCGCGGATGATCTCGCTGCGGCTGCGTTCGGCGATCTCGACCCGGCGTTCGGCATCGACCAGCTTGTCCACCGCGGACTGACACATCGCGCGGGCGTTGGCCTCGATGTCGCGGGCGCGATGTTCGATGCCGCTGAACATATCGGCGGCCCGATAAATCAGGTCGAGCGCGGTCGCGCCGCTGGTGTCGTGGGCGGGAAATGACAGAATGTTGCCGGCGTCGCCGGGGTGCGATCTGGCGCCGTCATAACCGCCGGGAGCGGAGCGGCGGAAGCTGCTGCTGGCCTGTGCCATCGATGCCGAAACCCTGGAATCTTTTCCTTGTCTGGTCGGCCATTGTCGCCCGATTATGGTAAACGGCTGGTTAAGGCGGACCGCCGCGCAGGCCGACAATCACGCAGGCAGGACCATGGACCCATCCCACCCGACCGCGACGCTGGATCCCCTCAGCAGGCCGCTGTTGCCGATCCGGCGATTTTCCGAGTTGCGGGTCGGCGAGAAATACCCGCTCCCGGCGCGCACCATCACGCATGCGCACTTCTCCGCGTTCCAGGCGCTCACCGGGGACAATCATCCGATCCATTACGATCGCGAATATTGCCGGGCGCTCGGCCATCCCGACCTGCTCGCGCACGGGCTGCACGTGCTGAGCCTGACGGCGGCCGGCGCGGGGCTGTTTCCGCACGTGGTCGGGCCGCATCTGATCGGCTTCACCGAGGTCAGCGCGAAATTTCTGCGCGGCGTATTCCCGGACGATACGATCTACCCGATGCTGGAAATCACCGCGCTCAAGCCGCAACGAACCACCGGCATCGTCGTCATGGCCGCGACGCTGGAGAACCAGCGCGGCGAGCGGGTGCTGGAAGGCTCGCACAGCTATCTTCTCCGTCTCTGACGCGCCGCCGCCCGTGCAAACCGGTTGCCCCGGCGCGCGGTTTGGTGTCAGGTTCCGTGACCAGATCGACCCGTTCAATCGCCGAAAGGCTCGCCGCCCGATCGCCCCCATCGCCGCCACACCTTCCCCACCGAAGTCCGGGCCGACACCTCCTTCGCCGTTCGACCCCTCCCCCACGAAGAAAGCCCGCGCATGAGCACGACGTCTCCCACCATCATCTACACGCTGACCGACGAGGCCCCGGCGCTGGCGACGGCCGCGTTCCTGCCGATCGTGCGGGCGTTCGCCGCCCCGGCCGGCATCAACGTCGAAACCAGCGACATCTCGGTGGCGGCGCGCATCCTCGGCGAATTTCCCGAATTCCTCACCGAGGCGCAGCGCGTGCCGGACAACCTCGCCGAACTCGGCCGGCTGACGCTGTTGCCCGGCACCAACATCATCAAGCTGCCCAACATCAGCGCCTCGGTGGCGCAGTTGATGGCGGCGATCAAGGAATTGCAGGGCAAGGGCTACAAGGTTCCGGACTACCCCGAGAACCCCAGGACGGACGAGGAGAAGGCGATCCGGGCGCGCTACGCCAAATGTATCGGCAGCGCGGTGAACCCGGTGCTGCGCGAGGGTAATTCCGACCGCCGCGCCCCGCTCGCGGTGAAGAACTACGCCCGCAAGAATCCGCACAGCATGGCCGAATGGAGCCAGGCGTCGCGCTCGCACGTCTCGCACATGCACCACGGCGATTTCTATCACGGCGAGAAGTCGATGACGCTCGACCGCGCGCGCGACGTCAAGATGGAGCTCATCACCAACAGCGGCAAGACCATCGTGCTCAAGCCCAAGGTGGCGTTGCAGGACCGCGAGGTCATCGACTCGATGTTCATGAGCAAGAAGGCGCTGCTGGATTTCTACGAGCGCGAGATCGAGGACGCCTACAACACCGGCGTGATGTTCTCGCTGCACGTCAAGGCCACCATGATGAAGGTATCGCACCCCATCGTGTTCGGCCATTGCGTGAAGATCTTCTACCGCGACGCCTTCGAGAAACACGGCGCGCTGTTCGAGGAACTGGGCGTCAACGTCAACAACGGCATGGTCGATCTCTACACCAAGATCGCCACCCTGCCGCAAAGCATGCAGGACGAGATCCGGCGCGACCTGCACGCTTGCCATGAGCACCGGCCCGAACTGGCGATGGTCGACTCGGCCAAGGGCATCACCAACTTCCACTCGCCCAACGACATCATCGTCGACGCCTCGATGCCGGCGATGATCCGCAACGGC
>JBDHSX010000047.1:0-23538 GCA_039808365.1 Xanthobacteraceae bacterium | reverse complement strand
GCCTGCACGGCGGCTCGATGCGGATGAAATCGAAACCGGGCTGCGGCACGGTGATCGGCGTGACCTTGCCCCGCGACGGCCGCGATGGGCGGCGCGCGGCGGCCGTGGCGCAAGACGCAAGAATTTCCGCGTGACGCGCATCGGGTGGTGCCGCGACACGGGAAACGTCATCCTCCGCGAAGGCGGAGGATCCAGTATTTCGTAACGAGTCGGATATTCCCCGCGCCCGCGCGGATTGCTGGATCGTCCGCCTTCGCGGAGGATGACGCCGAGTTACCGATCAGTCTCTCGCGACGACAAGCGCATGTCATCCTGCCTCAACCCGCCTCCCCGACCAGTGCGAGAAACACCGCGCGCACCTCCGCTTGCGTATCGCGCACCACGGCCTCCAGCGCCGAGAAATCCGGCGCGTCGCCGGCGCGCGTCATGATCCGCAGCAGATCCTCGCCGGCGGTCGCGGGATCGAATTTGCCGCTGACGCACAATCGCAGAATCTGCGTCAGGTCGTGATACAGCCGCGCCGCCGGCCGCAGCACCTCGATGGTCGATTGCGGCAGGATGCCGAGGCGCGCCGCGTTCTCCAGCACCTGCACGGTGCCGACGTTGAGAATCTCCGGCGTCTGCGCGGCGTGGACCAGTTGCAGGTATTGCGCGATGAATTCGATATCGACCATGCCGCCGGCGGCGTACTTCAGATCCCAGATATCGTCCTCGCCTTTTTCCAGCGCGATGGCGCGGCGCATCTCCGCGACATCGCTGGCGATGATGCGGCGGTCGCGCGGTCGCGTCAGCACCTCGCGGATGATCGCCTCGATCCGCGCCCGGAACGCCGGCGACGCCGAGATCACCCGCGCCCGCGTCAGCGCCATGTGCTCCCAGGTCCAGGCTTCGTGATCCTGATAATCGGCGAACGAGTCCAGCCGCGACGCCACCGGGCCGGCGCGGCCGGACGGGCGCAGCCGCATGTCGACATCATATAGCACGCCGTAATTGGTGCGCGTGGTGAAGGCGCTGATGAGGCGCTGGGTGAAGCGGGCGAAATACTGGCTGCCTTGCAGCGACCGCGCGCCGTCGGATTCGGGATGGTCGTGATCGAAATCGTAGATCAGGATCAGGTCGAGGTCGGACGACGCCGTCATCTCCCGGCTGCCGAGCTTTCCCATCGCCAGAATCGCGGTTTGCTGGTCCCGCACCCGGCCGTGCTGCGCGACGAACTGCTTGGTCACCAGTTCATGCACGGTTTGCACGATGCCCTCGGCGACGTCGGCGAACGCGGTGCTGGCGTGCTGCGCCGAGACCGTGCCGGACAGGATGCGCGCGCCGATCAGGAACAGGCTCTCCTGGCCGAACAGCCGCAGCCGGTCGAGAAACTCCTCGTAGGAATCGGCGTCCGCCAGCGTCGCCGCCAGCCGTTCCGACAGTTCCTTGCGGTCCGGCATGGCGCCGAAGAAGCGCGGATCGATCAGGCCGTCCATCAGTTGCGGCTGCCGCGCCAGCATGGCGCCGAGCCGCGGCGCGGCGCCGAGGATCAACGCCACCAGCGCCACCAGATCGCTGTTCTGGCCGAGCAGCGAGATCAGCCGCCCGCCGCGTTGCAGGGCTTGCAGGAAACTGTCGAACGCGGTCACCGCGTCGTCGGGCTGCTCGGCGTGCGCCAGTCCCTCGATCAACGCCGGCACGAACTCCTCGAACGCCCGCCGCGTCGCCTCGACCTTCAGCACGCGGTACTCACCGGACATCCATTGCCGCACCGTGGAAGCGACCATCAGCGGCTTGCCGAAGCCGAGATCGGCGAGGCGCTTGACCACGCGCGGATCGTCCGGCCCGGCGCGATAGTCGACATCGGGAAGTTTCGCGGTGCCCGCCGGATCGCCCTCGAACAGCTTGCTGTAGTGCCCCTGCACGCAATTGAGGTGCGCCAGAAGATCGCGGGCGAAGGCCTCGCGGCTGTCGTAGCCGAAGAAGAACGCGAAGCGCTCGACCGCGTCGCGGTCCTCGGGCAGCGCGTGGGTCTGCTCGTCGGCGATCATTTGCAGCCGATGCTCGACGCGGCGCAGGAAGCGGTAGGCGTCGCTGAGTTCGTCGCGCGCCTGAGCCGTGATCCAGTTGTTGGCCGCGAGCACGTTCAGCGTTTCCAGCGTCGGCCGCGTCCGCAGTTCGGGATGCCGCCCGCCGGCGATCAATTGTTGGGTTTGCGCGAAAAACTCGATCTCGCGGATGCCGCCGCGTCCGACCTTGACGTTGTGACCCTCGACCGAAATCTCGCTCTGGCCGCGAAACGACTGCATCTGGCGCTTCATGCCGTGCACGTCGGCCAGCGCCGCGAAATCGAGATGCTTGCGCCAGACGAACGGCGCGATCTCGCCGACCAGCGCCTCGCCCGCGACCAGATCGCCGGCGCAGGGCCGCGCCTTGATCATCGCGGCGCGCTCCCAGGTGCGGCCCTCGCGCTCGTAATAGCCGAGCGCCGCCGCCGTCGAGATCGCCACCGGCGTCGATGCCGGATCCGGCCGCAGCCGCAGGTCGACGCGGAACACGTAGCCGTCGCCGGTGCGCTGTTGCAGCATCCGCGCCAGCCCCTGGGTGAGGCGCACGAAGAACGGCTGCGGCTCGATGTCGGGGGCGAGCGTCGGCGCCGCCAGATCGAAGAACACGATCAGATCGACGTCGCTGGAATAGTTCAGTTCGCCCGCGCCCATCTTGCCCATGGCGAGAACGACCAGGCCGCTGCCCTCCTCCGGCCGCTCGGGCGCCGGCGGCGAGAGCTTGCCGCGCGCCACCTCCTGCAACAGCAGGAAGCGCAGCGCGCACTGCACCGAGGTCACCGCGAGGTCGGTCAGCGCCTGGGTCACGCGCATCACCGGCCAGACGCCGCCGATGTCGCACAGCGCGATCATCAGCGCCGCCTCCGCCTTCAGCCGCCGCAGCAGGTGCATCGCCTCGGCTTGGTCGGCGGCGGTGGGAACATCGGCGGCGGCCTTGGCGATCAGGGCCGCGAAATGCGCATCCGGGCGACACCGCAACAGCCTCACCAGGCGTCCGGCGTCGGCCCGCATCAGATCGAACAGATAGGGCGAGGCCTCGGCGATGCCGGCGATCGAGGCGTGAGCGTACGGGAATTGCCCGGCGATGGCCGTGATCGCGGCGGCCTCCTCCGGCGACACGTCGGCCAGCCAGTCCGTGAGGCGGCGTTCGGCGTCCGCCGCGGCGAACAGCACCGGACCGGTCACCATCCGGGCGGCCAGCGAGGCTAAATCCGCGTCATCCTTCGCGGAAAAATTCATGCAGGATGGGTTTCCGGTTGCATCGATCGCTCCGCCCATCCCTCGCCCGAAAGCGCCGGAAATGCAAGCGTCGCCCGCAAGCCGGGCGCGGCGTCCTCAAGCCGCAGTTCGCCGCGATGCAGTTTCGCCACCGCCTGCGCGAGGCTGAGGCCGAGGCCCGATCCGGGCTGGGTGCGGCTGGCCTCAAGGCGGACGAAGCGCTCGGTGGCGCGCTTGCGGTCGGCCTCCGGAATGCCCGGACCGTGATCGGTGACGCCGAGAAGGACGTGATCGCCGTCCCGACGCACCTCGATCAGGATCGGCCGCGGTGTGGCGTCAGGCTTTGCGTCGGGGGTGGCATCGGGATCGGCGTCGGGCGCGGCCGGCTTGCCGTATTTGATGGCGTTCTCGACCAGATTGGCCAGCGCCTGGCTGACCAGTTCGCGATTGCCGCGAAGCCGGGCCGGGACGGCCTCGACATGCAGCGTCAACCCGTTGTCCTCGGCGAGCGGCTCGTAGAGTTCATGAATGCCGCCCGCGACATCGGCGACGTCAAAATCCTCGGCCGCGCCGCCTTGCCCCGATTCCGCCCGCGCGATCATCAACAGCGCGTTGAAGGTGCGGATCAGCGCGTCGGATTCCTCGATGGTGCGCTCCAGCGCGGCGCGATAGTCCGCCTCGTCGCGCGACGTCGCCAGCGCGTCCTCGGCGCGGTTGCGCAGCCGCGTCAGCGGCGTCTTGAGATCGTGCGCGATATTGTCGGAGACTTCCTTGAGGCCGGCCATCAGCGCCTCGATGCGCTCCAGCATCAGGTTGAGATTGTCCGCCAGACGATCCAGCTCGTCGCCGCTGCGCCCCACCGGCAATCGCTCGCTGAGATCGCCTTCCATGATGCGGCGGGTGGTTCCGGTCATGGCGTCGATCCGGCGCAGCACCCGACGCCCGACGAAAACCCCGCCGGCGAGGCCGAGCACCACCACCACCAGGATCGACCACTGCGCCGCCCTGGCGACGATGCCGAAGATGCGCCGCCGCTCCTCCAGATCGCGCCCGACCAGGAGCCGAAACCCGTTGCTGAGCACGGAGATACGCACCAGCGCGTTGTGCGGTCCCCGGTCCTGCTCCTCAAGGCGCTGGTAGATGGTCTCGACCCAGCCGGTCGTCGCCATGAGGCCGCGCGGCAGCGCGCCGACATTGCCGGCGACGGCCTGCCCGGAGGGCGTCACCACCAGATAGAGGTTGGCGTCCGGCCGCAACGCCCGGTTCTCGATCGCATACAGCAGCCCGCGCACGCCGCGCCGGTCGAACAGCGCGGTCAGGTCGCTGATGTCGGCGTTGACCGTGGTGGTGATCTGCTCGGTAATCATGCGCCGCGTATTCCAGGCGAAGAAGCCGAGCATCGACGCCGCGAACAACGCGAACAGCAACAGGTAGACCAGCGTCAACCGAAACGCGGTGGTGCGGATCAGCTTACCGAATGCCGTCACGGATCATGTACCCCGCCCCGCGAATGGTATGCAGCAAGGGCCGATCGAACCCCTTGTCGATCTTGGCGCGCAGCCGCGAAATATGCACGTCGATCACGTTGGTCTGCGGATCGAAATGATAGTCCCAGACATTTTCCAGCAGCATGGTCCGCGTCACCACTTGCCCGGCGTGCTTCATCAGATATTCGAGCAGGCGGAATTCGCGCGGCTGCAACACGAACTCCTCCTTGCCGCGGGTGACGCGATGCGACAGCCGGTCGAGTTCGAGATCGCCGACGCGGTAGACCGTCTCCTCCGCGGGGCCGCCCTGGCGGCGCGACAACACCTCGACGCGCGCCAGCAACTCCGCGAAGGCATAGGGCTTCGGCAGATAGTCGTCGCCGCCCGCGCGCAGGCCCTTGATGCGGTCGTCGACCTGGCCGAGCGCGGACAGGATCAGGGCCGGCGTGCGGTTGCCCTTGCCGCGCAGGGTGCCGATGACGGACAGCCCGTCGCGCTTCGGCAGCATGCGATCGATCACCAGCACGTCGTAGTCGCCGCCCTCGGCCATCGACAGGCCCTCCTCGCCGTCGCCGGCGAGATCGGCGATATGGCCGACCTCGCGAAAAGCCTTCGCGAGATAGTCCGCCGATTCGCGATCGTCCTCGATAATCAGCAAGCGCATCTGATTGTCTGTCTCATCCGGTGGCACAGCCCCGCTCCCTTCAACATGGCCTGATAGCACCCTCGACGCAAGGCAACGCAGTGCCGCGCGAAAAACGGCGGGCGACGAAGCTGGGGGACTTCATCGCCCGCCAAGTCTTCCAACGGAGGGGCTGATCCATTGGAAGCGGTTCGTGAATGATGTGATTTTTCTCGCGGGCATGGCGCCGCAAGCGCCGCCAATGCCCTTGGCGAAGCGATCGATCGGTCGATCGATCCTTAGCCCTTGGCCAGCGGCACGGCGACGAAGCGCAGCGAGCCGCCGGACCGGATCCGCATCAACACGCTGTTCTTGTTGTCCGCCTGGGCCGACTTGATGGCCTCGCGCACCTCGCCCGGATCGGCGACGCTGCGGCCGGCGACTTCGAGAATGACATCGCCTTCCTTGAAGCCGCGCTCGGCGGCCGCGCTGTTGGGATCGACGTCGGTGACGACGACGCCTTCCTTGCCGGCGCCGGCGACCGAGGCGGCCGGGGCGACGGTGAGGCCGAGGCGCGGCACTTCGCGCGACATCTCACCGCGATCGCGGCCACGCTGGAAGTCGGCGCGCGCCTCCTTCTCGCTCGGCATCTTGGCGAGCGTCAGCGACACGGTCTTGTCCTGGCCCTTGCGCAGCAGTTCGATCTTGATCTCCTTGCCGGGCGCGATGCCGCCGATGGTGCGGGCGAGGTCGCGCGCATCCTTCACCGTCTGGCCGTTGACGCTCTTGATGACGTCACCGGACTGGATGCCCGCCTTGTCGGCCGGACCGTCCGCCTGCGGCTCGGACACCAGCGCGCCTTCCGCCTTCTTCAGGCCGAGGCTGTCGGCGATGTCCTGCGTCACCGGCTGAATCTGCACGCCGATCCAGCCGCGGCTGACGCTGCCCTTGTCCTTCAACTGGGTGACGACGCTCTGCACCGTCGAGGCCGGGATCGAGAACGCGATGCCGACGCTGCCGCCGGACGGCGAATAGATCGCGGTGTTGACGCCGATGACGTTGCCCTGCATGTCGAACGCCGGGCCGCCGGAGTTGCCCTTGTTGACCGGGGCGTCGATCTGGATGAAATCGTCATAGGGGCCGTTGCCGATGTCGCGGCCGTTGGCCGAGACGATGCCGGCGGTCACGGTGCCGCCGAGGCCGAACGGATTGCCGACCGCGAGCACCCAGTCGCCGATCCGCGCCTTGCCGGTGGAGAGTTTGGCGAACGGGAAGTCCGAGCCGCCCTCGACCTTGATCAAGGCGATATCGGTGCGCGGGTCGGTGCCGATCACCTTCGCGGTGTAGGTCTTGCCGTCGTCGGTGGTCACCTCGACCTTGTCGGCGCCTTCAACGACGTGATTGTTGGTCACCGCATAGCCGTCGGGGGAAATGAAGAAGCCGGAGCCCTGTCCCATGGTCGGGCCATGGCGGCCGCGCAGGCCCGGCGGCAGGCCATCCGGCCCGCCGAAGCGGCGGAAGAAACGCTCCATCCCCGAACCGGGCTGGAACGGCGAGCCGTCCTCGTCGGAGTTCGAGACCTTTTCCTTGATCCGCACTTTCACCGAGATCACCGACGGCTTGACGCGCTCGACAATGTCGGCGAAGCCGGTCGGGGTCTGAATCTTGCTGACCTCGCTGTTGACCTGCGCGTGCGCCGGGGTCGTCAACAGATCGAAATTGCCGGACGACGGGCTGAAGCCGTAGACGGCGGCGCCAAGGCCCGCGACCACCGAAGCCATCAGCGCGAGCTTGCGCAATGACAGCACCGAACGGCGCGGCTGATAGATCGGAGCGGATGTGAGGTGGGACGGACGGTCGATCATGAGAATCTCCAAGGTCAGAATCACGCTGCGACGCTGCATCGCATGACCTGGAAGATGAGACCTGTCGCCTTACGGCATGCTGGCGGGGGAATTAATCTTTTGTAATCTTGGGGAAAGCGGGATTCAGCCGCGACATGAGCGGGCCTAGCACCCCGAAATGAGGCGTCATCATCCGCGAAAGCGGATGATCCGGTAACCAGTGCGCACACGGGGGAAATTTAATCCGACACGGAATACTGGTTGCTCCGCCTTCGCAGAGCATGACGGCGTTCGTATTGGATATCCGGCCATCAAACGCCCTACGACGTTTTGTCGGACGACGCCGGCGTCGCCATCAGCTTGGCGAGCCGCGCCGCCTCCTCCGGCGTCAGTTCCGGCGACGCCGCGTCCGCCGTCGCGAGCCGGGCGCGGCGGCGATGCTGCCACCACAGCCCGAAGACGCCGCCGCCCAGCGCCAGCGGCGTCAGCAGCCACAACAGCAGCGTCTGCCCCTCGAAGCGCGGCTTGAGCAGCACGTATTCGCCATAACGCGCCACCAGGAAATCGATCACTTGCGCGTCGCTGTCGCCGGCGGCGATGCGCTCGCGCACCAGGAGCCGCAGATCGCGCGCCAGCGGCGCCTCGGAATCGTCGATCGACTGGTTCTGACAGACCATGCAGCGCAACTCGCGCGACAATTCGCGCGCGCGGGCTTCCTGCGCCGGGTTCTTCATCACCTCGTCGGGCTGCACGGCGAAGACAGGCGAAGCGACCGCAAAGGCAAGATAGAAAAGTGCGCCAAGAATGCGTAAGGACTTGCCACGCACACGGAGTCGCTCCCGCGCAGGCGGGGACGACGTCTTTTGTGGAGCGCCGCACCGCACCAACCTACTCCGCCGGCTGCAAGCCGCGCGCGGCTTTGGCGGGTTTTGGCGCGCCGACGCGCAGGCGGCGGTCGGACAGCGACAACAGGCCGCCGAACGCCATCAGCAGCGGCCCGAACCAGATCAGCAGCACCATCGGCTTGTGATAGATCCGCACCGCGATCGCGCCGCTCGCCGCCGTATCACCCAGGGAGATATAAAGCTGGCTGACGCCGCGCGACATCAGCGCCGCCTCGGTGGTCGACATCCCGCGCGTCGCGAAACTGCGCTTGGACGGCGTCATCGCGCCGATCACCCGGCCCCCCTCGCTGACAGTGAAATGCGCCAGCATCTCGCCGTAGTTCGGTCCCTGCCGCTGGCTGATATCATCGAGCTTCAATTCATAGCCGGCGACCTTGGCGACGTCGCCCGGCTTCAATGTCGAGATCAGTTCCGAATTCCAGGTGGTCTCGCAGACGATGCCGATCAGCGCCACGCCGACGCCGAGATGCGCGAACATCGTGCCCCAGCTCGCGCGCGGCAGCCCGCGCGCGCGGCGCAGCGCGATTCCCAGCGGCATCCGGAACAGCATGCTGCGCTCGGCGACATCGGTCAGCGCGCCGACGATGACGAACACCGCGAGCCCGATCGCCAGCGGCGCGAAGGCGCTGCCGCCGCGCACCCAGGCCCACAGCACCGCGACCGACACCAGCGCCGCGATGCCGGCGGCATAAAGCCGCTGCGCCGCGCCGACCAGATCGCCGCGCTTCCACGCCAGCATTGGGCCGAACGGCAACGCCAGCAACAGCGGCACGAACAGCGGCGCGAAGGTCAGGTTGAAGAACGGCGCGCCGACCGAAATCCGCTCGCCGGTGAGCACTTCGAGTCCGAGCGGATACAGCGTGCCGATGAACACGGTGGCGCAGGCGGTCGTCAGCAGCAGGTTGTTGAGCACCAGCGCGCCCTCGCGCGAGATCGGCGCGAACAGCCCGCCCTGCTTCAGGGACGAGGCGCGCCACGCATACAGGGTCAGGCTGCCGCCGATGAACACGCACAGGATCAAGAGGATGAACACGCCGCGCGTCGGATCGGTGGCGAAGGCGTGAACCGAGGTGAGCACGCCGGAGCGCACCAGGAAGGTGCCGAGCAGCGACAGCGAGAAGGTCAGGATCGCCAGCAGCACGGTCCACACCTTCAGCGCGTTGCGTTTCTCCATCACCACGGCGGAATGCAACAGCGCGGTGCCGGCGAGCCACGGCATCAGCGAGGCGTTCTCCACCGGGTCCCAGAACCACCAGCCGCCCCAGCCGAGTTCGTAATAGGCCCAATACGAGCCCATGGCGATGCCCAGCGTCAGGAACATCCACGCCATCAGCGTCCACGGCCGCACCCAGCGCGCCCAGGCGGCGTCGATGCGGCCTTCGATCAGGGCGGCGATGGCGAAGGAGAACGAGATCGAGAAGCCGACATAGCCGAGATAGAGCATCGGCGGATGCAGCGCGAGGCCGGGATCCTGCAACACCGGATTGAGGTCGCGGCCTTCCAGCGGCGGATCGGCCAGCCGCAGGAACGGATTCGAGGTCAGCAGGATGAACAGATAGAACGCCGTCGAGATCCAGCCCTGCACACCGAGCGCGTTGGCGCGCAGCGACAGCGGCAGGTTGGTGCCGAACACCGCGACCAGCCCGCCGAACAGCGCCAGGATCGAGACCCACAGCAGCATCGAGCCTTCGTGATTGCCCCAGACGCCGGTGACCTTGTAGATCAGCGGCTTCATCGAATGCGAATTTTCGTAGACGTTGGCGACCGAGAAATCGGACATCACATGCAGCGCCACCAGCGCCATGAATGACAGACCGACGAACAGCAACTGCGCCAGCGCGGTGGAGCGCGCCAGATTCATCAGCGCGGGATCGCGCGTGCGCGCGCCGATCATCGGCACCGTCGATTGGACGAGCGCCAGCGCCAGCGCCAGCACCAGCGCGTAATGGCCGGCCTCCGCGATCATCGCGACGCCCCCTGCATCGGCTTGGCGGGTTTTGCAGCCTTCTCGTAGTCGTCCTTCCAGTGGCCCTGTTTCTTCAGGGCGTCGGCGACGTCCTTCGGCATGTAGGTTTCGTCGTGCTTGGCGAGCACGGTGTCGGCGCGGAACACGCCGGCGCTATCGAGCGCGCCTTCGGCGACCACGCCCTGCCCCTCGCGGAACAGGTCCGGCAGAATGCCCTTGTAGGCGACCTCCAGCGCGTTGCTGCCGTCGGCGACCTTGAACGTCACCGCGAGGTTGTCGCCGCGATGGAGCGATCCCGGCTCCACCACGCCGCCGAGCCGGAACCTGCGGCCGGGCGGGACGTGCTTCTCGGCCACCATCTGCGGGGTCGAGAAGAACACGATGGAATCGCGCAGCGCGTTGAGCACCAGCGCGACGGCGATGGCGAGCACCACCAGCGCGCCGCCAATCATCGTCAATCGCCGTTGCTTGCGTGTCATTCCGTCCTATCCGCCGAAACCGGGTTCCCGCCGTTCGGGATCACCGGTCATCCATCTATGCCGAGCGCCTTGAGACCTTCGTTGAGCTTGCGCAAACCGGTCTCGTCGGCCTTGAGCGCGCGCCGCGCGTCGTCGCGCGCCGCCCGCGCGCTGTCGGGTTCGCCCAACACCATATAGGCCCGCGCCAGCCGCAACCACCCCTCGACGTCGTCGCCGTTCTGTTTCAACCGGGTGGCGAGACGGTCGACCATGCCGCGAATCATCGCGGCCCGGTCGCCCTCGCTCATGCCCTGCACTGATGCGATGGTATCGTTCGACAGCGCCGGCGCGGTTGCGCCGAGGCGAGCCAGCGCGGCCTCCAGCAGCGGCCGCCACGGCGCGTCCGGCGGCGCCTTGCCGAGCATGTCCTGCCACAGCGCGACGGCGTCCTTCGGCCGTCCGTCCTGCTCGGCGGCGAGGCCGAGAAAATAGCGCGCCTTGACGTCAGAGCCGTCGAGCGCCACCGCGCGCTCGAATTCCGCCTTGGCTTCGGCGGTGACGACGCCACCCGCGGCCCCCGCCAACGCCTCGCCGAGGCCGGCGCGGCGCGCGGCGCTGTCGCCGTCGTAACGGATGGCGTTACGGAACGCCTGCGCGGCGTCCTCGAAACGGCCGAGCCGGCCGAGCACCGGCGCGAGCACGCCCCAGCCGCGGCCGTCGGTCGGGTTCTTCTCCAGATGCGCCTGCACCTGCGCCACCAGTCGATCGAGCGATTGCCCCTCCGCCGGCGCCCGCATCCGGCTCGCCAATGGAAAGTCGGGCATGGCGGGGGTGCCGAGCCGCAGATAAAGCCCGCCGGCCAGGAGCGGCAGGCCGACCAGCGCGACCACCGCCACCGCGCGGCGCAGCCGCAGGCTCGACGACACCGCGCTTGTCTCCTCGACGTCGGCGGCGGCGAGCAGGCGGCGGCCGATTTCGACGCGGGCGGCGGCGGCCTCGGTCTCGCCGATCAGGCCGGCCGCGATATCGCGGTCGATCTCCGCCAGCTGATCGCGATAGACGGCGGATTCGCGGCCCCCGCCTGGCGGCGCCGTCCGGCGGCCGAGCGGCCACAGCACGGCGAAAATCGCCCCGAGGGTCATCAGCGCGAGCACAAACCACAACGACATTCGGCACGATTCCGGCGGCAACGGCGCGGGCCGGGACACCCCCCGCGCGAACGAGCGCGTTACACCATGCCTGCGGCAGCGGCGCAATTGACAATTGCGGCACCGGAAGGGGCGGAAAAAGACTGTGAAATCAGGAGGATTTCCAAGGTTGCCGGCGGCGATCGGCAACACGGGAAACGTCATCCTCCGCGCAGGCGGGGGATCCAGTACGCCGGGGCGGGTGAAATTTCCCATGCGCTCCGATGGGTTACTGGATCGTCCGCCTGCGCGGACGATGACGCCTCGTTTTGGATCAGGCTCCGAGGACGGCGGCCGGCGTCTCCATTCACCGGCGCAGGTCACGCCGCCGGCAGCGCCAGTTCCGCCCGCAAGCCGCCGAGCGGCGCGGTGTCCAGCGTCAGGCGTCCGCCGTAGAGCGCCGCCAGATCGACCACGATGGACAGGCCGAGCCCCGAGCCCGGCTTCGACTCGTCGAGCCGCTTGCCGCGCCGCGAGACTTGCGCGCGTTCGTCGGGCGACAGTCCCTTGCCGTCGTCATCGACCAGGATATGCAGCATGGCCGGCCGCTCCGGGTCGGTGGCGGCGCGCAGTTCCGCCCGGATCGAAACCTGCGCCCGCGCCCATTTGCAGGCGTTGTCCACCAGATTGCCGACCATCTCCTCGAAATCCTGGCGCTCGCCGCGAAACTTCGCCTCGGAGGGCGCGGACACCTCGATGTCGATGCCGCGATGGATTTTCTCCATGGTGCGGCCCAGCGCCTCGATCACCGGTTCGACCTCGGTGATGGTGGCGACGACGGTCGGCCGCGCGGCGATGCGGGCGCGCTCCAGATGATGCGCCACCTGCTCGCGCATCACCTCGACCTGTTCGAGCACCTTGGTCGCCAGCGGATCGGAGCCGCGCGCGGTGGCCTCGTTGACGATCACCGACAGCGGCGTCTTCACCGCGTGGGCCAGATTGCCGACATGGGTGCGGGCGCGCTCGACGATCTCGCGGTTGGCCTCGATCAGCGCGTTGGTCTCGCGCGCCAGCGGCGCGATCTCGACCGGAAAACTGCCCTCCAGCCGCTCGGCGCGGCCGGAGCGGATGTCGGCGATGGCGTCCGAGATGCGCTTGAGCGGCGACAGGCCGAAGCGCACCTGAAACACCGTGGTCAGCAACAGCCCGATGGTCAGCGCGGCGAAGGTGCCGAGCAGATAGTAATCGAAAGCGTGGGTTTCCGCGTAGATTTCGGCGGCGTCGCCCGCCACCGTCACCAGATACTTGCCGTCGGCGCCGAGATCGACCGGCCGTTCCACCAGCCGCAGATCCTGCCCCTCGGGACCGTCGATGTAACCCTGCCGCACCCCGGAGGCGCTGAGCGGGATGCCCTGGTCTTCGAGTTTCGGCAGCTTCTTGTCCCACAGCGAGCGCGAGGCGCGAACCTCGGGCTTGGCGGTGTCCTCGCGGATGATCTGCCAGTACCAGCCCGACAGCGGCAGATCGAACAGCGGCTCGCCGAGCGACTGGAACTGATGGTCGGAGCCGTCATCCGGCGTCGCCACTTCCGCGACCAAGGTGCGCAGGTAGAAATTGAGGCGGCGGTCGAAGGCGCGCTCGGTGGCCGAGCGGTAGACCGACGACAGCACGATGCCGGTAATCAGCAGCACCACCACCACCCACACCGTCGCCGACACGAACAGACGGGCGGCGAGCGAACTGGGGCGCGGGTCGGCGGCGCGATGATCCGCGTTATTTGGCATTGATCGGCGGCGTCAGCAGATAGCCGAGCCCGCGCACGGTCTGAATGATATCGACATCGAGCTTCTTGCGAACGCGGCCGACGAACACCTCGATGGTGTTGGAGTCGCGGTCGAAATCCTGATCGTAGAGGTGCTCCACCAGTTCGGTGCGCGACACCACGCGCCCGGCGTGGTGCATCAGATAGGCCAGCAGCCGATATTCGTGCGAGGTCATCTTGACCGGGTTGCCGTTGACGCTGACCCGGCCGGTGCGGGTATCGAGCACCACCGGGCCGCAGGTCAGTTCGCTCTGGGCGTGGCCGGTGGAGCGGCGCAGCAGCGCGCGCAGCCGCGCCAGCACCTCCTCCATGTGAAACGGCTTGGCGACGTAGTCGTCGGCGCCGGCGTCAAAGCCCTGCACCTTGTCGCTCCAGCGGTCGCGCGCGGTGAGGATCAGGACCGGCATCACCCGGTTGTTGCGCCGCCACGCTTCCAGCACCGAAATGCCGTCCATCTTCGGCAGGCCGATATCGAGCACCACGGCGTCGTAGGGCTCGTTGTCGCCGAGAAAATGCCCCTCCTCGCCGTCGAAGGCGCGGTCCACCACATAGCCGGCGTCGGTGAGCGCGGCGGTGAGCTGCCGGTTGAGGTCCGGATCATCTTCAACGACAAGCAGGCGCAACTTGCTCTCCGCGGACAGGCTCGTGGAATGTGGCAACGGGGCCCCGTCCAGAAAAGCCCCTCGCGGTGAATGCCGGATGAACGTGGCGATCCCGCGGCCTATTTTTTTCCGACGACCGCCTTGGCCAGCTTTTCCAGCACGCCCGGCGCGTTCTGCCCGGTCGCCGCGCAGACCTTCTCGCGGGTGCGGCCGCTGACATAGACGCCTAGCACGCCGAAACGGAAGCCCCAATAGGCGACGAACAGCGCCGACGCCCCGATCATGGCGTCGATGGTGGCGACGTCGCCGGTCCAGAACTCGTGCACCAGCACGATCCACAGCGCGGCGCATTCGAACGTCAGCTCAAAGGCATAGAGCGGCCGCCACCAGCGTTGCAGCGGATCGTTGCTGGCGATCTCGGCGCGGATCGTCGCCTGCGTTTCCGTGATCGCGACGCGCTGGGTTTCGGCTTCCGCGCGGATCGTCTCGACCCATCGCGCCTCGGCTTCCGCGAGTTTGCCGGGGGCAGCCGCCGGCAGCGCCGCCTTGACCGCGTCCGGCGTCGGCGCGGCCGCGCCGAGCGTCGTCGCCAGAATTTGCCCGGCCGCGCCGCCGAGCGGCCCGCCGAGCGCGGTGCCGATCAGCGGCGCGCCGAGCGCGATCACCTGCTTGGCAAGATCGCCCCAGTCCATCATGTCATGCCCTTTCCGAAAATTCGTGCGATGGCCATTAAAAAAGCCGCCCGAACGGACGGCGGCGGCGACGGCGCGGCGGGCGCGGGGTCGGGAGGCGGCTTGACCGGCGCGGCGACCACCGCGCCGCTTTCCGCCCGGTGCAGGATCGGCAGGATGCGCGCCAGTTGCGATTGCCGCTCGGCGAGGCCATTGGTGCCGCCGTTCCAGCGCTTCACGCAGCCGATGAAATCGCCGGCGTCGGCGTATTTGTTCATGCCTTTCCAGTCCCAGAACGCGGCGGCGATGTCGGGCTGGAGCGCATGGGTACAGGCGAGATCGGGAGCCGACACCAGATCCACGCCAATGCGCTTGCCGATCTCGGCATAGCCGTCGCGCCCGGTGATCTGCGGCCCGCCACGGCCGATATAGCGCGAGCCGTCCGAGGTGCCGGGCCGGTTGCCCATCCGGTTGCCGTAGATGTCATCGAACGCCTTCAACTGCCAGCCCGACGCCGTGCCGTACTTCGCCTTGACCGCGGCCGCCGACGCAAAACGGTTCGGCCACACCTCGGCCATCCGCGCCGCCGTGTAGTTGATGTTCTCGGTCAGATTCCTGATCGTGAACCCGCCCGTCTCGGCATGCAGATTGGCGAAGCAATAGGCCAGCCGCTGCCGCGATTGATTCAGTCCAACCGCCGTCAGCGCGCCCTGCTTTTCAACGAAGGCGTTGACGACCGCATCCGGCGCACGCGGAAACACCGCGCGCATCGTCGCCAGCGACAGGCGGACGCCGTCGGCCATGACCTATCCCTCCCTGAAATGAGATTGGTGCGACATCAAATGACCGGCTCGCGGCGGCCGGGCCTCAAGACCACACCCTCACCGGCATCAGCGGCGTCACGATCAGATCGTGCGGCACGTGGGCGATCAGCGCGTCATCGATCAGTCGCAGGTTGAGATGATGGCGATCGTCGAACACGGCCGGCGTGATGACGCGCTCGCCGTCCTCGGACAGCACGGCCTCGCTGACGAGCGGGCGGATATCGTCGTCATCGATGGCGAAACCCGCGTCAACGCGCCAGCCGTCGCCATCGCGGAAAAACGCCAGCGCCTCGGCCATCGCCTCTCGCGAGGCCGCGCGGAGATAGATGTCTTGCATGATGGGCCTCCTAAAGGGTCGAAAGCGTTTGCAGGTTTCCGTTGGTGTGAAGGATCGGCCATTCGTGGTTGTCGCGAATGGTGCCGAACCACTCGTTGCCGCCGGTCGCATGACCCAGCCGCTCGTTGACGAGGCCGGCCGGCATCGCCGCCGCGGTGTTGGTCACCACGGTCGCGCCGTTGAGCGACGCCGTGAAGTCGTTCGCGGCCCAGCGAAAGGCCAGTCTGAATTCCGCATTGTCCGCGACAGCCCCGATCCGGACATCCAAGACCGTCACCGATGCGATCACGGCGGTCGCGTACACATCGCCGACACCGTTGCGCCTGACGCGGATCATGTTGTTGCTCGTTCCGTCGTCGGCCTGCCACAACACCTGCGTCGTGTTTGTCGGCGCGGGCCGGCCCCGGATCGCCTTGGACAGCGCCGCCGGACTGGTGCGCGTCGAGACGACGCGATCCCCGACCCGCGTCGCCTGCGCCGGCGAGCCCACCGGCGGCAGGATCGGCGACGTCGCGAACGGGTACTTTTCCAGTTGCGGCGCGCCGATGCGGACCGTGAAATCGACGGCGATCCCGCTCCCGGTCGATATGGCCAGTCGCGGCACGACATAGGCGAGCGAGGCGATCGCATGCGTCACCGTCGTCTTGGTGATTCCGCCGTCGACGATATTCGCCCCCGCCGGGGTTTCCGTCTCGCTGCCGTCCGCGCTGCTGCCCAGGACCTCAAGCCGGATGTAACTTAAATTCGCGACGCTGCCGGCGACGATCCGCGAATAAAACGACGCGGTGAACGTCTCGCCGGCGGCGGCGGCGATGGAGCCCGACGCCGCGAAAATGATCAAAATAATCCGCCCGGCGGACACCGACGTCCCCGCATAACGCACATCGACGTAAGGCACGCCGTTCTCGACGCCCGTCCCGACGACCTGACGCGAAATGCCGTTGCTGGTGGCGGAGCCGCTCATATAGGTCGGCAACGTCCCCGGCGATCCGGCGGCCGCGCCTTCGCAGCGCGGATTTCGAATGAGATTGGTGCCCCCGCCTTCCATCAGCAACCCGCGATCGGTGACGCGCGGGCTGCCGGCCGCGAACTCGATCAGCTTGCCGGCGCTGTCGAGCGCCGTGGCGCCGGACGCGCGCGTGAAGGCGCCGTTCGTCGCGGCGAGAAAGACAGGGAAATCGGACGTAACGACCCGGTCGCGCGCAAAGTAGGTGCTGTCGGTGAAGCGCTGGAACAGCGACGGCCGCTCCGGCACGAGCAGCGCGCGCCAGTCGTCGAGCTGGTTGCGATAGCGGTCATGCGTCAGCACGACGCTGGCGGCGGCCACGGCCGCCGACGCGGCATTGTCCTTCGCGCCGAGCGCGCTGGCGGCGGACGCCGCGGCGGCGGTGCTCGCCGCCTCGGTCGCCAGCCGCGCCGCGTCCGTCGCGGTCTTGTTGGCCGCCATATCGGCGGCGGCGGCGGTCACCGCGCCGAGCGCGGATTGCGCCGCGTCGCGAAAATCCCTCGCATCGTTCACATACGAGGCAAGCGAACTGATGTAAGGGCCGGACGGCTCGACCTGGATCGTGACGTCAGTCGACATTGATGCCTTCTCCTTCTCCGATGTATCGCCCGTAAAGCCAGGTTTCCTGCGTCCCGTCCGGCAGCCGCATTTCCAGTTCGTACTTGGTGGAAGCCAGGATGCGCGTCTCGCCCGCCGTGAACGGGTCGATCTTCAGCACGCCGTTCGGACCATCGACGATGGTCAGTCCGGATCCGATCTCGCGCCTCAGCACGACGCGCCACAGGCTGGCGATGGTCAGCACCGCGCCGTAAGCGCTGATATCGATCGGCGCATCGGCGATCTTGAACCGGAGCACCTGTTCCCTGGTGTCGCTGCCGATCCAGAACCTGAAATCGAATTGGGCCGGCGTCGGCCCGAGATTCTGCGTTGTCATGCTGCGTCAATCCTTGCGTCAGTTGCGATGACGACGGCTGTCCGCGACGGCGCGCCGCTCAAGAGGCGTGCAGCGCCGTCCATGCCGACCACGTCGCACCGCCATCCGTCGAGCCGCGCACAAAACACGCATTGCTCTCGCTGGCCCCGCCTTGCATCGCGAGCTGTGAGACGCGCGTGCCGCCGAGGCGCATCACCAGCACGTTGTAATAGCCGCTCGGGCTTGGCTGGTGCGTGGTGGCGGGGTCGGTGGCGTAAATGCCGGGGACGGTGGCGTTGTTCAAATCCGTGGCGGAAGCGCCGTCGCCGCCCCAGCCGAACGCGCCCGTCGTCATCACGCGGCCGGCGGTGGCGTCGAAGGCCGACGACTGCTTGGTCAGGCCGAGGCTGGCGCGGGTCGCGGCGGCGTCGGAGAAGCCATGGAACGCGACGTTCGCCGTGGTCTTGTCGATCACGACAGCGTCCTGCCAGCTCGCGCCGTCGGCCGACACCTTGAGATGGAAGTGATCGTCGCCGGTGAGGCCGAACTCGGCGCGGCCGGAATAGGCGTCGGAGAACACCACCGAGGCGGCGTTGCCCGCCGTGGCCTTGGAGATCTGCAAGCGGGCGTCGCCGCTGCCGCCGTCCGCCGCCGGGATCGCCGCCAGCAGCGCGGCGTTGGATCTGACGCTGAGCAGATTGGGCGCGGCTGCCGTGGTGTTGACGCCGAGCAGGCCGACCGGATTGGCGAGCGGCCGCCACGCGACGCCGTCGAACACCACCATCGACGCATCGGCCGCCGACCACGCGCGCCAGCCGGTTTGCGGCGCGACAAAGGTCCAGGCGCCGCCCTGCCAGGTCGCGATGGCGGCGGCGCGCCCGGCCCAGTCGCCGCTGGCGCCGCTCGCCACGACATGGCGCTGGCCTTCCGCGGGCGAGGCCGGCGGCGCGGTCCGCGTCATGTCCTCGACCGCGATCTGGATCGTCGCGTCGAGCATGCGCAGCGCCTCGTTGTGGGTGACGTGCTTCTGCGCCTGGCTGTCCTCGATGAAGGGCAACCCCAAATGCAATGTCTCGGTCATGATGCCTCAAAGCGTAAGAGTGCGTTCGGTCGGAAAGCCCGCGCCGACCGCGCTCGACACTTGCGCGACGCGAACGCGAAGATCGGTTTGCGGCGCGCCGAAGTCCGAAAGCTCGTCGGCATTGGCATAGAGCGCGGCGGGCGCGGCGCACGGGATGGTTCGCACCACGCTCGTCCCCGACAGGATGTCGACGCGATAGGCCTCAGTGTCCTCGCCGAGCGGCGGCTCGGCGGCCCAGCCATCGCCGTCGATACGGCTGCGGCGGATCCACGACAGATGAATGCCGTCGGCCCGCCGCTCCGCCGCGACATGCGCCGGCGACAGCGGCCGCAGCGCCGTCGCGCCGGGCGTCACGGTGAGCGCCACCGCCGCCGCGTCGCCGTGGCTGCGTTGGCTTGCGACGATGCGCAGATCGAGCGGCCGCGCCAGCGCGTCACGGCCGCGCGCCAGCGGCAACAGATGGCGGTCGAGCACGACGAACGGCGCGCCCGGCGGCAGCGCGTCAACCATGGCGTGGTCGCTGCCCGCCTGCCCGCGCAAGAGCCGCGACAGCCGATAGGTGCGGGCGTCGATCAGCTCGGCGTTGGCGAACTGCACGATCTCCCACGCCCCTAGCGGGTTGCGGATCGCGGCGGCGTTGGCGCCGTCGAGCACGCGCGCGTCGGTCTTCGAGGTCAGCGCGCCGCCGTAAAGCCGCACGCGAAAACCGGCGTCGGCGTTCCAGCAGGCGGGGATTCCACGCGGCAACAGGTCCAGCGTCTCACCGATGGTGGCCGGCGCGGCCGCCGTCAGCAGCGGCTGATAATCCGCGCCGTCCGCGGACTGCCACACCGTCACCGCGCCGGGCCACGGATTGGCGAACAGCGCCAGCCACGTCAGCACCACCGGCTCCGTGGCGTCGAGCACCGGCAGATCCAGCGCCAGCGCGTGAACCGGACCCAACGCCTTCGGCAACACGGGCGCGCCGCGGCGCGGCGGCGGCAGCGGCAGCGGCAGCGCGAACACCTCGGGATCGACGCCGCGCGCGGTGACGCGGCGCGACGAGGTATCCACCAACCCGTCGATTTCGAACAGACGGCGGCGGCCGTCCAGCGTCACCGCAACCACATCGCCCGGCGCCAGCGCCAGCTTGTCCATGCCGACGCCGAACTCGACGCTCTCGCGCCCGGCCCATAAATCCTGCAACCAGATCTCGGCGCGGCGCGTGGCGGCGGCGTCGTTACTGACCACCGCGAGATCCGAGCGCACCACGCGGTTGGCGCCGCCGACCAGCCGCCGCGAAGTAACAGCGGAGCGCCGGTAATCCATCGCCGCGTCGGTGAAGCCGAACGACACCTCGCGCGGCAGTTCGGTTTCCTGCGCCCGCGTCAGCCGCGCCGGCGCACCCTCGCCCGCCAGCACCAGATCGTCCTCGTTCAGTTCGGCCACCGGCGCGCCGCCGCGCTGAATGAAGCGCAGCACGCCGTCCGCCGCCGTGGCGTCGAACGCATAGGCCAGCGCCAGCGGATCGATCATCGCGCGCGGCGTCATCGGCCGGTCCACCACGTAGCCCTCGCAGATCTCGCGCAGCGCCGAACTGTCGGCCCCTGTGACGCCGGCATCGTCGAGGATCGTCGCCACCAGCGCATCGAGCGGCGCGGATCCGAGCCGGCCGGTCAGCCAGTGCCCGGTCTGCCAGTTCGGCCCGTCGCTCCACACCTCCAGAGCCGCGGGAAACAGCGGATAGGGCCGCGCGTCCCAGGTCCACAGATGAATCGCGGAAGGCTCGATCATGCGGCCGCCATAAAGCGGCGACGGCGGATTGCGCGCCTCGCTTGCGCCGAACGCCGGATCGAACGCGCCGAGAAAGGCTTCGAGATAGCGGCGCTGCATCAGGTCGTCGCGCGCGCCGTTCGAGAAGTACGGCGCGGCGTTCTCCGACGATTTCGGATCGGGAAACACGCTGGGCTGGTTGGCCCCCTTGTCCACCGCCGGACAGCCGACCTCGGTGATCCAGATCGGCTTGCTTTTCGGCAGCCACGCGGTCGGCGTCGCAAGCTCGACGCCGCCGGCGCGCGCGTGATGCGGCTGGCTCCACCAGTTCCAGATATCCTTGAGGCGAAACATCCACGGCTTGCCGGGCCCATCGGTGATCGGCGCGCGGATCTGCGCCGTGCGCGCGGCATCGTCCGCGTAGTACCAGTCGAACGCCTCGCCCGCATCGACGCGGCCGGCCAGATAGGCGAGATCGCAGGTCGACGCGGCAAGGGCGGAATCCAGATGCCCCGCCTCGTCGCGCCAGTCGGCGAGCGGCGCGTAGTAATCAATGCCGATCATATCGATATGCGGCGACGCCCACAGCGGATCGAGCGGAAAGCGCACCTCGCCGGCCTCGATCACATCGCAACCATATTCAGTCCAGTCCGCGCCGTAGGTCACCTTCGTCGCGCCGCCGACGATGGCCTTCACATCGGCCGCGAGCGTCACCAGCGCGTCCACTGCCGGATAGAGGCCCGCACCCGCGCGCAGGCGCGTCAGCGCCTTCAGTTCCGAGCCGATCAGAAAGGCATCGACGCCGCCGGCATCGCGCGCGAGCCGCGCGTAGTGCAGCACCATGCGGCGATAATTCCAGTCGCCGCCGCCGAAGAAACTCGCGACCTGCGTCGCCGCCGTCGCCGTGCCCTGCGGCGAGCCCGGCCGCCCCGGCGCGGGGTCGCAGGTGATGCGGCCGCGCCACGGATAGGCCGGCTGCGACGCAGCGCCGCTCCACGGATCGGGCCGCGCGTTGTCGGCGGCGATGTCCATCATCAGGAACGGATAGAGCGTCACCTTGAGGCCGCGTGCCTTCAATTCGGTGATGAGATGGCTGACGCTGTCGTCGGACGGCGTGCCGCCGAGCGCGGGACGGCCATCGGCCTGCGACACCACGTAAGCAGCCTCGCGCGCCACGCCCGCGACCGACCAGACGCCGCCCGAGGTGGTCTTGTCGGCGAGTTCGACGCCGGGCCGCACGCGGCACAGCCCGGCGCGCAGATCGTCGCCGAACCACGTCACCACCACCGCGACCCGCTCAAGGTTGGGGCAGACGCCTTGCAGGTCGTCGAGCGCCGCCTCGACATCGGAGGCCGCGTGCGCGACGTGGCGGTTCTCGTTGGCGGATTGCCCCGGCCCGAGCAGCGCCGTCACCGCCGCCGGCTCGTAGCCGAACTCGGTGGTGCCGGGGATCAGGGTCACCGCCCGCACCATGCGTTCCAGCCGCCCGACCGGCCGCACGATCTCGAACGACAATTGCGGAATGCGATTGCCGAAATTCGCCAGCGGCAACCGCTCGAACACGATGTAGGCGGTGCCGCGATAGGCCGGCGCGTTGGCCGCGCCCTCGCGCGCGACGATGAGGTCGTCGGCGGCCTGATCGTCAAGGCCGCGATGCACGCGGATCGCAAGCCCGGTGGTGTCGAGCAATTTGCCGTCGGCCCAGATGCGGCCGACGCGGGCGATTTCGCCGTCGCACAGGCCGACGGCGAAATTGGCGAAGTAACTGTAGGTCGTGGTCGTGGTGGTCGGGCCGCCGAACAGACCGCCCTTGCCGCCGGACGACGTGGTGTCGGTGGAAACCACCTCCTCCAGCGGCGTCGCCCAGATCACCTGACCCGACAGCCGGGCGCGGCCGTAGACGCGCGGCACCGGCGCGCCCTCGGTCGAGGCCATGACGTCGAGATCGGCGAGACGCGGCCCGGTGACGGCGCGGTCGCCGGGGCCGAGCACCGCATGATCGATGACATTGCCGACCAGCGCGCCGGCGATGCGGCCGGCGATGGCGCCGACCGGGCCGAACGCCGCGCCGAGCGCGCCGCCGGCGATGGACAGAACCAGCGCGGCCATCAGTCGATCACTCCGGGAAACGTGAAGGCAAAAGCGAGACGCCGACGCCACCATGGCGCGAGCGCGACCTCGCACACCGCCGCGCCATCATGGGCGTGGATCATCGTGCCGTCGCTGGCTGCGATGGCGAGGTGCTTGGCGACGCAACCGGCGCGCCAGCGAAACAGCAGCACGTCGCCGGGTTCGAATTGATCGACGGCAACAGCAACGAGGTGCCGCGCGGCGGCTTGCGCCAGCGCTTCCTCGCCACGCGATTCCGCCCAGTCCGGCGCGTAAGGCGGCGGCGCTTCCGGCTCCGCGCCGAGACACGCCCGCCACACGCCGCGCACCAGACCGAGGCAATCGCAGCCGACGCCTTTCACCGACGCCTGGTGGCGATACGGCGTGCCGATCCATGCGCGCGCCTCGGTAACGATGGCGGCGCGGGTGACGGAGGTGAGCATTGGCGTTAGTCCTTGACTGTAACGATCACCTCGCGGTGGTCGTCTTGCAAATCCGCTCGCACCACGAATGATCGGTCAGGCCGTGATGACGCCGCGGCGTCAATCGCAAGCACTGGGATCAGCCCATCGACCGTCGTTGCGAGCATTGCCCATCAGCCGTCATTGCGAGCGAAGCGAAGCAATCCAGTTTTCACTAAAAAGTCTGGATTGCTTCGTCGTTGCACGCCTCGCAATGACGGGACGCGACCTATCCGCCCCCGCCCGGCGTCGGATAGCTCATGATGAAATCGTTGCCGGGAATGTGCG
>JBDHSX010000046.1:0-23607 GCA_039808365.1 Xanthobacteraceae bacterium | reverse complement strand
GAGGGCATCAGCGGTGACAGTGGCCGATGCACCGAGCGCGCCAAAGCCGTTGCCTGAGCCGATCCGGAGCAGGTTGGCGTTGGTCAGCGCGCCGCCGATGGCGAGCGTCGAGCCGCCGGCGCCGTCATTGGCGTCGACATCGATCTCACCGGCGTTGGCGAGGTCGCCGCTGGTCGCGACCTGCGCGCCCTGCCGCAAGTCCAGCCGGGCCCCCGCGGCCACCGTCGCAAGTTCGTGCAGCGCGCTGTTGCTGGTCGCATCGGAAGCATCCGCCACGAGGCCGGTGGCGTTGCCGAGCACCAGCGTGCCTGCCAGCGTATCGATCTGGCCGCTGGCGAACTTAAGCAGTGAGTTGGTGCCGAGGCTGATCGAGCCGGTGAGCGTGCCCACCGTGCCGGTGCCGGCGGCGCCGTCAATGTCGAGCAGGGCCCGCGCGGCATCGGAACCGGCGATAGCAATATTGCCGGTGTTGGCGAGCGCGTCCGCCGTCACCGTGGCGGGCGCGACCAACGCGCCATAACCGTTGCCCGAGCCGATCCTCAGCGTATTGGCGTTGGTCAGCGTGCCGCCGACGGCGAGCGTCGAGCCGCCGGAGAAGCTGTCGAAATCGACATCGATCTCGCCGGCATTGGCAAGGTCGCCCGTGGTCGCCATCGCCGCGCCCTCGCGCAGGACGAGTTGGGCGCCGCTGTTGATCGTTTTCAGCCCGGTCAGGGCGCTGTTGGTGGTGGTGTCGGCGGCATCGGCGACCAGGCCGGTGGCGCTGCCGAGCACCAGCGTGCCGGCCAGCGTGTCGATCTGGCCGCTGGCGAATTCAAGCAGCGAGTTGACGCCGAGAGTGATCGTACCGGTGAGCGTGCCCGCCGTGCCGGTCCCGGCGACGCCGCCGACGTCGAGCAGGGCCTGTGCGGCAGTCGAGCCGGCGATGGCGATATTGCCGGTGTTGGCGAGCGCGCCCGCCGTCACCGTGTCGGGCGCGACCAGCGCGCCATAACCGTTGCCCGAGCCGATCCTCAGCGTATTGGCGTTGGTCAGCACACCGCCGACAGCGAGCGTCGAGCCGCCGGAGAACCCGTCGAAATCGAGGTTGATCCCGCCGGAATTGGTCAGGGCTCCGCCGACGGTCAGCGTGGAAGCGTGAAGCCGGAGAACCGCCGCCGGATTGGTGATGGCGATCGACTCGGCCGCGGCGGGCGCTCCGACCGTGACCGTGTATCCGCCGCTCAGCCCAAGCGTGACATCGTCATGAGAGGTCGGGACCGTTCCGGTCGTCCAGTTGCCGGTGATGAGCCAGTCGCCATCGGCCTGATTTTTCCAACTCGCGTCAGCCATAACCGCCTCGCCAACGACCACGACTTTTGGAATGCGTCCTCGCTTCTCGCGGGAAGCGCCGGCTTATCCAGAGGGTGGGGGCTGAGCGGGCGTTGAGCCGATAGGTGGCAGTTGCGCTGCAACTGCCGGAGCAGGCATGCGCCAATGCTGAAAAACCATTGAAAATTCAAGCAATTCGCGTTGTGTCATGTTCTGACCCCCGCCTCAAAATTGCTTCGCTTCAGTCCACTGCTTTCAAATTTCAAATATACTTAAACTTAAAAAGACGAGCCGTTTGGCACGGTCTAATACGCTCGCTGAAGCCGTCAAGCTCGCACAATCGTCGCAAGTCACGACAGATCGGCTAAAATTAAGCGCCAATCATGTGACGAAGGCAAGTAATAATTACTTCGGCGCGGAAAAAGATTGGCCAAGTCAAGTGGGCAAATTGACGCTTTCGCAGCAACTCTGATCGAGCGAGGGGGCGCTTGCCCGGTTTTCAGGCAGCCGCGTTTGCCTGCGGCCGGCCGGTCGCCAGCTCGCGCGGATTCTTAGCTCCGCTGATACCTAGAAGTGATAATTCACGCCCAGCCGGACGATGTTCTGGTCGAGCTTGATCTTGGCGACTTCGCCCGCCACGCCGGTGCATTGAATGCCGCAGGTGAACGTATTCAGGCTCGTATAGAGATATTCGGCCTTGACCGACCAGTTGGACGACAGCGCATATTCGATACCGGCGCCGACCACCGGGCCGATGCGGTCCGACGAGGCGCCGCTGTAGCTGACGGCGGGCGCCGGCGGGAAGGGCGGCGAGAAGCGCTGCTTGATGTTGCCGAAAGCAACGCCCGCCGTCCCGTAGAGCAGCAGGTTGTCGATGGCGTAGCCGAAGCGTCCCCGCACCGTTCCGAGATAATCGCTTTGGGTGCTGCATTCAAAGCCGGTCGGCGTGCCGTTGTTGGGGCAGGCATGGCTGCCGCGCACATTGGCCCAGTCGAAATCGGCTTCCGCGCCGAGGACGATCTGGTTGAATTGAACATTGTAGCCGATCGTTGCACCGACGAGCCCGCCGGAGACGTCGAAATTGCCGGTCGTGCTGGGATTGGTGATTTCATCCTGGCGCGAGGTGCCGAAGGCCCCGCCGGCATTCAGGCCGATATAAAAGCCGGTCCAACTGAAAGCCGGGGCCACCAGAGGCGGCGGCGCCTTGCGGATCGGCAGGTCGGCGGCATGCGCCCCGGCGGCGAAAAAAGCCGGCATCAGGCAGGTCATCAGCACACGCACGGCGGACGCGCGGTAGGCGCGCGACGAAATCCGGCTTTTCATGTGTCAGCCCTAAGCTTCAAATCGGAACATATACCGAATCGTGTCATTCTACAGAAATTCCGGGCCGTTCCTGTCACCATTTTGCAATAGCGCGGCTAAATCGACGGCGGCGGTGGCCGCGAGATCATCGCTTGTCGCCGGGCCGGACGTGATGATCCCGGTGCAACCCTCGACCCGGCGCGTCCGGTCGCGAGCCACGAAACATGGCAATTTTCCCCGCGGACGCGATTTGCCCCCACCCGAATTGGGGGGATTTCTTGCGCGGAAGCGACGGCGGGACGCCAGGAGCCTTTCACCTATGGCTCGTTGCCCGGCAAGGAGGATTTTTTCTTCTTGGCGAAGTGATAAATGGCGGCGCGAGGCAACCCGTCACGAGTCCCGCTGGCCGTGTGATCATGATCCGGCCTCAGTGGATCGCGGCGTAGAGGATCTTGTCCTGGGTCGCCTCGGCGGCGTCGAATTCCGCGACGATGCGTCCGAGCCGGGCCACGAGGATGCGATCGGACACGCTCAGCACCTCCGGCAGATAGGACGAGATGACGACCACGGCCTTGCCTTCGTCGGCCAGCCGCCGGATCTCCGAATGAATATGCGGGATGGTGCCGACATCGACGCCGCGGGTCGGTTCGTCGAAGATCACGACCGACGGCTCCTGCACCAGGACCTTGGCGACGACGACCTTCTGCTGATTGCCGCCTGACAGTTCGATGATCTTCGCCTTGCGCTGAAGGGCGCTGATCTGCAACCGCTGGACCCAGTAGTTGGCGAATTTGGCGCGGCCGGCGCGCGACAACAGCAGGCGCCAGCCTTCCTTGGTGGCGAGACGCCCAAGATAGACGTTGTCGTCCACCACCATCGTCTCGAAGAAGCCGTCACGCTTGCGATCCTCGGTGATGTAGGCGATGCCGTCGTCGATCGCCTGCTTGGGCACGCGATAGCGGATCGGCTTGCCGCGCAGCCGGATCGTGCCGCCATTGATGAGGTTGCGCTTGAAGGCGCCGAAAATAATCTTCGCGATCTCGGTGCGGCCCGAGCCGATCAGCCCCGCGATCCCGACCACCTCGCCGGCATAGACGGAGAACGACATGTTCTTCACCGCCATGCCCATCGTCACGTTCTCGACGGTCAGCACCTTCTCGCGCCGTTCGTTGCGCGCGCGCGGCTTGCGATCGTAGAGCGCCTTGGCGACGTCGCGGCCGACCATGTGCTGCACGAGCGCCTCGCGCGTCAGTGTCGCCGTCGGCGCGGTGATGACATGCTTGCCGTCGCGCAGCACGGTGATGCGATCCGCGATCTGGAGCGATTCCTCAAGCGCGTGCGAAATATAGATGATGCCAACGCCGCGGCTGCGCAATTCGCGGATCAGATGAAAGAAGTGAACGATCTCCTCGGGCGTCAGGCTCGCCGTCGGCTCGTCGAAAATGATAATGCGCGCCTTGTTGTAGACCGCGCGCGCGATCTCGACCATCTGCTTCTTGGCGGTGCCGAGCATGGCCACCGGCGTCGCCGGATCGACATGGAAGTTGAGCGACTGGAGAAGCTGCTGCGCCTGGATGTTGAGCGTGCGAAAGCGTGTCAGCAGTTTTTCGTTGCCAAGCTCGATGTTCTGCGCCGCCGTCATGGTCGGCACCAGACTGGTCTCCTGATAGACCATGCAGATGCCGGCGGCGAGCGAGTCGCGCGGCTCCGCGAAATTGGCCGCCTTGCCGTCAAGCAGAAACTCGCCGCTGGTCAGCCTGATCGCGCCGGAGATCGCCTTGCACAGCGTCGATTTGCCGGCGCCGTTTTCGCCGACCAGCGCATGGACCTCGCCGGGATAAAGATCGAAATTGACGTTCTCGATGGCGTGGATGCCGCCATAGACCTTGCTGCCGTTGACGATCTGCAACAGTCGCGGCGCCGCCTGGCCTGCCGCGGATTGATTGCGGTCCAGAGCCTCGCTCATGCCTGCGCCTCCGGTCGATAGAGCAACAGTCGCCCCGCGCCCTTGGCCACGATCACGACGCCTTGCGGCGTGTCGCAAGCGGACGTGACGCCGTGGTAACGGCCACCGGCGCGGCTGTGCAGGCTCTCGACGATTTCGCCGCCGTCATCGACGTGGGTGTAGAGCCCGTAGGAGCGCGGCGGCGCCCAAGGCTTCTGGATTCCGAGCGCCTTGATGGACCCGATCTGCATCGGCTCCAGACAGTCATGACCGCTGGCGAGCGCCGGGCCGATCCAGTGCTCCGGCGCCACCGTCGCGAGCATTTCGTGACGGAATTCGTCTTCCTTGAGCAGGAATTCGATGAGATGCGTGCGCACGCCGAACAGCGCCAGATGATAACCCTCGCGCGCGGGGCGGATGCGGGCCGGGTAGGCCGGCAGGTTGCGGATGAAATCGGGCTGACGCGATCCGTCGATACTGAAGCGCCGCACGCCGTGCCGCCAGCTCTCCGTGACGAGCAGCGTCCCGTCACGTGCCGGCGCGATGCCATTCGGCCATGCCAGCCCTTGCGCCACGATATCGACGCGATCGAGCGCGGCGGAGCAGCGCAGAACACGTCCGCTCGCGCCCTTGTCGAGAAGGTCGCGCAGCCAGTCGTTCGCCGTCTTTCCCTGCGCGCCTTCCGTGCACCAGATGGTGCCGTCCGCGAGACAGGTCACCGCCGTCAGCCCGCTGACGGCACCAGCGCCGGCTGCGAGCCATTGCGGATCGGGGCGATCCGGATCGAGCGCCGCGAGCCCGCGCCCCGCCACGCAGACGATGAGACGTCCGTCGGGATGCAGCGCCAGCCCGCCAACCTCGCTGTCGAAAGCATGGACCAATATGCGCTCGGAAAACCCTTCGCCGAAAAGTTTCAGCACCGAGCGGCCGGCGGAAACGTAAAGCCTGTCGCCTTGCGCCACCGCGTCGTCCACGCCGGGCAACACCTCGCCGATCGGCTCGCAGCGATCGAGGCGATCGTTCGGTCCCAGCGCGCCGTCCATCGACGGAATGGCGTTCTGCTCGGAATCGCGGAACAGCAGATTGCGAACGTCGCGCCCGAGATGCGTGAGAAAACCCATGACGTCAGCTCCGGTCGCGGCGCTTGCTGCCCCAATAGGCCTCATAGCCCGTCCAGGTCTCGTCCACGCCGTCGAGCTTGATGCGGCCGATGCGATTGTTTTCGAGGCCGCCGAGATACAGATGCCCCTTGTGCTCGCGCATCGAGGTCAGCGTCGAATGCGAAATGCCGGTCGGGTCCCAGAACGATTCCAGCGGCTCGCCCGCCTCGTTGAATTTCAGCACGCATCCATGATTGAGGCCGGGCGCGAGCCATTCGTCGGTCGGCACCTGCTTCACCATGCGCAGGCGGAAGCCCGGATTGCGCATCGACAGATCGAAGGTCGGGGTGCGGATGCCCACCAGCGCCAACCAGTAGGTGCCGTCGGAGGCGCGGTTGATGTTGTCCGGATTGCCCGGGAGCTTGTCGATCAGGACTTCGGTGCGGCCCTTGTGGGGACCCTCGATCCAGTGACGGAACACCTTGCATAGCGAGGTGCTGGCGATCAGCACCGAGCGTCCGTCATGCGACACGCAGATGCCATTCGGGAAGTAAAAGTGATTGATGACGGTGCGCGTCGTCCGGGTCGCCGGATCGTAGCAGACGAGGCGGCCGTTCGGCCGTGCTTCGAGAATGTCGAGCGTGTTCGTCGTCATCTCGTAGCGCGTGGTGCAATCGCTGAAATAAATCTTGCCGTCTGGCGCGATGTCGAGATCGTCCGCCATCCGCAGGCGGGAATCGTCGTTGAGCTTGTACCAGGTGCGGTTGGTCTCGTCGGTGATCTTGTAGGTCTGGCCGGCCGGCGTGACGCCATAGACGCCCATGCCGGCCACCGCGACGATGAGATTTTCGTCGCGGTCGAACTGCATGCCGAGCGGCCGCCCGCCGATATGGGCGAACACTTCGCGCGTCTTCAGGCCCTCGCCCGAGAAGCGAATGATGTTGCCGTCGCGCGTCGAGCCATAGACGCGGTCCTGGCGGTCGAGAATGACATCCTCCGGCCCCTCGACCTGATCGAGGCCGATCGCCAGCGCATGCAGCAGGCGATCGTTCTGCGCGAACGGCGAAGCGCTTCGAGCCGCCACCGACGGCGCCGCCGCCAGCGCCACGCGCGCCGGATTGACATAGGTTTTCTGGATCGCCTTGCCGCGGTTCTTCGACCATTTGACGTCGATGCCGACCGCCGCCAGCAGCAGCATGCCGATCAGCGCCGAGGTGACATAGCCGGGGATTCCCATGCGCACCAGGCCGTTGGTCAGCGTGAACACGATGAGCGCGCCGATCATCGCGCGCCACACCGTGCCCTTGCCGCCGGCCAGCGACACGCCGCCGAGCACCACCGCGGTCAGCGCCTGGAATTCCCAGCCGACGCCGGTGGTCGAATCCGTGCTGGCTTGGCGCGCCGCATAGAACAGGCCGCCGGCCGCGCACAGCACGCCCGACAGCACGTAAGTGAAGAACAGCATGGTGCGGACGCGAATGCCGGCATGGCGCGCCGCCTTGCGGCTGGCGCCGATCGCGGTGAGATGCCAGCCATAGCGCGAGCGGCTGAGGAAAACGTGCCCGACAAGAAGCACGACGAACAGCGTCGCCGCGTTGAGCGGAATCCCGAGCGGCGTTCCGCTGCCGATATAATCCCAGGCGTCGCTGTCGGTCGAATTGATGGCGAAGGTCTGCGCGTAATGCGTATTGAGCAGATTGACCGTCGCGCGCAGGATGATGAGCGTGACCAGCGTGGTGAGAAACGGCCGCGCTTTCAGCACGCCGATCAGGAAGCCGTTGATGCCGCCGAGCACCGCGCCGGTCAGAAGCGTCGCCAGAATCACCAGCGGCACCGGCAGTTCGGCGACGAGGACGAAATAGAGCGCGGCGAAATTGCAGAAGGCGAAGATCGCGCCGACGCTCAGATCGATACCGCCGGTGATGAGGCAGAACGCCATCGCCAGCGCGACGAAGCCGAATTCCGCGAACAGCCGCAGCATCGACAACACATTGGTGCTGCCCGCATAGTCGTTGATGGCGAAGGAAAAGCCGATCCATAGCCCGATCATCACGAAGAACGGAATGACCGGCTCGAACCATTGCTTCATCATCAATTCGGACAGCACCAGGCGCGGCGAGAACCGCCGCACCGATGCACCGAATCCATCAAAGGTCGTCAGGGACACGGCGCCCTCTCAATCAAGACCGATCGTCGGCGGCTTACTTCTTCGGCAGTTGGAAGCAATTGGCGCCGCTGGCATTGCTCTTGTCGAGCCAGACCGGGCGCGTGAACAGCGCCACGGGATGCGCGCCCGGCTTCAAGCCGCTCTGCAGGAGGGTGGCCGCGGTCATCGCCAGGGTGTGACCTTGCTCGGTCGCCTTGTAGCTCAGCACCTTGGTGAAGTTGCCCTGGTTGACCTGATCGCAATCGAGCTGCGATCCCTCGCCGGAGGCATAGACCTTGACCTGGTCGATCTTGCCGGCATTGCGGATGGCTTGCGCCGCGCCGGAATGCATGATGGTCCAGAAGCCGATGCTGGCGCACAGGTCCGGATGCTGCTGGATCACCGTCGCGGTGAGATTGAGCGCGGTGTTGGCGTCCCAGTTGGCCGCCTGGTTCGACACCACCTTGATCGCGGGGTCCTTGTTCAGGACCTCCATGATGCCGCCGACCTGATCGACACTGGCGGCCGCCGTCAGTTCGCCCTGCACGATTTGCACCTTGCCGGACTTGCCGGTGCCGGTGCCGCATTGCTTGACGACCTCGGTCGCCAGCATATGGCCGATCTCGCGCCAGTCCGCGCCGACGAAGGCGCTCGACTTGTAGTTCGACGACATGTTGATCTGAAGGACGTAGGTGCCTTGAGATTCGGCGCGCTTCAGGTCCTTCATCAGCAGCGTGACGCTCGGATTCTGCACGACGAGAACCGCCGGCTTCTCATCGACCAGCGCGCTGACGGCCTGCTGCATGGCGGATGGATTGTTGTTGGGATCGCGGACCACGAATTTCATGCCGCGCCACTCCGCTTCCTCCTTGAGGACGCGGCCCCATTCGTCCGCGAGTGGCACGCCGAGCGCGATCGGCACATAAGCGAGCGTCTTGCCCTTGAGCGCGGCGTCGGTCGCTTCGCGCAATTCGCGCGCCGTTTTCGTGCCGGCCTCCTGCGCGATGGCCGGCAGCGTCGCCGCCACCGCCACGGATGCACCAACCACCACCTTGAGCCAGAACCGTGCCATCCTAACGTCCTCCAAGTGCTTGTTGTGTTTCACAAGTGTTTGTTGTGGGTTCAATCGCCTTGCCGCGCCGTTTCCTCGTCGCGCGGATGCAGGAAGTTGTCGAGAATGATGGCCGCGAGCAGCACCACGCCCTTGATGATGTTCTGAACCTCGCTGTTCACATCCATGATCGTGAAAGCGTTGAGCAGGATGCCGATCAGCATGCAGCCGACGACCACGCTGAAGACGCTGCCGCGCCCGCCGACGAGGCTGATGCCGCCGAGCACGACCACCAGGATCACGTCGAAAATCATGGTGCCTTGCGCGATCGCCATCTGCATCGAGCCGGTGGTGCCGACCCACACCCATCCGGCCACCCACGCCAGCAGGGCAACGATCGCATATTCGAGAATGATCAATGGCCGCAGCGCGATTCCGGTCAGTCGCGCGGCCTCGGGATTGTCGCCCTGGCCGTAGATGAAGCGCCCGATCGATGTCTGCGACATGAAGAAATGCATCACCAGCGCGCAGAACAGAAACACGAGAATCGGCACCGGCACGCCGAGCAGGCGGCCGGCGCCGAGATAAGTCAGCACGCCCGAATCCTTCGGCGCGTAGACAACCCAGGCCGGAGCGAACCAGAACGCCGCGCCGTAGATCACGAAAGCCGATGCCAGCGTGACGAACAGCGGCGGCGCTTCGACAAAGGCCACCATGAAGCCGTTGAAGCAGCCGATCAGCACCGCGATCACCAGAGCGACGCCGATCGCGAGCGGAGCGGACATGCCCTGCTGCATCTCGATCAGCGCGATCGACCATGAACCGGCCATGATCGCGACTTCCGAGAGATCGATGCCGCGGCTGATGACGATCATTCCCAGCCCGAGGCCGAGAATGCCAAGGATCGAAATACTGCGCAGAAGATTGAGAAAGTTATCGACGGTCGCGAAGCCACTGAGCGCAACACTGAACACGACGACCAGCAACAATGTGATGGCGAGAACGATCTGTTCCTGGCTGGCGAGAAGCGCATGAAGGCGCTGCCTGAGCGCACCGTCCGATCCGCTACGTGCCGCATCGATCGACATGCGAAATACGCCTTACTGCGGGCTGCGCATGTTCGAGCTAAACCGCAAGGACTGTGTTGCGCAACCCTTTCGTCCTCCCGAACCGCTTTTCATCTTTGTTGTCAGCAAAAAGACTAGGCGGGAATCAATTGCGCCGTCAAGACAACAAAGTCTGCAACGCTTCAATTGGCGAAGCAGGATCCGGTCTGAGGATGGGAAGACGGGAACCGGTCGATCCGGTCGGAGCATCCGCGCTGCCATCGATCGACGGAGCAGGTGAGAACGGCGAGTTTGGCGTTCTGCGTCAGCGTCTGCGCCGCCGCGCGGCAGCAGAGCGGTGTGGTTGAGTGACAAGGCGCGTGGCGCGCGGCGTCTCACAAATTTCCTGTGGCGGGAAATTCCGGCCGCAATAATGTCCCGCAGTCAGTTGAAAGCCATTCCGCCGCTGAGAGCGATCGTCTGGCCTGTCATGTATTCATTTCCGATAAGCGACATGACGGCTTGCGCGACTTCGTCGGCGGTCCCGAAACGTCCGAGCGGGATACGGGAGACGAGAGCCTGATTGTCGGCCATCATATCAGTGGCGATCAACGAGGGAGCGACGGCGTTCACGGTGATGCCTTCCTTGACGAGACGCGCCGCGTAACCACGGGTCAATCCCTCGATCCCGGCCTTCGAAGCGTTGTAGTGCGGGCCGATGGAGCCGGCGCCGCGTGCTGCTCCGGAGGATATGTTGACAATCCGTCCCCACTTCCTGCTTCGCATCGCTGGCAGCGCCGCTTGCGTGCACAGGAAGACGGATTTCAGATTGACCCGGATCGTGCGGTCGAAATCCTCCTCGGTGAGATCATCGACCCCCCGGGTGATGGCGATTCCGGCGTTGTTCACCAGGATATCGACCGGCGCGATCTGCTCCGCGGCCTCCTTGAACAGCCGTCCGACGTCGTCTGCGCTGGCAACATCCGCCGCGATCGCCACCGCGCGACGACCGGTTTTCTGAATCTCCCGGACCAGCGCGTCGGCCGCATCGCGCCTCTCGCGATAATTCACGGCGACGTCGGCGCCGGCGGACGCGAGCGCCCGCGCGACGGCGGCGCCGATGCCGCGCGAGCCGCCGGTGACGAGGGCGACACGACCTTTCAAGTCAAGTGTAATCATCGGCGCGGTTCCTCGTTGATTGTGCTGAGTTCATGCGTGTTGGAACGGCTGGCTTGGAGTGCGCCGGCGGTGGGCATCAGCCTTGCGGAAAGTTCAACGATGCTCGCCACAGGGTCAGATGCCAGCATACCACTGGTAACCGGCTGAGTCCTCCCAATAGCCGCCCTTGCCCGCGCCAATCGGCTGGAGGCTCGCCACCACCTCGACGCGCATGACGTATTTCGCCTGCTTGTAGCCAAGCTGGCGTTCCACCCTCAACCTCAGCGGCGCCCCGTGCCCGACCGAAAGCAGTTCGTCATTCATGCCCCAGGCAAGGATTGTCTGCGGATGATAGGCGTCGATCAGGTCGATGCTTTCGTAATACGGAGTGCCGTCGAAATCGTCCGCGCAGTGGAACACGATATAGCGGGCAGTGGGCAGAAGGTTGGCCGCGTCCAGGATCAGCTTGAGCGGTGCGCCGGTCCACTTGCCGATCGCGCTCCAGCCCTCGACGCAGTCGTGGCGCGTGATCTGCGTGCGCGCGGGCATTGCCTTGATCTGCGCAAGCGAGAGGTTCAGCGCATTCCGCACCAGGCCGTCGACCGAGAGCCGCCAGTCGGCGAAGCGGTTGGCGAGATGGGCCTGATAGGCCTCGCTCGCGGGCATGGTGTTGCCGTTGGTGCGAAACCTCGGCGACATGTCGAGCGCCGAGAATTCGCGGGCAAGCGCGGTTCGACTGGTGATGAGGCGCTGCGCGCGCATCGTCAGGCCTTCGCCAAGGCCAAGGATGTCCTCGCCCTTCGGCAATACCGGGATCCGGCCGCTGCCCATCAGCAGGAGCCCTCCGGCGCCCACGCCGAGCGAACCGAGAAGGCGGCGGCGGGTGAGCAGCGTCATCGTGTGCGCTCCTTCGGCAAGCGATACCAGCCGGTCAGGATCGAGCGTAGCTCGTTGAAGGGGCCGGCGAGCAGCACCATCGACAGGTGGACAAGGATGAAGCCGACCAACAAGGCGGCGCAAAGGAAATGAATAGAACGAGCCGACTGTCTGCCGCCGAACAGGTCGAGGAGCCACGGCCACGCCGCATCGATGGCCGGAGACATGGTCAGACCCGTCAGGATCATCGCCGGCAAAAGGCCGAAGATCACGCCGACATAGCTGAGTTTTTGCAGAACATTGTAACGCCGGGCGGCCTCCCCGGTGTGGAAGCGCAAGCGGGCGTGGGCCTTGATGTCTTGCCAGAGGCTATGCGGACGCAGCTCCTTGAAGGTAGGCGCGAGATCACGCTGGACGTGCCGTGTCGCAAAGCCCCATAGCCAGAACAGCAACCCGGGAACGACCAGCAACCACGCGAAGAAGAAATGCCACTGGCGCGCGGCGGCGAGATCATAGTTCGACGGGATCGTCACCAGCGCCGGAAAGGCCCGTTCGTTGTCTCCAACGAGGCCCAACACCCCAGTCGTCGGGACGGTGACGGGACCGACCCGCAGGAAGCCGTGTTCGCCGTCGCTGCCGATTTCCAGCCAGGATGCATCATCATTGGCGCCGTATTGGCCCCAATAAAGGCGAGGGTGGGCGTTGAAGATCATCAGGCCGCTCATCAACATGACGATCACCGACACCGCGTTGATCCAATGCCAGATCCTCACCGGCCAGCGCTGGCGATAAATCAGGGTGCCGGTGGATGAGGACGGCAGTTCCGCGACCTGAGACGCCATGACGTTCTCCTCAAACGAAAGGTTCCGGGACGAGCACGGAGCGCGCTCGTCCCTGAATCCGGCCTCAGCGGCCGGATTTCATCATGCCGTCCTGCTTCATCATGCTGTCGTTCTTCATCATGTCGGGGTGCGCCTTCATGAGCTTGGCGCAGCCCGCGTCCTTCATCATCGCCTCGCGCGACATCGCATTGCAGGACTTCATCTTGCGGGTGTCAGCCGCGGACATCTTCATGGCATCCGACGACATCTGGTCGTGGGTGCCCATCTTGTTGGGCGAAGACATCGCGTTCTGGGCAACGGCCGGGGCAGCGAAGGTGACGGTGAGGGCGGTGAGGGCGAGCACGATCGAGCGCATGGGGTTCTCCTTCAGGATTGATGGCGTCCGGTTGCGCAACCCGCCGTGACGCCGGCGGCGGGCACGTCTCAGATGCGGCGCGCCGCCGTGAGCCGGCGCGGGCGAACAAGAAATTCGGTTCTTGCCGGGTGTTGCCGATGATCGCCGACCCCGTTCACGATGACGTGAGGGAAGGCGGCCTGGGCGCGACCGGAGCGATGCGCACGATCCTCCTGCCTCCCGGCAGAAGACGCTTCCGTCGCGCTGGCCCGGAAAGGGGAGACGAGGAGCGGCCGCGACGAAGCGGCGAATGTCATGAAAGATCGTGCCATGCTCCCCATTCGGGACGGCATCGATTCCGGTTACAATAAAATTCGCCGAGATCGCTGTAACCGGGGCGGGGGCGGCCACGAATACGAGCCGGAGAGCGAATGCGCGAAACCGAGTATCGGCTCAAGGACCTGATGATCGGCGGTCTCGGCGGCGATGCGGATGCGCATGCCGCGTTGCTGAGGGCGCTGTTGCCTGTTCTGCGCGCCTTCTACCGCCGCCGTCTTGGCGACGATGGCGAGATCGAGGATTTGGTGCAGGAGACTTTGATCGCTGTTCACACCCGGCGCGCCAGCTACGACCGAGACCGCCCGTTCACGGCATGGCTCTACTCCATCGCGCGCTACAAGATGATCGATCACCTCCGCCGTGTCGGCCGCCACCTCCCGATTGACGACGTCGGCGACATGCTCGCGAGCGAGGGGTTCGAGGAATCCAGCAACGCGCATATCGACGTCGGCAGGCTTCTCGGCGCGTTGCCGGCGAAACAGGCTGGCGCGATCCGTCGAACGTGGATCGAGGGAATGAGCACCGCCGAGGCGGCCGACGCCGGCGGGATCGGCGAGTCAGATGTGAAGGTTTCCGTTCACCGTGGACTGAAATCGCTCGCCGCGCGGATCAGAGGTCAGCGCCGATGAACACAGAAGCCCTCATTGAACAGCTCGCCAAGGACGTGAGGCCCGTTCCTCGTCATGCGCGCCTCTCCAGGCTGGCGCTGGGAATCCTCGCGGGAGGGGCGGTCACCCTGGCATTGATCACACTTGTGCTCGGCGTCCGTCCCGATCTGACGATTGCCATGCGCGGCGCGGCGTTCTGGATGAAGTGGGCCTACACCGCCTCCCTCGGAGCCGGCGCTCTTGCCATGACGATCAGGCTAGCGCAGCCCGAGGCCGTGCGGCTGAGCCGCTTCTGGCCGATCGCGATTCCGTTCGGGCTATTGGCGCTCGTCGGCGCGGTCGAGATGTCACGCGTGCCTGCCGCGGATTGGCTGGCGATGTGGCTCGGCGCGACATGGAAGGTCTGCCCCTGGCTGGTGCTGATGCTTTCGGCGCCGATCTTTGCCGGGCTGCTGTGGTCATTCCGACGATTGGCGCCGACCCGACTGAGGGCGGCGGGAGCCGCCGCCGGTTTCACCGCCGGCGCTTGGGCCGCGACCCTTTATTGTCTCCATTGCCCGGAAGTGTCGGCGATCTTCGTCCTCACCTGGTACACGCTCGGCATCCTTCTCGCCGCGGGTAGCGGCGCGCTCCTCGGGCCTCGCATGCTCCGCTGGTGATGCGACGCCGCTCGAAGGACTTCTCCAGCCCCTGGCAATTGCCCGATCCGGGCGGTGCGGCCGTTGCCGCGAATATCGTCTCGGTCCATAAGCGAATGCCGGGCAATCAACCATCAATGTCATGACGGATCATGACACTGAACTGGATGATGCCCGTGGAAGTTGTGGTTGCAGCAATCGCAGCTCGGCTTTCTTTTACCGGCTATTCCCCTGCACAAGCAGGCAACTGCCGTCGTTCATTGAACGAAATGCCTCGCTTCCGGGCAGTTCGGACAGGATCTTGTAGTAATCATTCTCGTGCTTGGACTCTTCGGGCGCCTTGACCTGCATGAGGAACATCTTGTGCAATACCCGCCCATCGGGCCGGATCTCGACGTTCTTGTTGTAGAAGTCGTTGACCCTTAACTCGCGCATCTTCTTGGCGACCGCCTTGGGCTCATCCGTGCCGGCGGCGTCGATCGCTTTCAGATAGTGGGTCACGGCCGCGTAGAGTCCGGCCTGCAACATATTTGGCAGCTTACCGCCCGAAAACGCCTGAAAACGCTTCGTCCACGCGCGCGTCTCGTCGTTCATATCCCAATAGAAGGAATTGGCGAGCAGAAGACCCTGCGCCGCCTTCAATCCCAGGGGGCCGACATCGTTGATATAAAACAGCAGGCTCGCCAGCTTCTGGTTGTCCTTCAGCGCCCGGAACTCAGCGGTCTGCTTGATCAATGTAATGGTGTCGCCGCCGGCTGTGGCGAGCGCCAGAACCGAGAACGGCTGGGAGGACGCCTGAAGCAGGAACGATGAAAAGTCCGGCGAATTGAGCGGAACCTTGATGCTGCCCAGCACTTTGCCGCCGGCGCCGGTGATGAAACGGGTCGCATCGCGCTCAAGCGCATGACCAAAAGCGTAATCGGCCGTTATGAAGAACCAGTCCTTTCCGCCGCGACGAACGACTTCCCGCGCCACGACGTTCGACAGGGCGTAGGTGTCATAGCTCCATTGGGTCGAGGTTTCATTGCAGGCTTTCCCGGTGAGGTCGGATGTCGCGGCGCTCGCGATCAGGAACGTCTTGGTCTTCTCGCGCGCGACTTCCTGGATCGCGAGCGCGACCCCCGATCCCGTGGCATCCGCGAAAGCGTCGACCTTGTCGACGTCCGCCCATTTGCGAACGATGCCGCTCGCGACATCGGGCTTGTTCTGATGGTCTGCCGACAGGACCTCGATCGGCTTGCCGAGTACTTTTCCGCCGAAATCCGCCACCGCCATGCGCGCTGCCGCAACGGAGGTCAGTCCTGAAGCGTAGGCGAACTGGCTGTTCTGGTCGTTGATCACGCCGATCCGCACGACATCGTCGGAAACCTGTGCCGCCGCCGAGCCGATGGCGCCAATCAGAGCGCCGCACGCAATTAGTCCGATAAGCCTCATGCCGTCCTCCCAATGGTCAATTGCCGGGAGTGTCCGGTACAACGATCGGCCTGTCAAGAAAAATGAGTGGTGACTCAAATTTATCTTGGTGGGAATAGCGCGCGTTCAACAAACTTGCGATAGGCCTGATAGACCCACGCAGGGGTCTGCTTCGACATCGTCTGAATCACGTATTTCTCTGCGTAATAACTGCGGACAGCCAACAGCGCGATCGCCACGGCTTCCAGCTCATGCGGTTCATACCCGCCGATCTCTCCCCGGTCGACGCTTCTCTGGAGCGCGCGGACATATCCTTCCGTGACCAGGGTTAAGTAGGCGGTGAAGGCTTTCGGCGCGAGCGCCTGGGATTCGTTCACCAGCCGGACGACCCAGGGGTTCAATCGCACGAAGTCGAGGAACGCGCGAAGGCGCTCAACTTCCCTGTCCAGTCCTCGACTATCAGGATTGATCTCAGATCTGATAAAAGACAACATTTCTTCGGCATAGGTCGGCAGCAGAATATCGAACAGTTCCTGGCGGGTTTCGAAGTAATTGAAGATTGTTCCCTGCGCGACGTTCGCCGCCCGCGCGATGCGGGCGGTGGTAGTTGCCGCGTAGCCGTATTTGCCCACGAGCTGGGCCGTGGACGTGATGATCGTACGACGGGTTTCCTCCAGCTTTTCCGCGCGCGTCATCCGTCGCGGTGCGGAAGCTGGTTTGGTCTTTCGAGAAATACGTTGAGCCATAGACAATCCTGGGTCGCGGAAAGAACCGGCCGAACCGGGCCGAGACATCCAGTCTATCCCATCCCGACGGTCATTGGCACCGCCGATCGGATCGTCTAGTGACGAGTTCGAATAAATTATGAGTACTCACTCATTTTATTGTTGACTTAATCATTTGGCGTGCGATGAAAGGTCCATTCCGCTCATCAGAGGGACGAAACATTGGACGGTTGCATCACAATCAAAAACGACGGGCCTGTCGCGCGTCTGGTGATCGATCGCGTCGCAAAGCGCAATGCGCTGTCGCTTGCCATGTGGAATGCCATTCCCGCCGCGCTTCGCGAGATTCAGGCGAGCGCCGCTATTCAAGCCATCGTGGTGGAGGGGGGCGGCGTCGAGGCCTTTGCCGCGGGCGCCGATATCGATGAGCTCGAGGCGCTGATCGGGCACCGGCAGGCCGGCCTCGCGACGATCGACGCGATTCATGCCGCTGAAGCGGCGCTCGCCGGCGCGGATCGGCCGACGATCGCGCTGGTCCGCGGCGCTTGTGTCGGCGGCGGACTCGAACTGGCGATGGCCTGTGACATTCGGCTGGCGACGAGCGACAGCCGCTTCATGGCGCCCCCCGCGAGGCTGGGAATTGCTTACAGCGTGTCATCGACGCGCCGGCTGGTCGAGCTTGTCGGCGAGGGCCGCGCGATCGAGATGCTGTTTGCGCCGAGGGAACTGTCCGCCGGCGAGGCGCTGAGATCGGGACTAGTGACGGCTGTCTTTGATCGGGACCAGTTCGAGGAAACCAGTCGCCGATACATCGATCGGCTTCTGAGGAGTTCGCTGTTCTCCATCAGAAGCACAAAAGCAATCATGGGCGCCGTTCGACGCGGTCATCTTGAGGATCCGGCCGAAATTCGCGAATTGCGCGTCGAGGGATTTGCCAGGGCTGATTTCGCAGAGGGCGTCGCGGCGTTTCGCGCGCGTCGGCGGCCGGTATTTCCGTGGGGCAGATCGCAAGAGAATTAACGGCAGGGGAGGGCGTCATGAGGAACATCGGCGATATCGAAATCAATCGCATCCTTGAATCGGAGGAGCCGGAATTCGACGTTTTTTCGTTTTTTCCGGACGCCACGCCCGAAGCTCTCGCGCCTCACAAGCATTGGCTCGAACCCAAATTCATCGAGCCGGGTACGAATCGGATGATTGCCGCGGTGCAAAGCTACGTTCTGCGCACCAAGCATCATACGATTCTGGTGGATTCTTGCGTCGGAAACGACAAGCATCGACGGTTCTGGGCGCCGTGGAACATGCGTAGCAGCGGAAGATACCTGGACGGCCTGGCGCGGCTGGGGCTCACGGTCGAGGATATCGATTTCGTCATGTGCACGCATCTCCATGCCGATCATGTCGGCTGGAACACGCGCCTGATCGATGGCCGCTGGGTGCCGACATTTCCGAACGCCCGATATATCTTTGCCCGGACCGAGTTCGAGTTCTGGAACGAGCTCAACAAGAAGGGCGCAAAATATAGCGACGGCTGCATCAACGACAGCGTTCTTCCGGTGGTGGAAGCCGGCAAGGTGGATCTCGTCGGTGACGACTTCAGCATTGACGACAATATCTGGATTGAGCCGACGCCGGGCCATACGCCGGGCCATATCAGTCTCAAATTGTCGTCCTGCGGCTGCCATGGGGTGTTGACGGGCGATGTGATGCACAGCCCGATTCAGTGCACGTTTCCCGACTGGTGCGTCGGTGGCGACGGCGACAAGGAACTGGCGCGCAAAACACGCCGCGCCTTTCTGGAGCGTTACTGCGACACCGACACAAAGGTCATGACGGCCCACTTTCCGTCCCCCTCGGTCGGACTCATTCGCCGGGATGGAGAGGTCTACAGGTTTGTCTTTGATGACGAGGGCCAAGCGTGATGTCGCAGGATCGATTCATGTCGCTTCCGCGCCTACTCACGGTCACGGCCAATCGGCTTCCGGACAAGGTTGCGATCGCATTCCGGGACCGAAGCTGGACATATGGACAGGTTGAAAACGCCGCGCGTGGCTTCGCGGCGGAGCTTGTCGAACGCGGCATCCGATCGGGCGATCGGGTCGTGCTTCTGGCGCCAAACAAGCCGGAGTGGCTGGTGGCGTTGTTCGGGGTCGTCGGCGCGGGAGCCGTGCTCGTTCCGATCAATCCGGCGCTCACCGCGAGCGAGATCGCGTTCATCGTCGAGGACTGCGCGCCAAAACTGATGATCGTCGATGAAACGCAACATGAGAAAGTACCAGGCCATCTCGGGGCCGCCCTCCTGCCGCTCCCCGGGATAGATCGCCCGCGCGAGGATCAGGTCCCGCGGTGGGTGCCTCGCGAGCCGGGCGACGCCGCGATCATTTTCTATACGTCAGGAACAACCGGCCGACCCAAAGGAGCCGTGCTGAGTCAGGCCGCCAACGCATCGACCGCAATTCGCGTGGGCGAAGCCTGGGGCATGACGGAAAATGACCGCCATCTTCTCGCAGGCTCGCTGTCCTTCATCTACAATTCCATCATCAACGCCGGCAGCGCGTTTGTCGTCGGCGGAACGGTAATCCTGCAGGAGCGCTTTCATCCCGAGGAGGCTCTGGAAGCGGTCAGGGACCACAAGATCACCGTCCTGATGAGCGTGCCGACCATGTATGTGATGATGGCCGAATGGGCCTCGGCGCATGCGGTGGATGCATCCAGCGTTCGCGTGGCGATCTCCGCCGGGGCCAGTCTGGCGCCCTCGGTCACGCAGCGCGTGCGGGATCGACTTGGCATCGAACTGCTGGACGGATGGGGGATGACGGAAGGAACCCCAATCACCGGTTACGATGTTCGGGTGTTCGCGCAAGGGCGTCCGGAGTCGGCCGGAAGACCGCTGCCTTCCTGTGAGGTTCGCATCGTCGACGATCGCGGAAAGGACCTCGGGCCGGGGCAGGTCGGAGAGCTCATCTTCAAAAGTCCGAGCAATATGACCGAATATTACAATCGACCCCAGGATACGGCGGAGGCGCTGCGCGACGGCTGGATGTATAGCGGCGACCTTGCCCGTCGCGACGACGAGGGTTTCGTCTATATCGTCGGACGCAAGAAGGACATGATTATTCGCGGAGGCGCCAACATCTATCCGGCGGAGATCGAGGAGGTCATCTTCAACCTTCCCAGCGTGGCGGAATGCGCAGTGGTCGGCGTCCCGGACGATCGCTTTGGCGAGAGGGTGAAGGCGTTTATCGTGCCTGCCGCCGGTCAACGGGTCTCCGCCGATGACATTATCCGGCAATGCAAGGGAGCGTTGGCGGACTACAAGGCGCCGACCGAGGTCGAATTCCTCGAAAGCTTGCCGAAGGGGCCGACCGGGAAAATTCTCAAGCGGCTTCTCGTGATCGGGAATGAACCTGTTCGATAACCGCACGGCGTCGGCCGCGGGGCCGGCTCAATGAAAGCCTGACAATGTTGACACCCGATCAAATCGCCATTCGCGATATGACGCGAAAGTTTGTGCGCGCCGAAATCATTCCCAACGCGATGGCATGGGATGAATCTCAAAGCGTTCCGAGGGAGATCTGGCAAAAAATCGGAGCCTTGGGATTGCACGGCGTGTGCGCGCCGGCCGAATGGGGCGGATCGGATAGCGGGGTCGTGGCGTGGGCTCTCATGGTCGAGGAACTGGCTTATGGCGATTGCGCGATCGGTAACCAGATTGGCGGCATCTCGTTCCCGTATGTCGCGAAGCTTCTTGAGCATGGCACCGAGCGCCAGAAGGAAGAGTTCCTGCGGCCCGTCGTGCGCGGCGACCACTACATTGCGTTGCTGTTCAGCGAACCGCATGCGGGGTCGGATCTCGCAACCGTCCGGACGCGGGCTGAGCTGCGGGGTGACAAGTGGATCGTGAACGGGGAGAAGGTCTTCATCACCGGTGGCGCGACCGCGGGCTCAGCGATCCTTCTTGCCTCCACGGATCCCTCGGCCGGCAAGAAGGGCCTGACCGCGTTTCTGATTCGGCCGGGAACGCCCGGCTACACGGTGCTGCGACGGGAGAAGAAGCTCGGCCACCGGCCGGTTGAAATCTGTCACATCGCCCTGACCGATTTCGAGATTCCCGCCGATCACGTTCTTGGTCCGGTCGGTGGAGGCTACCGCATCGTTCTTGAGGGGCTTGACACCAATCGCATCGGCGTCGCCGCGCAGGCGGTCGGCGTCGCGCAGGCCGCCCTGGATGCCGCCGTTGCGTATTCAAAAGAGCGCCGCAGTTTTGGTCGGCGCATCGTGGAGCACCAGGCCATCGGGTTCCGATTGTCGGAAATGGCGACCAGGATCGCGGCCGCGCGGCAACTCTATCTGCACGCCGCCCGTCTGAAGGACGCCGGCGAGCCGCGCGTGATCGAAAGCTCGATGGCGAAGCTGCTCGCGTCCGAGGCTGCGGAGTTCGTGTGCAGCGCCGCGGTGCAGATCTTCGGCGGCGCCGGATACATCCAGGGATCGCTTGTCGAGAAGCTCTATCGCGACCAGCGCGTGCTCCAGATCTATGAGGGCACCAATGAAGTATTGAAAATGCTGATTCAACGCGAACTGGAGCGAACATGAGAGGGTTGCGGGACAAGACGGTTATCGTGACCGGCGGCGCCAGCGGAATAGGCGAGGCGATCTGTCACCGTCTCGCGGACGAAGCCATGAAGATCGCGATCTTCGACAAGAATGGAAATGCGGCCGAACGGGTCGCCGCGGCCCTCCATGGTCGGGCGCGACAGGTTCACGTCGAGGTCGTGGACATATCGGATGCTCAGGCCGTGGAGCGCGCGGTTGCGAGGACCGAAATCGCGTTCGGGGCCATCGACTGCCTCGTCAATAACGCCGGCTGGGATCGTATGATGCGTTTTTTGGATACCGATGAGGCGTTCCGCGACACGATCATGGCGATCAACCTGAAAGGGCCAATCAATGTGACGCATGCTGTCGCTGCGCGCATGGAGGCTAGAAAATACGGGCGAATTGTCAGTATATCGTCCGATGCCGGACGAGTTGGCTCTTCCGGTCAAGCGGTGTATTCGGCGTGCAAGGCTGGCGTTATCGCCTTGTCGAAGACCCTGGCCCGCGAGTTGGCGCGCTCCAATATTCTTCTCAATGTGGTTTGTCCCGGGCCCACCCAGACACCGATGATGGACGCCGCGATTGCCAACGACGGGGCCAGCACGCAACAGACGCTTGAACGAATGGCGAAGGGCATTCCCCTTCGGCGCATGGGACAATCGACCGACATCGCCGGGATGGTGACGTTCTTGCTCAGCGATGAGGCGAGCTACATTTCGGGGCAGGTTGTCAGCATTTCGGGCGGGTTAACTATGCATGGCTAAGCGGTCCGAATCGCGACAACGGGTCGGGTCCCTTCAGCTGCGTCCGCTGGCCGGAACGCGAGCATCAGCACAGCTTTTGGTTTGGCGGCCGCTTTCCTGATCACGCCGAGAGGGCGCGCGACATGACGAAGGCGCGGCGCTTGCGCCTGTCAATATCATTCGTATACTAACGAATAAGCCGGCTTGATCCCGCCGTCGAGATGGGATCAAGTCCGCTTATAACAAAGCTTGTTGCGAGGGAGCAGGGTCGATGTCACACGGCGAGCCGCAGGGAAACGCGCATTCCGGGAAATTGGTCGTCCGTAACATCGGGTTGCTGCTCAGCGGCGCTCTCGAAAGCCCGATCCTGGACGCGGATACCGTGGTCGCCGTCGACGGCCGGATCACCGCTGTCGGCCGCGCTAATGATGTCGATACCGAAGGCGCCGACACCATCATCGATGCCAATGGCGTGACGCTGACGCCCGGCCTGATTGACAGCCACGTTCATCCCGTCGCCGGCGACTGGACGCCGCGACAGAACCAGATGAACTGGATCGACAGCAATCTGCATGGCGGTGTCACCACCATGATATCGGCCGGCGAAGTGCATATGCCGGGGCGGCCGAAGGACATTGTCGGCCTCAAGGCGATGGCGATTTTCGCGCAGCGCGCCTTCGACAACCTGCGCCCGAGCGGCGTCAAGGTGCTCGCCGGCGCGCCGGTGATCGAGAACGGCATGGTCGAGGAAGACTTCAAGGAGATGGCGGGCGCGGGCGTGCGCTGGCTCGGCGAGGTCGGTCTCGGCAGCGTCAAGGACGGCCCCACCGCGCGCAAGATGGTGGCGTGGGCGCGCAAATACGGCATGAACAGCACCATCCACACCGGCGGCCCATCGATTCCCGGCTCCGGTTTGATCGACGCGGACGTCGTCCTGGAAGCCGATACCGACGTGGTCGGTCACATCAACGGCGGCCACACCGCGCTGCCGGACGGTCAGATCCGCTGCATCTGCGAGGGCTGCAAGCGCGGCCTTGAACTGGTGCACAACGGCAACGAGCGCTCGGCGCTCTATACCCTGCGCCTTGCCCGGGAGATGGGCGATCTTAACCGCGTTATCCTCGGCACCGATGCGCCGGCGGGCTCCGGCGTGCAGCCGCTCGGCATCCTGCGCATGATCTCGATGCTGTCCTCGCTTGGCGAGGTGCCGGCGGAGGTCGCATTCTGCTTCGCCACCGGCAACACCGCGCGGATGCGCGCGCTGGATTGCGGGCTGATCGAAGTCGGCCGCGCGGCGGATTTCGTGTTCATGGACAAGGCGCAGCACTCGTCCGGCAAGGACATCCTGGAAAGCGTGCGGCTCGGCGATCTGCCCGGCGTCGGCATGACCGTGATCGACGGCATCGTGCGCAGCCAGCGCAGCCGCAACAC
>JBDHSX010000045.1:0-24009 GCA_039808365.1 Xanthobacteraceae bacterium | reverse complement strand
CAGGCCGGCGCGCTGCCGGTCACCGACATCGCGTTCTCGCAGCAAGGCGCGATGATCCTGGCGCAGCGCGCGCTGATCGCGGGCAGCTACGACTACACGGCTTTCACCCGGCCCGGCGAGCCGCACGTCTTCCGCCTCTGGCTGAGGGGACCGAACGATCCGCCCTCGCCCGGCCGCTGGAAGCTGAAACCGGAGGAATACGCGGTCGGCTTCGCCGGCAGCTATCGCAACACCAATGGCGGCGTCGCGCTCGGCTACGGCTATGACCGCAACGGCGTCATCAACGGCAACGGTTGCGAGTTCGCGCTGTGGACCACCGGGCAGAACCTGCGCAACGCTCCCTCCTTGCGCGAGAGGCTGGAGCCCGGCGGGCCGCTTCCCGTGCACGGCCTGTTCGGCGTGCCGTCGAGCCCGGTGCGAAGCTTCAACGAGCCGCCATGGACGAGCTACGCCGTCGACTACGACGATACGTTCACGGACGATCCGAAAACGGCGGGCCATCTCGGCGGCGTCCGCATCCATCGCGCGCCTTGCGCCGCGCCGGCGGTCTATGGCGGCCCCGGCCATGGCGGCCAACCGCCCTTCGTCGTGACCACCGGCGGCGGCGGCTGCATCGGCCGCTTCTGCCCGCCGCCGCCCCCGCCGCCGAAAGCCTGCTTCACCGCGACCGGCAGCTTCGACTGCGTCGACGGCCAATGGATCTACAAGCTCACCGTCAACGGCCCGGCCTGGGTGAACGCGGTGAGCGCCACCTCGCTGACGGCGGGGATCGCCACCACGGGCGGCGTGACGCCGCTCAACCCGGCGAGCATCGGCGTCACCGGCGCGCCCGGCGCAAGCGGCGTGATCGAGATTTGCGCTTTCGACGCGGCCGCCGCCGCCGGCGGCAAGCCCTATGACTGCTGCCGCAGCAGGGTCACGCTGACCATCCCCTCGAACGTCTGTGAGGGCCGCAAATGAGCACGCTCCTGTCTCGCTCGATGGTGTTGCGCCGCCACGCCGCCAATCTCGCCATCGGCATCCTGGTGGCGCTGCCGCCGAGCGCCGGCCTGATCGGCCCGGCGCTCGCGCAGAGCGGCCCGTTCTGTAGCCAGTTCGATTCCGGTCTCGACAGCTTCGGGCCATGCCCCACCGCGCCGAACGTAACGGTGCAGCACGTGACCGACGCCAACGGGCTCGATCCGTCCAACCCCTACATGAAGATCACCGACCGGTCCGGCCAGTCGGCGGTGTGCAGCCGCGATCCGAAATATGCCGGCAACTGGCTTCAGAAGATCAACGGCTGCGGCCAGCTTTGCTACGATTTCCGGGTGTTCAATTCCGGCCAACCGCCGGGGCCGATCACGCCGAGCATCACCATCCGCGGCAGCGGCGGCGGGGTCGCGACCTATGTCGCCGGCTTCCAGGTCGCGGTCGGCGATACCAAGTGGTATCACATCTGCGCGCCGATCGAGGACGGCGCCACGCCGCCGCCGGGCACCGGCGGCGGGCACTGGGTGCTGGCCGGCGGCGAAACCTGGAATCAGATCATCACCAACGTGTCGATGGTGCAGTTGCCGATCGACTTCACCCGCAATCCCTCCGAAGTCGTCGGCTACGACAACATCTGCATGACCGCCGGCGAGTGCAAAACGCCGCCTCCGCCGCCGGAAATCAAGGGCTGCCTCGAAGGCGCCAAGGTCGCCGTCGAATGCAAGGGCGGCGGCGTCTATACGGTGACGCTGAGCGGGGCGAGCTTCGCCGGCAACAGCATCACCCTGACCTCGCAGACGCCGGGCGTCACGGTGTCGCCGCCGCAGCAGCCGTGGTCGCCGACCATGACCTTCACGCTGACCGGCGGCAGCGCCGGGCAGACGGTCACCCTGTTCGCCAACGCCACCAGGAACGGCGGCGGCAAGGAGCCCGGCGCGGACCAGTGCTGCTCGGGCGAAATCAAGATCGTGTTGCCGAAGTGCCCCGAAGACAAGCCGGTCGACATCTCGATCAAGAAGGATGGCGCGACCACGCCGGCGCAGCAGCCCTACTACTCCTTCACGATGACGATCACCAACAACGGCGCGGCCTTCACCGGCGCGAACAACATCACGGTGACGGACGTGCTGCCGGCCGGCATGACGTTCAACACCGTGACCGCGTCGCCGCCGGGCGATTGGTCGTGCCCGGCCTCCGTGCCGGCGGGCGGCACGCTGACCTGCACCTATATTGGCGGCGGCCCCGTCGGCAGCGGCGTCATCGGCACGCTGACGATCAGCGCCACCGCCGGCGGGACCGCGCCTTATCCCCCGGTGGAGAATTGCGCCACGGTCGCCGTGTCCGGCGGCTATACCGACACCAACGCGGACAACAACAAGTCCTGCGTGACGGTGAGCAAGAAGACCGACACCGGCGAACTGATCATCGTCAAGAAGGTCGTCAACGACGGTCCGATTCCGGTGCCGAACCTGACCTATCCGGTGACGGTGACCTGCGGGACCTGGAGCCAGAGCTTCAATCTGGTCGACAACGTCCCGCAATCGGTCGGCGGCGCGCCGCTCAACACCGATTGCAACGTGACGGAAACGCCGCCGCCGCCGCCCGCCGGGATCTGTCCGGCCTCGACGACGCCGGTATGGCAGCCGCCGGCGATCACGCCCGCCGCGCCGTTCCGGTTGCAGGGCGCGACGACGACGGTGACGGTCACCAACACCTTCGCATGCAAGCCGAGCGATCAGCAGGCGACCGGCGCGTTGCAGGTGGTCAAGACGGTGACGAACCAGACCGAAGCCAACCTCACCGGCCTCACCTTCCCGGCGACGGCGGTGTGCGGCGGCGCGTCGACGGCGCTCAACCTGACCGCCGCGTCACCGCAGACGGTGAGCGGACTCGCCGCCGGCACGGTGTGCTCGGTGTCGGAAACGCCGCCGCCGCCGCCGACGCTCGGATGCCCCACCGGACTCTATCCCGCCTGGGAGCCGGCGTCGGTCAGCCCGTCGACGGTGACCATCGCGGCCGGCGGGACGGCGACCGTCACCGTCGCCAACACGCTGCGCTGCGAGCGCGGCGGCTATATCGCGGTGACCAAGACCGTCGTCAACAACACGCAAGCCGACGTCAGCGGGTTGAGCTTCCCGCTGACGATGAGTTGCGCCAACGCCGGCGCGGCGTTCCAGCTCAGCACCACGCTGACGGCGGGCGGCGCCCAACTGCTGCACAATGTCGGAATCGGCAACACCTGCACGCCGTCCGAAACGCTGCCCGCCGCGCCGAGCGGCGGCTGCCCGGCCGGTCAGACGCCGACCTGGGGCGCGCCGGTCTATTCGCCCGCCACGGTGACCTCGGTCGCCGGCGCGGGGCCGACCTTGACGGTGCAAAACACGCTGAACTGCGCGCCGACCGACACAACCAAGCACCCGGTGAGGCCCGGCGTCGTTCCACCGCCGCCGGGCCGGAAGATCGCGTGCCGGCCGCCGCTGGTGCCGAACGCCAAGGGCGACGAATGCGTCTGCCGCCCCGGCACGGTGCTGCGCGACGGCAAGTGCGTGAAGCGCGTCACCTGCGTCGATCCGGCCTATCTCAACGGTCAGGGCACGGCCTGCCTCTGCCCGCAGAGCATGATGAAGCGTGGCAACACCTGCGTCGCGCGCGAACCGGAGCGTCGGCGTCCGGGCGTCCAGCCGGGCGACGTCATCCGCGTCGTGCCCGGCCTGGTGCCCGGCTTCGGCGGCCGCGGCGGCGGCGACCACCGCGGAGGCGGCGGCCTCGGCGGCGGTGGCCGGGACGGCGGCGGCCGGAGCGGCGGCGGCAAGCCGGCCGGCGTCAACTGAACGACACAAGCCGAGGAGCCTGATTCAACTTCGTTGAAGCCGGCTCCTCGCTGCGATTTGTTCGCACATGATCCTGCCGGACCGCAGGCGCGCGAAACGCAAGCCGCCTGTCCCCCACCGATCAAATCAGGGGGTCGGCTTTATGAATACAGATTGAAGTTTAACCCCTCAATCAGATCATATGAGAATCTAAAGCTCTGATCTCATTGAAATGAAAGCGATGACCCCGGCGCCGATCGGCATCCAAACCTTGTGCCAAGATACACACTAGCGCCGAAAAGTCGGAACTACCAAAATATCGACGTTAAGTGAACGCAAGACATCTTCTGTAACGCTTCCTATCAAGGCTTTAATAAGCCGGGAGCGGCCATGTGTTCCCATGACCACTAAGTCTGGCTTCATATCCGTCACCGCTCGGGAAATGACTTCCGTCGGGACACCACCCTCCACGCGAAAATGCCATTGGATGCGATGCAAATCGTTGGCAATCAAAAAAGCGGTCAATTCGTCGCTAGCCTGCCGTCGCTCGCTCTCAATATAATCTGCAATGCTATTCTGATCTACGCCAGCAACAGACATCTTGCCTTTTGCCAAGGCTGTAAATGCATGAAGAAGAACTACATCTCTGTTATTTAATAGTCCAATCGAGCACGCGGCACGTAGGGCGTTCGCCGAAAAATCCGACATATCGGTTGGCGCGAGAACGCGTTCATATCTGCGCTGCGCTTCTTGGTTCACCACTAAGACAGGCACTGAACCCTTGCGGATCACGCGCTCAACCGTTGTTCCGATAAAGACATCGCGAAGCAACTGCTTGCGGTGAGATCCCAAAATGATGAGGTTCGGCTGAATTTCGGAGGCAACTCGGAGAATTCCGTCGAATGGATCGCCAGTGATGACCATCGGTCGCGCATGTGTCCAGCGAATTTCCGGCATTGCGGCCATTTGTTCGCGCAAGATCCGTTCGGCCTCGCGCTCTTCCATGCGAACCAGATCATCCGGTTGATCGTTGTCGACGACATGGAGCATAAATAGAAGTGATTCGTCGGATTGCGCCAACAATGCTGCCTGCCTCAGCGCCCGGTTGGATCGCGTCGAGAAATCGGTGGCTGCAAGGATCTTCATGTGCTCTCCTCACTTGCGCAGGCTGCAGCGATCCCGCACCGCTCATTTTCCAGAGGGCAATTGCTCGCTCAGGGAAAATGGAGCGGACTTAGGAGCTTCTTTGCGTCTTATCGCCGCGACCGACCTTTGGAGGGCCACGGGTGATTTTGGGAGGATCACTTGCCGGGAAAGTCTCTCGCAATTGCTGGTCAAGCTCCTCATCGAGTCGTTGCTTTTCGTCCTGACCGTTTTTCTCTTTCGACATGGCCTCGATCCTGTGCAAGAGGATTTGATGCGTGCTCGATAGCCTGTGTTTGTCTAAATTTCACATGCGCCGACAATATTTGGCAAACACCAGATTTTGAATATAAGGCCAGGTCGGTAACTTTCAAAATTATCGATGGATTTTTGACCGCGTGGTTCATCTCACATGAGCCCTCTCCGCAAAGGAGAAATAGTGCATCGCATCAATCTATATCCTTGCGACGCTTTCCGTGTTATTCGCGCGAATATGGAGCGTTCCCGATGCTGCCCCCAGATCCGTCTGGCCCCTCGGTTTGATCACGGAACAGCGCCGCGCGGACCAGCACCATCAGCGTGATTGGTGTGGTGATGGTCACGAACAAGACAATCAGGACTTCATGAAACACGATCTGGCCTGCAAGCGTCGAGAAGTAAATGATGGACGACATTCCTATGCAGCCGACACCGAGCGTCGTTCCGAGCGTCGGCGCGTGAACTCTTTCATAGAAACTGCGAAGCCGAAGCAGTCCGAGCGAGCCGATCAGGGTCAGCGCTGACCCAAGCAGCAGAAATGAAGCCGTAAAAAATGCCGAAAGAGCGAGAATGTCGGCGGTACCCTTCATTCGATCACCTCGCCTCGAAGCAGGAATTTGGCAAGTGCGACAGTGCCCACGAAGCCGAGCAGAGCGACGACCAACGCCATCTCGAAATAGAGAGTGGAGCCCGATTTGATGCCAAAAACGAGAAGAAGCAGCATCGCATTGACGTAAAGAGTATCCAGTCCAAGTACCCTGTCTTGCGCGCGCGGCCCGCGCAGAATGCGATATGCAGCGCATGTCATCGCTATCGCCAAAGAGAGCTGGGCAAAAATGATCGAATACGCGAGCAACGCATTCATGCGAAAATCTCCAAAAGCGGTTGCTCGTAGCGGCTCTTGATGGTGCTGATCCATTCAGCCTTGTCGACTAGGTCGAGGACGTGGATGGTTAATGTGCCGGCCGGCTCCTCGAATTTGACCCATAGCGTTCCGGGTGTCGAGGTGATGATGCACGCGAGGAGTGCCAGACCATAAGGGTCGCGCAACTCAAGTGGTATGTCGAGGAAACCTGGACGTCGCTCTCTCCGCCCGAAACCGACGATGATGCCTGCGACGGCAATATTGGATTTGACAATATCCACGGCGACGACGAAGACCAAGCGCAATATCGTAAGAAGCCGCTTTGGGCGTGCCTTCGGCTGCTCTAGCGCTGCCAGCGCCCACCCGCCGATCAGCGCCATGCCTGCGCCCAGAAGAAATTGCCCCATCGCCAGAGATTGGCTCAATAGCAGCCAGAACCCGAGAAATATAGCGCTTGCGATCGGATACGGAAGCAGTCTCATCGAGCCTCCCTCCAGTAGTTTTGAGGTGCATTCTCCGCGCCGAGAACGCCGCGCAAATAGTCGTGCGGTGTGTATAGCGATTCCGCTGCCGCTAGCGTGTATCGCATAACCGTGCCGGCCTGCATCGTCTGTGCAGCACAGAACAGAATAAGCGCAACGATGGGTATTATTTCGACCAAACGCACGCTCGGTACGGCCCGGTCCGGTGAGGCCCAAAGTGCGTGGATTCCGGCGCGGGTTGTCGCGATCAGAGTTGCGAGCCCGGACAGAATGAGGATGACAAGGAATATCCAGGCCGCGATCGGGATGCTGTTCGGTTGCGAATTTAGGGCCGCCGTCAACAATGCGAACTTGGCGACGAAGCCCGACAGTGGCGGCAGTCCGGAAATAATCAGGGTGCAGCAGATAAAGGCGCCGCCCAGAGCGGCCATGCTCGCCGGGATTTCAATGCCCGTTGCTTTTGCATCATCGAGTTCATCTTCTTCACCGTAGAGCTCTCGGGTCACGGCAAGCAAGTCGGCGCCCGGCTCGCGACCTCGCTCGATAAGCTCGATAAGAAGAAAGAACGCCGCCAAGCCAAGCGTCGAACTAACGAGATAGTAGAGAGCGCCGCCTGTCATACCGACAGATCCCATGGCGATGGCGGAAAGTGCAGTGCCGGACGATACGAGCACGGAATAGGCGGCGAGGCGGGCCATGTCCTGGGACGCGAGACATCCGATCGCACCAAAAACAATGGTTGCCATTCCGCCGATCAATAGCAGTTCACCGCCAAAATGGGCTGATGATCCGGCGTGATCTCCGAACAAAAGCAGCCAAAGCCGAAGGATGATGTAGACACCTACTTTTGTTAGAATTGCAAAGAGCGCTGCGACCGGAGGTGGCGCGACGGCATAGATGCGGGGGAGCCAGAAGCACATCGGCCACATGCCAGCCTTCGTCAGAAAGGCAATGCCAAGGACGGCGGCGCCTGTTTCCAGCAGGGCGCGATCTTCGGCGCGAATAGCCGGAATGCGCGTTGCCAGATCGGCCATATTGAGCGTTCCGGTGACACCATAAATCAGGCTGACTCCGATGAGGAACAGAAGCGAGGCCACCAGGTTGACGATGATATAGTGCATCCCAGTGGTCACGCGCGCCGTCCCAGAGCCGTGCAGTGCCAGGCCGTATGAGGCTGCGAGCAGAACCTCAAAAAAGACGAACAGGTTGAAGAGGTCGCCTGTAAGGAATGCTCCATTGAGTCCCATCAACAGCAGCTGAAACAGGGAGTGAAAATGCGCGCCTACGCGATGCCACCGAGCGAGCGAAAATATGAGTGTCGCCGACGCAAGAAGGCTCGTCAGTAGCAGCATTATGGCAGTCAGCCGGTCGACAACCAGAACAATGGCGAACGGTGCGGGCCAGTCGCCGAGCCGATATACACCAAGAAGGCCATCTGGAGAGGCATCTGCTCCCCGGAGCAAGGCGATCGCAATCCCCACGAGCGCAGCGACGGATGCAACATTGAGCACCGCATTCAGGGTGCGACGGTCACCACCGAGAACCAGCATCGCGGCACTGGCGAATAGCGGCACCGCAACGGGGGCGACCATCAGATGGTTTCCGATGCTACTCAACGATCTAGTTCCCGTCCGTCAACATGGTCCGTGCCGGTAAGGCCTCGCGACGCGATCAGCACGACGAGAAGCAGGGCGGTCGTGGCAAAGCTAATGACGATAGCGGTCAGGACCAGCGCCTGCGGTAACGGATCGGCGTAGCGCCCGGGGTCGCCCACTCCACCGGCCGAGAGGATCGGGGCCGCTTCGGTCTTCAGCCGCCCCATGGCGATAATGAACAAATTAACCGCATAGGAGAGCAGCGACAGTCCTATGACGATCTGGAACGTGCGCGGCCGAAAGATCAGCCAAACGCCCGAACTGACGAGCACTCCGATGCCAATAGCGAGAACGATTTCCATCAGCGCACCTCGATGTTGGATTCGTTGACAAGGGAGGCGCGCGGCGCGCGATGACTGCGCATAGATTGATGCGCTATTGCGATCAGCATAAGTACGGTTGCGCCGACGACCAGCGCGAACACGCCCAGGTCGAACAGCATCGCACTGGCGGCCGGCACACGCCCGATCCAGGGGATATCCACGTATGAGAAAGATGAAGTTAAGAATGGCCGGCCAAACAGCAAGGCTGCCGCTCCGACACCGGCGGCCACAAGCAAGCCTGCACCCATCCAGCGGATGGGCAAGATGCGAAGATGCGTTTCCACCCAGATGGTTCCGCGAGCCATGTACTGCAGAATGAATGCCGCGGCCATCGTCACGCCGGCGACGAATCCGCCGCCCGGCAGGTCGTGTCCGCGAAGAAGCAAATACAGAGCCGTCATGATGATAAGCGGAAACAGCGCGGCCATCATGAGTGCAGGAATTGCCATCGCGCTCTTGACGGTGGCGCCACGCTGCCGCGTGCCGCTTTCATGATCGAAGAGATCTTGCGCGCGCTGTTGCTCGGGCATCGGAATGCTGTCGGCGGCGGGACGAAACCGCCGCAGCAACGCAAATACCGTGAGGCCGACAATGCCGAGAATGGTGATTTCCCCCAGCGTGTCGAACGCACGGAAATCCACCAGAATGACATTCACAATATTGGTGCCGCCGCCCTTCGTGTAGGCATTCTCGACGAAGAAGTTGGAGATGCTATCCGGGGGTGGACTCGTCATGACGGCGTAAGCAAGTACCGCCATACCGCCACCCGCGACTGCGGCAACGAAAATGTCACGCACGCGATACCAACGCAGGATGCCCGCCGTCGCGTCGGCCCATTCTCCCTTCTCCTTCTCGAAACGCTTTGGCAACCAACGTAAGCCGAGAACAAGCAACACCGTCGTAACGGCTTCGACGACCAGTTGTGTCAAGGCTAGGTCAGGCGCAGAGAGCCAGACGAAGCTGACACAGGTCACGAGGCCGGCGCCACCGACAAAAATGAGGGCTGCAAGACGATGAAATTTGGCTTGATAGGCTGCAGCTAAAGCACAGGAAATGCCGACAGCCCAGATGATCGCGAACACGACATCAAACGTCATCCGCGGGGAGTCGCCGATGCTGATCCCACGCAAGTAAATCGGTGCCAGTCCAACGACGAGAGCGACGCAAATCAAGATCCGCAGTTGCGGCTGTAGACGCCGCGTACCGAGCTTGCGCTCCAGCCACCGCGCAAGTCGCCATGAGAGAATGATCAGAATGCGTTCAAAAATACGCTGCCCTTTGATGTGACGAAACAGCGGAGGTCCTTCATTGATGCTCAAATAAGAGCGCAGCGTGACGTAGATCGCAACTCCACCGGCGATAGCTACCAAGCTCATCAGGAATTCGGGCGTGAAGCCATGCCAGGCAGCCAGATTGTACGCTGGGAGGACGGGTCCGAGCACGGGGTGGAGGGCCGTGGTCAAAAGAGGGGCTATCGTGATTGCTGGAACGATCCCAACGACAAGACATGCCAGCACCAGTAGTCCGGACGGTAAGCGCATCAGGAACGGCGGCTCGTGCGGAACACGCGGTAAACTTGTTGGAGCGGGGCCAAAAAACACATCAAGAATGAACCGTAGCGAATACGCAACAGTGAACATGCTCGCAATCGTCACGATATACGGCAATGCCTGATCTATTAAGGAGTTGTCGTGGATCTCAATGGTTTCGGCGAAGAACATCTCCTTCGAAAGAAAGCCATTCAAGAGTGGTACGCCTGCCATCGCGCCAGCGGCAACCATTGCGAGAGTCGCCGTAACAGGCATGAAGCGCCGCAGACCACTCAGACGCCGGATGTCGCGCGTTCCAGTTTCGTGATCGATAATCCCAGCCGCCATGAAGAGGGAAGCCTTGAAAATCGCGTGATTAATAATGTGAAAAATGGCGGCGACTTGCCCGAGTGGTGTATCGAGGCCGGTAAGCAACGTAATCAGCCCGAGGTGGCTTACCGTCGAGTAAGCAAGAAGTCCCTTGAGGTCTTGCTGAAACACCGCAAAAAAAGCACCGAGGATGAAGGTGACGAGTCCGGCAGAACCCACCAGCCAGAGCCACTCGTTCGTTCCCCCCATCGCAGGCCAAAGGCGCACGAGCAAGAATACGCCGGCTTTGACCATTGTTGCAGAGTGGAGGTAGGCCGAGACCGGTGTCGGCGCAGCCATTGCTTGCGGAAGCCAAAAGTGGAACGGAAATTGCGCGCTTTTTGTGAAGGCACCAGCGAGAATGAGAACGAGGGCTGGCACGTAGAGAGGATGTGATCGAATAACAGCGCCCGAGGAGAGAATACGGTTAAGGTCGTAACTTCCGACAATGTGACCTAGAATCAGAACGCCCGCGAAAAGGCAAAGGCCGCCTGCCGATGTAATGGTTAGTGCCATACGGGCACCGTCACGTGCCTGAGCGCTCTGATACCAATAACCTATCAGCAAGAAGGAGAAGAGGCTGGTCAGCTCCCAGAAAAAGACCAACTGAATGACGTTTCCAGAGAGTACGATCCCGAGCATTGCCCCCATGAAGGCCAGCAAAAATGCGAAGAACCGAGGAACAGGATCGCCCGAGGGCATGTAGTATCGCGCATACAATACGACGAGAAATCCGATGCCGGTAATCAGCGCGACGAAAATCCAGGCGAATCCGTCCATGCGCAGACTGAAGTCTAGCCCAAGCTGTGGAACCCAGTCGTATTTGTACTGCAGGACTTCACGGCTCGTAACGTGCGGGTACATCGCAATGGTAAGTGCCAAGGCCGTCAACGCGATCAATCCGGCGAAATATGCGGCTCCGTCATGGGCGTTTACGCGAAATAGGACGGCTAAACAGCTTCCCAGAAAAGGAAGTGCAATAAGCCCAAACAGGAGCAATTCAAGCGGTATCACAAGCTCTTCCCGACCATAATGGCATCGATCCTTCCCTTCATAACATGAACTAAAGGATACGAGGACAAGCTCTTTCCTGGCGGCGAATAATTCTGGTCAGTCTGAAGCGGGCCCAAAATCTTGCGCAAATGCAGCAGCGCTGCTGAAACGCCAATTGCGCTGGAAGTTAGCCGAAGATCGCAGGGCGACCGCCAAATTCAAGATCCATAGAGGCTTCGATTCCCGTTAAAAGGCAACCCGAAGAGAGGTGAATTTAGTGGCTCAATGAGGCGGTAACCGCGCTGGAATGCCGCAGTTATAGCTCCTATGTTAACTTAACAAACCCGCCAACGCTAAAAGTTGATCTCAGTTAGAGCGTTGCATGGAAGAGTTTCGACTCCCCGTTCCAGCCACATTTGGGTAGAGTGCTGTGTTAATTATAGGTCTCGTAGATTGTAACTGCGTCGGCAAAGTTCCTTTGCAACATTTTCTGTGCATGGCTAACGCGCTGCGCTTTCCGATGGGTGAAACTCTTGCTTCTTGGAAGGGAGGCAGTGGTGGTTCGGGGGCTGATGACGGATCGGGAGTGGACATTCTTTGAGCCTTTTGTGATTGCAACCGGCAGCTCATTTCGCGGATCATCTTCCCCAGAGTGGCGCGCTCTTTCCGATGTATTGGATCTAAGCTTATTCTGCTCAACGAGCCGGCCGCCATAGTATCGGCCCTCTGCGGCGAGGGTGACTTTCTTCAACGATTCAAAGCTGCTGGTTGGTATCTGAAAGATCTCGTTCGCTTCCCCAAAAAACGCATGCCGCATGAGCTGCCTCTATCCTCCCGGAATCGCGATCGATGTCCAGATGGTGCAAGAATGGCCATTGCGATTCGAGTCAGGGTAGCAGTCAAGCGGTGGAAGCGACACATATACGGCATTGACGGCATTTCCGCCGCCGGGCTGTCTCCCGACCCCATGGCTGCGTTAGTTCAATGCGTCGCTAATAATCCCAGAAGATCGGCACCCAGCGAAAGGCATCGCCGTCGGCTGCGACCCGACCCACGGATGGGAACGGAAGATGGGTGGCCACCAACATCTCCCCAGAACGGGCCAATTCCCGCAAGAGCTGAACCCGCACACGAGCCGCCTCCTCGGGGTCATGTTCGAATCCGTTATGCCAATCCGGATTGTCGAAACCGACCGCGAACACCGCGTCGCCGGCGAATGTCAGCGCGTCGCCGCCCGAAGCGACGCGAACCACGCTATGCCCAGGGGTATGCCCACCAGTACGACGGACGACCACTCCCGGCGCGACCTCATGTTCCTCCTCGAATTGGCGTAGATGGTTATGATATTCCTTCGTGAACCGCTTGGCTGTCGCCCTCAACGCATCAGGAAAACCCTGCGGCATGGCCGTATGGGAGAAATCAGGCGCCTCCCAGAATTTGACCTCCGCCGCCGCAACATGGATTTGCAGATCCGGGCGGAGCCGATCCTTGACCCCCTCGACCAGCAATCCACCGACGTGATCCATGTGCATGTGAGTCAGAATCACATCGGTGACGGACGCAAGATCGATGCCTGCCGATTCCAGCCGCTTGATCAACTGCCCGGCTCGGGGCAAATGCAGGTCCGGGTCGGCCCCCAGTCCGGCGTCGATGAGAATGGTCTTGCCGCCGCTGCGCACGACGACAACGTTCAGCGCCCAATCGAAGGCTTCCGCGGGCAGAAACATATCGTTCAGCCAGGCCGCCCGAACGTTCGGATCGGCGTTATGCCCGAGCATTTTGGTCGGGAGCGGCAGCACGCCATCGCTGATCACCAGCACGTCGATGTCACCGACCTGAACTGCGTAGCGTGACGGGACCAACTCGTCGGGCCCCGATTTTTCAAGGTGTGAAGTGTTGTGTAGATTCATCTTCGTCTCCTGCTGAACGCCGCCTTGCGCGCGGCGCTCATGACGTTACGTTGAAGCGCCGGGACGATCGATTGGATCGAGGACGAGGGTGAGCCATACGGTGGCATAGGTCCTGACATTCCGAGGGCGGGATCGGCTTTCGAGCTTCGACCAAACTCAGGACAGACCCAGCCCCCCATCGATCGCGATCACCTGTCCGGTCATCCAGCCTGCTTCCGGATCGACAAGCCGGACGATCCAGTTCGCAATATCGTCGGGAACGCCACGCCGGCCGAGCGGAATGCGGGCGCGCTCCTGCTCCTTGAGTGATGCCGCCTGCTCGGGGGACAGACCCATCATGCCAGTCAGCGCACCCGATTCCGTAGGTCCCGCCGCGACCGCATTGACCCTGATTCCGACCGGAGCCAGCTCGAGCGCCCAACAGCGGGTCAGATGTTCGAGCGCCGCCTTGCTCGCGGCGTAGTGCGAAAGCGCCGCCCCGGGTTTGTGGCCGAACGTGCTTGAAACATTGACAATGGCGCCGCGCGTCCTTTCCAGATGCGGTAGAGCGGCCGACGCAAGAAGACTGGGACCGAAAACATTCACCGAGAAAATATCCATGATCCGATCGGCTCTCGCTTCGGCCAGCGGCAGGATCGCGCCGGCGCCGGCGTTGTTGACGAGTGCATCCAGCCGCCCCCAACGGTCGACAGCCTCGGCGACGGTGCGTTCGCCGTCAATCGGCGACGCGGTGTTGGCAACCAGACCGACGATATTGATGTGCTCGGCCGCCGTCGCATGGAGCGGCTCGGGCCGTCGACCGGTGATCAGAACCTTGTCGCCTTGAGCAGCGAACCGCAGGGCCGCCGCCCGGCCGATGCCGGAGCTGCCCCCGGTGATAATAACAACTCTTTGATCCTGCATTGTCGTCTCCTTTCGCCTATGGGGGATGTTTTAGGTTCGTTGTGGTCGGTGGAGGCTGTGTCCGATGACGTGACAACCCAATCTTCACGGCGATCATTGCCGGCGCGGCGACCACGAAAAGCAACGCAACGGCGATAAAGGCCATGTCGAAGGCCATCACGGTGGACTGATGAACGATGGTTCGGCCCAGAAGCTTCACGGCAACATCGCCCGCCGCCATAGCATCTGTTCCCTTGGACGAAAGCATCGCGGCCGTCGCCGTCAGCCGCTTGCTAACCATGGGGTCTCCCGCGACGATGTACGTCCTGAGAACGGCGGCATTGGAGGCGACATGGTGATTGATCATGGTCTGCAGCGCCGCAACGCCGAGCAGACCGCCAAGCTGACGTCCCGCGTTGAACAACCCGATGCCCGCACCGAGATGGCATGGCGGTAGATCATTGAAAGCGATCATCGTGATCGAAAGGAATAGAAAGCCGAGACCCATGCCGCGCAAGAGAATCGCCGGCATCATGTCGTCCGCGCCGCTTTCGCCGGTCGAGCCGGACAGCATCCACATCGCCATCATGATCATCACGATGCCGAACGGTACTGTTATCAACGGCGGAACCTTGCAGACCTGTATGGCGAAAGCCGCGATCAAGAGGGTGCCGATGAAAAGCACGCCGCTTGGCAACAGAAGTTGACCCGCATCAGTCGACGTGAACGCAAGCACCGATACCGTGAAAGCCGGGATCAGGAATGCGCTCCCGAAAAGGGCCGCGCCAGCCAGGAAGCTGACAATGAACGCAAAGGAAAACTCCTTCGACGCGAACAAGGCGAAGTCGAGCAACCCGGAGCCGCGGGTGAATTTTTGCTGAACGAGGAATATCGACAAAGCGGTGATTCCGATGGCCGTGAGCCATCGAACGAGCGGTTCCCCGAGCCAATCCCACCTCGCGCCTTGGGTGAGGACGTAGGTCAGGCAGAGAAGCGCCGCCGAAATCAGACAGAGCCCGATCCAGTCGTATAATATCGGCACCTTCATTGCGTCGAAGAAAGGCATCTGCACAAGCATCAACAGGCCGGAGGCCATGAGTGCAAGCGGCGTGATGCTGAGAAAGATCCATGTCCAGGATTGACCGTCGAGTAACGAACCCTGAAACGCCGGAGCGATTGTCGTGGGAGCGACGACCGCGCCCATGGCGAACAACGCTTGAAGAAGCGGTTGGCGTGCGCGGGGATAGGCCAGGAAAATCATAGCTTGCCCAACCACGAGCAGGATGCCGCCCGAGAACCCCTGAACGGCTCGTATCGCGATCAGCACATTCAGATGTGTGGTGGCGGCGGCGATGCCGCTTGCCGCGCCCATCACGAGGGTGGCGCCGACCACTAGGGCCCGCGCTTCGATACGGCTCATCAAGCACGGCGCGGCCATGAATGCGATCAACTTCAAGGCGGTATAGCCGACATCGAGCCACGCGAACTCATCAGGCGTTGCGTGAACATCGCCGATCATATCATTACGCGCGAGCGATAAGGCGGTGCCGGCGATGGCTTCCGTCAAGCTGGCAAGGACAATGCCGCCGACAAGAACCGGCGTCGTCGTTGCATGACAGTCGATCCGTTCGGCGTTATTGACCTCGAGCATCATCAGCGTCCTGCATCGATCGCAACACGCGCCGACACGCCGGGCACGAGGCGACCGGGAAGAGGATTGTGGGAGAACCGAATCTTCACCGGAACGCGCTGAACCACGCGAACGAAATTCCCTGTCGCGTTATCGACCGGAAGCAGGCTGAAAGCGGATCCGCTTCCGGGTGCGAAGCTGTCAACGATGCCTTCGAGCACCTGATCCGGATAGCCGTCAATCGTGACGCGGGCTCGTTGACCAGGTTGAATGTTTCGGATTTGGGTTTCCTTGAAATTTGCGACGATCCACACATCGCTGACCGGAACGATGTCGAGCAGGGGCGCTCCCGATGCGACGAGCTGGCCCTTACGAACGTGGCGGTTGCCGACGATGCCGGAAACCGGCGCGCGCATGATCGTGTTGTCGAGATCAATCTGCGCGAGTTGTCGCGCGGCTTCAGCTTGCTCGATGGCGGCGAGAGCAGTCTCGCGCTGCGCGGCATAGATGGAGAGGCGCAGACATTGCGATTCAACCGTTGCGGACGAAGCGGATACCGATGCTTCGGCTTGCAATCGCTTTGTATCGGTTTCATCGACTTGGGCCTGACTGACGGTGTTGCTGCGGATGAGCTGGCGGCGACGATCGGAGGCCTTGATGGCCAAGCTCAACTCCGCCTCGGATGAGGCCTGAAGCGCGACAGCCTGGCGAATCAGGGCGTGTTGAAGCCTTGTCTCCGCCTCGACATAGGTGAGGCGAGCCTTGGCCGCTTCCAGATTGGCCACAGCTTCCGCGAGCCTCGCACGGTAGTCTCGGTCGTCAATCCGGAACAAAACGTCGCCGACCCGGACAGGTTGGTTGTCCCCGACAGCGACCGAAGTCACATACCCCGTGACTTTTGGGGCGACCGAGGTCACATCCCCGCGGACATACGCATTGTCGGTGGATATCGCACCGTTCAGGTCGATCCAAATCCAACCGAAGACATACGCCAAGGCGCAGAAGCAAAGAGACAGACCCACCCTACGTCGGTTACGCGAGGATCGACGGCTCCCCGCTGCTCGCTCCGGGCCGGCGTCGTAGCCCACTCCGATCGGCGCGCTAACAGGAATCATCTTGGTCGTACCGGGTTGATGGGAAAGGTCGAGCGCCTTGGCGCTGCGCGCGTGCTTTTATGCGAGGCGCTTACAGATCGGTAACCCGTTCGGGATCAGCCGATGCTAGTGCGGCGGCGCGCTCGGCCTTCGGCGGATAGATCCAGACAGTATTGATCTCCTGCTTGGTCTTTTTCGCCTCGTCCCCGATCATCTCGACCTTGCGATCCCAGCCCCGCGTGAACAGCGCGCCTGCCGCTCCGAGATCAAGGCAGGTGACGTAAGCCTTCTGATGATATTGTCTGGTGGGAACGCCAAGTAACTCGGCAGCCGCGTTGTGACCGGCGAAAGCGCCCATCCGCGTGGCATGCTGGCATGACATCAGCGCGTAATTTCCATCGTCGTCACATTGGGCACGCGCGGCGTCTCCGGTGGCGAAAACGTCGGCAATGCCGGAGACACGAAGATCCCGCTCGACCAGCAAGCGTCCGAGATTGTCGCGCGCCGCGGGGATGTGCTGCGTCAGCGGCGCTGCGCGCATCCCGGCGGCCCAGATGACGGTTTGCGCCTCGATGTATTCGCCATTCGACAACGCTACGCCTGCTTTGTCGAGCGATGCGACGCTGGTGCCGAGCCGGGTCTCCACGCCGAGCTTGCGCAACGCCTCCATGATGATCGGCCGCGGGCCCGCGCCCATGTCGGGAGCGATCGCCTCGCTCCGGTCGACAATGACGACGCGCGGCTTGACGGTGTCGCCAACAATATCACGAAACCGCGCGGGGATTTCCGTTGCGGCTTCGATCCCGGTAAACCCGCCGCCCGCCACGACCACCGTATCGCGGCCACTTGTCGCCGGACGCCTGGCCAGATGACGCAGGTGTCGATCGAGCGCGATAGCGTCATCCAGTTGATCGATACTGTACCCGTGCTCCGCGAGACCGGGGACGTCGGGACGAAACAGCCGGCTACCAGTGGCTATGACCAGCCGATCATAGGACAGGGCCTTTCTCGTCTCGCCCGCATTCACGATATCGACGGTATGAGCCTTGATATCGATCGTCTCGGCGCAACCCTGCACATATCGGACGTCGATGGCCTTGAGCACATGATGCAAAGGCGCTGTCAACGTCTCGGGATTCGGTTCGTAGAGCCTTGGACGAACCACCAGGGTCGGCTCGGGCGCGACCAGAACGATCTCCAGAGCCGTGGGTGAAACGTTATGGATGTCGCGTAGACGTGCAGAGGATAAGGCCGCATACATACCAGCAAAGCCGGCTCCGATGATGACAAGTCGCATTGTGACATTCTCCCGTAATTTCAAGTTTTCGATGTGTCGTGCCGAGACTCACGCGGTGACGAAAGACAGCAATTCGGCGTTGATCACGTCGGCGTGGGTGGTGCACATCCCGTGCGGCAGATGTGGCAGGACCTTCAACGTGCTGTTCCTCAGCAGCTTTGCCGACAGGAGCGCGGAATTAGCGATGGGCACGATTTGATCGTCGTCACCATGGAGGACCAACGTCGGCACGGCGACGTCTTTCAAGTCCTGGGTGAAATCGGTTTCCGCGAACGCCTTGATGCCGTCGTGATGGGCGTTGGCTCCGCCCATCATGCCCTGACGCCACCAATTCCAGACGACAGCTTGTGACGCTTTGACGCCTGGCCGGTTGTAGCCGTAGAAAGGGCCGCTCGCGAAATCGAGGTAGAACTGCGCACGGTTGGCGCCAAGCCGCTTGCGGAGATCGTCGAAAGCATCGATCGGCAGCCCGCCGGGATTGGTCGGAGTCTTGAGCATCAGCGGCGGAACGGCGCCTATCAAGACCAACTTGGCGACCCGGTCCCGGCCGTAGCGCGCGACGTAGCGGACCGCCTCGCCGCCACCGGTGGAATGACCAATATGGATGGCATTGCGAAGATCGAGATGCTCGGTCACCGCCGCCACGTCGGAAGCGTAGTGATCCATGTCATGTCCGTCGCGCACTTGCGACGAGCGACCATGTCCGCGCCGATCATGGGCGATCACGCGGTAACCCTTCCTGACAAAGAACAGCAACTGATTGTCCCAGTCGTCGGCGCTCAACGGCCACCCGTGATGAAAGAAGATGGGCTGTGCCGTCTTCGGACCCCAGTCCTTGTAGAAAATCTGAACGCTGTCTTCGGTGCCGACCGAGATCATGGAATCGTCTCCTGTTGGCTTGTGAGTTGATGTCGCGCCTCCGGCAGCCGAGGGCGAGCGGATGGTCAGCGACGTGGCGTATAGCATTGTCGTGGCGAGGACTTTTCTCCGTGACATGCCGGCGAGTTGCTTGAAGGAATCGCGCGGGGTCATTCCTAGTCTCCATGTTGCGCCAGGCTCTCCCGCTATTTGCGCGACGAAGCGTTGGCGATCTAAACCAGGTGGAGGCAAGGACATTCAACGGTTCATGGCGTTTGCCGTTTACGCGAATGTCTGGCCTTTCTGATGCTTTCAAGGATGACACCCCGCATCGCGAAACAAAATCGCACGCCGGTATGGCGGCGCTGGCTCTCCGGATGGATCGATCCATTCCTCGGGAGAGGCCGTACGAGACGGAAAGAGACGTCTTGGCGTCCGCCTGCGACGTTCCCGTGCATGTTCCGGCAATACATGGATTTCCATGACATACAGCGGAGGAAGATGGCGGTAGGAGAAAGGTCGCGATTCGATCGATGGAATTGCTCCGAAAGGTGGTAAATTAGTTGCCGTCGATCTCATGCCATATTCGCGCGGAAGGGCGGCTTTTCATGACAACTGAATTTACCCGATATCAAGGCGTCGTGGCTGTCACCGCCATCGCTATCGGATCAGCCCTGTCGATGGCGAGCGCGTCACCGGTTGGCCTCGTCGCTCCCATTGTGGTGTTCCAGATTTACGCCGGGCACCGCGCGACCTTGCCGCTCCGGAGCGTATGGATCGTTGGATTGCTGATATGTGTCCTCGCCGGTCTCCTTGGCATCGCGGGCGCACATAGCGCCTGGTTTTGCGGGGCTGCGGTGTTCGCGTTGGCTCTCTGTATCGGCGAACTTATACCCACGCGCGGGTCAAGGGCTCGGGAAGCCGACGCGAACGAGGCGATGCGGATTATCGAGAGCATGCCAGCCTACACCTGGTCGGCGACACCAGACGGCCACGGCACACACGTGAATGCTGGCGCTTTTCTCTACATGGGTCGTCCCCGTAGGAACCGATCGCTCTTTCACGAGCTGGATAGGGCAGGATGGCGGGACGTCATTCATCCCGACGACTATGAGCGCGTCCTCGAAAAGCGGAAGGCTTCTCTCGTCACCGGCCTTCCTTTTGATGCCGAGTATCGGCTTCGTAGAGCGGACGGCGTCTATCGCTGGTTCTGGTCGTTCGGATTGCGATCCTCCGACGAATACGACGCACAGAACGGCTGGTACGGCACTATGATTGACATCGAGGACAAGAAGCGCGCCGAGGAAGCGCTGCGTTATCACGAACAGGAACTGTCGCAGTTGGTGAACATGGTGCCCAGCCACCTCTGGCGGCTCACGCCCGACGGAGAACCGATTTTCTTCAATCAGCGAATGATTGATTCGTTGGGCGTGGATGTCATGGATCTGGATATTCCGGGTAAGAGCCGGCTTGACGCACTCTTGACCACGATCCATCCCGACGATGCCGAGCGTTTTCGCTCGACCCTCGATCGGTCTCTCGTCAACGGCACGCCTTTCTCGATGCGATACCGGCTTCGACATGCCGACGGCGATTTTCGCTGGATGTCGAGTCGCGCCGAACCGCTGCGCAATCAGGATGGAAGGATCCTACAATGGTACGGGCTCTGCCATGACGTGGATGAGGAGATGCGTGCGCAAGCCGCGCTGCGACAGCGTGAACGGGAGCTCAAGCGGCTCGTCGATACCGTGCCGGCGCTGATATGGAGCACGACACCGAATGGGACGCCGACGTCGGTCAACAAGCGGTTCAGGGAAATCACCGGCGCAACGCTTGAGGATATCACCGCACCGGACGGCTCACCCTCGCTCAGCGTCGTTCATCCGGACGATGTTGATACGGCGCGGCAAGCTGCCAATCATTCATTCGCGACAGGGACACCCTACGTTCAGCGCTATCGCCAATTGCGTGCCGACGGCAACTATCGTTGGACCGAGACACGCGCGGAGCCGCTTCGCGACGAAGCCGGTGGTATTCTGCAATGGTACGGTGTCAGCGTCGATATCGACGATCTGATAACGGCGCAGGAAGCGCTGCAAAAAAGCGAGCGCTTCCTCTGGCAACTGGTTGAAACGCTGCCCGCGATGATCGATTGCGCCGCGCCGAACGGCGAGCCCGTCTACCGCAGCCGGCAGCTTCGCGAATTTCTCGGCTACAACCTTGACCAACTCGACAGAACCGGAAAGTCGCGGCTCGGCGGCACCCTGGATGCGGGCGTTCATCCCGATGACCTTGCCGGCGTCAAGGAGCAATACGCGCATTGCCTCGCAACCGGGGAGCCTTATGCGCGGCGGCATCGTCTGCGACGTTTCGATGGAGAGTATCGCTGGGTTGAAACCCGCGCGGGCGCGATGCGGGACGCGGAAGGCGCGATCGTTCAATGGAACGTGATCTGTCTGGATATCGACGGCGAGGTTCGGGCGCAGGAGGAGTTGCGGCTGGCGCATGAGCGGCTGGCTCGCGCAAGTCAGGCGGCGAGCCTCGCGGAATTGTCGGCTTCCATCGCGCACGAGGTCAACCAGCCGCTCGCGGCCATTGTTGCCAACTCGCATGCCTGCCAGCGCTGGCTGACTTCCGATCCTCCGAATATCGACCGCGCGCACCGGACGGTCGAGCGTATTATCCGGGACGCCAACGGCGCCGCCGACGTGGTCAGCCGTATCCGGGCGCTGTTTCGGCAATCCATCGACAAGCGGGATCTCACCGCGATCGATAGCGTGATTGCGGAGGTTTGCGACCTCTTGGCCAAGGAGGCGGCGCGCCGCGGAGTGCGTATGAGCGTCGTTTTCGATAAGGACATATCGCCGGTTCCGCTCGATCGTATTCAGATTATACAGGTTCTGAGCAATCTGATCCGTAACGGCATGGAAGCGATGGACGGCATCGCCGGCGAGAAGACGATCAAGGTGGCCGCGCGATGCGTCGAGCAGGTGGTGCGGATCGAAGTCAGCGATAATGGCCACGGAATTCAGGATCGCGATCGCATATTCCAGCCCTTCTTCACTACAAAACCCTCCGGAATGGGGATGGGACTTGCCATCTCCCGCTCGGTCGTCGAGTCCCACGGAGGAAAATTGTGGGCCGAGAACAATGAATCCGGCGGCGCGCGAGTTGTCTTCACACTGCCGATGGACATGAAAGCGTTGCTCACATGACCCGCGACGATCGCATCGTTTTCATCGTTGACGACGACCCCCGCATCCGAGAAGCCCTGGTGGAGCTGCTGGAATCTCACGGCATCGCCGCCATGACATTCGGGTCGGCGGGGGCGTATATCGACGCCAGAAAGCCAGATCTTCCGGCGTGTCTGCTTCTTGATATCGAGTTGCCAGACATCAATGGCCTTGACCTCCAGGGCCAGATCGAGAGGAGCGATCATCCGCCCATCGTCTTCATCACCGGCCATGGCGACATTCCGTCCTCGGTGCGCGCCATCAAGCATGGCGCGCTTGATTTCCTGACAAAGCCATTCAGCGATACCGACGTCTTGGCCGCCGTCATCGCCGCGATCGCGCAGGATCGCGCCGATCGGGCGAACCGCGCCGATCTGTCCGTTCTACGACGACGCTACGATAACCTTACTCCGCGCGAGCGTGATGTTCTGCCGTTGGTGGTGAGCGGATTTCTCAACAAACAGTCCGCCGCGCAACTCGGGATCAGCGAGGTGACGCTGCAAATTCATAGAAGGAATGTGATGCAGAAGATGGCGGTCACCTCGCTCGCCGATCTCGTTCGTGTCGCGGAGCGGCTGGGAATCCAGACGACCTCGCGGCGCGCCAGAGGAGATCGATCGTGAAGATAAAGAGATCCGTTGTGGCGGTGGTGGACGACGACCCGCGTTTGCTCGAATCCCTGGAAGATCTTCTTGAATCGGCCGGCTATCGCGCGCGCTGCTTCTCATCGGCCCAAGCGATTCTCGATGATGGATTGTCCGATATCGATGTTCTGATTACCGACATCGGGCTGCTTGGCGTCGATGGTTTCGAACTCCGAAATCGGGCGCGTGCGGCGCGGCCGGATCTTCCGGTGTTTCTCATTACTGGACGCCATGAAATCGCAGATCAGAGTCGCGCCCAGGGCATCAGCGGATTTTTCCGGAAGCCGTTCGACGGGCGGCTGCTGCTCGCTGCCGTTACCGAGGCCCTGCCTCACGACAAAAGGGGGAAGGATCATGACGACTGATCGCCTGTTCCAATCGAAATCACTTTTGCCTTCGTCAAGGCGGGATGACGGGGCATATCCTCTCGTGATCATCGTCGATGACGATTCGTCGGTGCGCGAGGCGCTGTCCGATCTGGTTTCATCGGCAGGACTCGAATCGATGGATTTTGCTTCGACTCGAGAGTTGCTTGAAGCCGATCTGCCTGATCGTCCGGGCTGTCTGATTCTTGACGTGCGAATGCCGGGCTTAAGCGGCCTCGACCTTCAACATCATCTCGCGCAAACGGGAAATCCCAAGCCGGTCATCTTCCTAACCGGACACGGCGACATTCCGATGACCGTCCAGGCGATGAAAGCCGGAGCCATCGATTTTCTGACGAAGCCGGTTCGGGATCAGACGCTCCTCGATGCGGTGTCTGCCGGTATCGCGATCGACGTTGCCCGGCGTCGGGATGCCGCTGCTCTGAGGGGCAGTATCGAACGTTTCGGGACGCTGACAAAACGCGAGCGCGACGTACTCCAGAGCGTCGCAAACGGTCGCCTTAACAAACAGATCGCCTTTGATCTCGGCATCAGTGAGGTGACCGTGAAGATGCACCGAAGCAACGCGATGCGAAAGATGGCGGTAAGGTCGCTTGGTGATTTCCTTCGGATTTGGGAAACGCTTCCTGACTCCATGCGCATGAGGCAGTGACACTTCTCTCGTGGACGGCCTCAA